>BQIW01000041.1 GCA_021604105.1 Nitrospirales bacterium | reverse complement strand
CACACTCACAGTTCAAGCATGACCGTTTGTTACACGTCAAGGTTGTCCGCCAGCCCGGCGTTGGCCATCAAAAATTCATACCGGGCCTCGGTGCGTTTGCCCATCAAATCCTGAAAGGTCCGGTCGGTTTGTAGTTCGTCTAACAGTTCGACTTTGAGTAAGCGACGGGTGGCGGGGTGGAGGGTGGTGACTTTGAGCTGTTGTGGAAACATTTCGCCCAAGCCTTTGAAGCGGCTGATGGTGGGATTGGCGTTGCTGCGGGCCCCTGCCACGATGCGTTCTTTTTCCTCGTCGGTGCCGGCCCAGTGGACTTCCTTCCCGATTTCAATCCGGTAGAGTGGCGGTTGGGCAATGAAGACGTGGCCTTGCCGGATCAGATCAGGCATGTGCCGGAAAAAAAAGGTCAGCAATAGTGTGCTGATGTGATAGCCGTCAATATCCGCATCCATCAACAGGATAATTTTATGATACCGGAGTTTCTTGAGATCAAAGTCTTTCCCGACTCCACAGCCCAAGACTTTGACGACATCCGCGAGCTCTTTGTTCTCAACCACTTTGGCCAGAGTGAGTTCTTCCGTGTTCAGCACTTTGCCGCGTATGGGAAGAATGGCCTGATTTTTTAAGTCACGGCCTTGTTTGGCTGTCCCGCCTGCAGAGTCCCCCTCGACGATAAACAATTCGCTGATGGTTGGATCCGTGCTCTGGCAGTCGGCCAGTTTTCCCGGCAGATTGAGACGATGGCTCACGGCCGATTTCCGCATCACGGCTTTGGAGGCTTCACGAGAGGCTTCGCGGGCTCGTGCGGCCAGAATCATACGACCCACAAGAGTTTCAGCAATACTTTGATTTTCGTTGAGATAGGTTTCAAGTGCCGGCCTGACCAGATTATCCACTTGTGCCTGCACTTCCGGATTATTGAGCCGTTCCTTCGTTTGTCCCTGAAACTGCGGGTGGAGAACCAGGACGCTCAGCACGGCCGCCATGCCCTCGCGAATATCTTCGGCTTGAAGGGAGAGGCCTTTGGGCGTGAGATTGTGGGTGTCGATGTAATTGCGTGCCGCTTTCACGATGCCGCCACGTAACCCCATTTCATGCGTACCCCCATTGGGAGTGGCCACGCCATTGACATAACTTTTGACAAATTCGGCGGGTTCATCGGTCCATTGCAAGGCGACTTCCATCTTCAGCGCCTGTGCGCCTCCTTCAGGACCTGTTGGGCCATTTTTAAATTGACGTTCCAGGTAAAAGACGAAATCGACGGTCGTTTTTCGACCGCGATCTGCCACTAATTTGCGCAAGTATTCCTGGATGCCCTGTTCGTGATGGAACAGGTGGGTTTCTCCGGTGGTACCATCTTTGAAAGTCAGCTTGAGCCCCTTGTGCAGATAGGCCTTCGCATCCAGCGTGTCCAGTAACACAGCGGGATCGAATTGGATGGTTTTGCCGAATATTTTGGGGTCGGGACGAAAATAGACCGAAGTCCCGGTTCCTCGTGCATTGCCCAAGGCTTTAACGGGACCTTGAGGTCCCCCGGCCTGATAGGTCTGTTCCCACTCCTTGCCGTCACGTTTGACCTGCACTTCCAGATGACGGGACAGGGCATTCACGACCGAGGCGCCGACTCCATGCAATCCGCCGGAATGGATGTAGCTTCCCGTATCAAATTTTCCTCCGGCATGTAAGGTTGTCATAATAATTTCTAATGCCGACTTTTTGTGTTTGGGATGTTTGTCTACAGGAATGCCCCGACCGTTATCCGTGATGCGGAGACCCTCACGGGATTTATCCAGTTCCACGATGATGTGGGAGGCATAGCCATTAATGACTTCATCGATCGCATTGTCGAGAATTTCCCAGACTAAGTGGTGCAGGCCCGTTTTATCGGTGCCTCCGATATACATAGCGGGGCGGCGTCGGACCGGTTCGATCCCCTCCAGTACCAATATGTCACTGGCATTATATGTTTTACCCATGAACGGATCCTTGTGAGTGAAGAGATATCAATACGGTCAAAACGTTCATTCCCTCGTGCTTCAGGAAACTAGGATGTGACGTCGGTTTGGAATATCGGTACGGTCAACTCAGTTGGCATCATGCCGGTCAGACGACCCCGCCTAAGCAAGGGATGTCCTTTCCCTCCCCGTCCGACCACCTGGTACTTGCGAAGGGAGACGGAAAGGGTGCCCCCGTCTTCTTTGACAAGCACGAGTTCCTCCTCTTTTGAAGACAATAATCTAAACCCAACCACGGTATCATGTTGGTCTACTTTCAAGACGATGACTCCACGACCGGGTCCGGCCAGTTGCGCCACCTCTTCGGCCTGACAGAGCAAGGCTCGGCCTTGCACGGTGACGACGGCCACGACGGTTTTTTGCAGAGGAGCGGTGACCTGGTTGACTCCGACGACTTCTTCCCCTTCCTTGAGTTTACAAAATTTTCGACCCAGTCGGGTCGAGGGCTCCCGGAAGGGGGCAAGCTCAAATCGAATCCCCATCCCGCTTGACGTCATGGCGACGGCTTCTCCGTATAGACCGGATGGGGTGCTGTCGAAGAGTGGCAGGTTGCGACCTTTTGAGGGTGCAGGAGCGGACAGTCCCGTTGTTCGCATACGCGGATCGAAACTCATTCCCTCAATAATCCGTTCGCCATCTTTGAATTTAAACAGCTTCTGTGCCGGATCGCCAAAGCCACTTCGGGCCGGTGGAATATCGCCGATGCGAATAGAGTAGGCGCTGCCATAATTGGAAAAGAACACCACCGATTCAAGGGTGCTCCCGCCTAAAATCGTCATGACCCGATCGCCTTCCCGAACCCGTGCTTTGGAAAGATCTTTAATCAGGCCGACTCGCCGGATCCAGCCATCTGCGGAAACGGTGATCACCGCATCTTCTTTAACCCGGAACGCGTCCGGATCAAACTCGACTTCCTCGGTTTGCCGCCGGCCGATTTTGGTCCGGCGTCTGTCCCTAAAGGTTATGGCGACCTCCTCCAGTTCTTTTTTGACCACATCCCATAATTTGGTATTGGAAGCCAGCAGTGTTTTGAGATTCTTGGCCTGGCGCAGCTTGTCGGCCAGCTCATCCAGCATTTTTTTGATTTCGGTTCGGGATAATTTATAGATGGGCGTTTCCAAAATCGCATCGGTTTGTATGGGTTCCAGTCCGAATCGTTGTTGGAGTTTATTGGCAGAATCGGCTTTACCCTCACTTTGCCGGATGATCTTGAGTACCTGATCCAGAGCGTCGAAAATGAGTTTGAATCCATTCAGGATATGGATTCGCTTTTCCAGGACTTGCAAATCATAACTGAATCTTCGCTTGACGGTGATAAACCGAAAGTCGATGAACTGTTCCAGCATCTGCTTGAGATTCAGGCAGTCAGGACGGGCCACGGTCGATCCTGGTACCGGAACCAGACACGTCAAATTAACGGAAAAATTATTCTGCAACGGCGTATGTTTGAAGAGATAGGCCATGGCCAGATGGGGATCGGCATCTTTTTGTGTTTCAAGCGCGATTTGAACTTCGGTCGTGGACTCATCCCGGACATCCACCAATTGCGGAACCTTTTTGGTGATGATTAATTCGCCGATCCGTTCCACAATCGTGGACTTATCGACGGCAAAGGGAATGGATGTAATGAGAATGGCTGATTTCCCATGATCCAATGCTTTGACTTCATATTCTCCGCGAAGCCGGATCGACCCCTGCCCGGTCTCATACATTTCCCGGATTTCTGTTTTGTTGTTCAATATTTCGCCACCGGTCGGGAAGTCCGGGCCTTTCAGGTATTTCATGAGATCGGAAATAGAGGCATCCCGTTTCGCAATCAGGGCAATCGCGGCCTCAACGACCTCTCCTAAATTATGAGGAGGGATATTGGTGGCCATGCCCACCGCAATGCCTGTCGAGCCATTCACCAGCAGATTGGGAAAACGGGCGGGAAGTACCATCGGTTCTTCCGCTTTGCCGTCGTAATTGGGTTGGAAGTCAACCGTGTTTTTATTCAGTTCATTCAGCAGTTCCAGTGCGAGGGGTGTCAAACGGGCTTCGGTATAGCGATAGGCGGCGGGACGGTCACCGTCCTGGCTGCCGAAATTTCCATGGCCATCCACCAGGGTGTTGCGCAATGACCAGGGCTGAGCCATTCGAGCCATCGCGTCATAGACCGCCGCGTCCCCATGTGGATGCCATTCACCGATAACGGACCCCACGACTTTGGCGCTCTTGATGGGTGGCCGGTCAGGCACGAGGCGATGGTTGTGAAACATTGAGAATAAAATGCGCCGCTGCACCGGTTTCAATCCATCCCGGATATCCGGAAGGGCCCGAGAGGTAATAACCGAGAGCGCATAATTGAGATAGCGTTGCCGCGTCGTCTCATCCAACAGAACGGGAGTGATTTCTGAAGGGATGTTGGTGGAATTATCGGTGCCAGACCTGGTTCGTTTGGCCATACGTTCGTATCCTTTGATGACTCAGAGGGTCTTGAAATTCATGTGGGATTCGGGATCTCGGAGGGTGAAGCCGCCTTATGACATTACTGGACTGGCGCGGGCGAGGGGCCTAACTGTATTGTGGACGGTTCCGGTTCTTCATCCGTTGGTTTGACCAGAGAGGGCAATCCCAACTGGTCTTTGATGCGGGTTTTCACCCAAAACGGATCCCACCATTCAGTGGGATTCACCTGTTCGCCATGCAAAATCAAACTAAAATGCAGGTGATCGCCGGCTGCGAGGCCGGTGGTGCCTGATTTGCCGATAATTTGCCCAATGGTGACCGCATCACCGGGTTTGCCTTCAATCGAGGAGAGATGCGCATATAAGGAAAGCAATCCATATCCATGATCAACAATAATCGTGTTTCCGTAAATGCCCAGGTACCCAGCGAATATCACAATTCCGTTATTAGCGGCTTCAACCGGATAATGCTGGGTGACGGCGAGGTCAAACCCTAAATGATCCTGGGTGTCGACGACCTTTCCCTTATACGTATATTTTCGGTGGTCGGCAAAGGAGGCTTCGACCTGTGAGCCCGACAATTGGCGAAATGCCCCTTTCCAGAGAAATTCATGGCGGCTGCTCTTGGCCAGCTTGGTAATGGTCGCATTATTCATGTCGCGTAACGTGTCGTTGACCAGAAGGAAATCCTTCAGTGGATCGTCCAGACTTTGTAATTCTGGAGTCTGTGCCAGAATGGTCGGAACCGTTTTACGAATAAATGAGTCGGAAATCCTGATGGAACGGGTACGCCAGGCTTGCGGTTTGACTGTGAAGCCCACATCCATGAGAGCGGAGTTGCCATACCCGTCGTCTGCAATCACTTGAATCGGGGTCGAGGACGGCAAATTGTAAGGAAAGGCAATGAAGGCAAACATTCCGGCTTTGTCCGGTGCAGGATATCCCGGGAAGAAGGCCTTTCCAATCTTGACCCCGTGAGTCGACACCTCCGGGATCACTCGATACCTGACGATGCCTGTTCCACCTTGCACGATGGTCGTGGGGGGGGACAGGAGTTCCAATCTGGGTGGAGTAAATTGCGGGGTAAATTCCTTCTCCAGCCGTTGTCCGTTACCTTCAAACCAGTTGCGCCAGGAATAATCCCGGGCGGTCACAATGAGTTGAGCTTGTCCCTGTCGTCGAGGCAGGTCCGAGTCGGCATAGGGAACAATGTTCAGCGTGAATTCATGGTCCCGTCCGCCGGCTGCCGACAACAACCCCTCAGAAGAAAACGATTGGTCGGCCAGGCTGAATGTTTCCAGGTTGTGAATAATGCGAACTGAGATATCCCGAAGACCGGTCCCATTATCTTGAATGCGAAGAACCAGTGGCGTAGTTGGGCCGACCTGCTCGAACGGTTGTTCGAGAGAAATTTCAGGGGCGGTGGAATCTCCCCAACGTGCGTTTCCAATTAATCCCAGATAAATGGCGATAAGAGCCAGGACGATGATAAACAGCAAGCCTTTTTTAGACACGATCGAGGTAACTCTTCCTCCAAAGGATGATGGGAGCAGAACAAGAAATGTTCCTCTTCTTATACCATACCCAGCCTTCAGAGCAAGTGTGTGGGTATGTGAACGGACGTGAAGCACGTGCTCCTGATTTCCAACCCTGGAAATCGGTTCTCTATACTCTTGACATGGACAGGATGATCGCCTAGCCTGTGCCGGGCCACAGCCAGGCCTCATGTCTCATTTCCCCTCCTCCTCGGGCCTTGTATTCCGTCCAGATGGATGATGTGGGAATTCCCGCTCCCTGAATGGTTGATCAGGAGCTTGGTTTCATGGAAGAAGCCGGTGGCTTCTTGGTGACAAACACATTCCGGAACATTTTCTCAATATTCCTTTATTTTGACAAATGGTGTTCCGATAATATGTCGGTAGTGCCGGACAGGCTCCAGCCTGATCGGCATTTTCTGAATCAACCGTCTTTCCACATGGGGGGCTCATGCCAGGGTTGAGTGATATTCTAGGGTGGTTTTCGAGTGATTTAGCCATCGATTTAGGAACGGCGACGACACTGGTCTATGTTCGTGGTAAAGGCATCGTCCTGAGTGAACCCTCGGTGGTGGCCATCGAAAAACAATCAAACACAGTATTGGCTGTGGGTGTCGAAGCCAAACGCATGGTAGGAAGGACGCCGGGTAATATTGTGGCGATCCGCCCGATCAAAGAAGGGGTCATTGCCGATTTCGCCATGACCGAGCGCATGTTGCATTATTTTATTACCAAAGCGCATAACCGACGGGCCTTCGTCAGGCCTCGCTGTATTATTGGTGTGCCATCCCGTATCACCGAAGTTGAGCAACGGGCCGTCCGTGAATCGGCCAGCCAAGCCGGCGCCCGGGAAGTCTATCTGATTGAAGAGCCGGTTGCGGCAGCCATTGGAGCGGGATTACCGATCACGGAACCTTCGGGGAACATGGTGGTCGACATTGGAGGAGGTACCACCGATATTGCTGTGATTTCTCTAGGGGGCATAGTCTGTAGCGAGTCGGTTAAAGTGGCGGGTGACTCCATGGATGATGCCATTATGAGTTATATTAAGCGACGGTATAACCTCCTGATCGGTGATCACATGGCGGAAAAGGTGAAAATCGAAGTCGGATCTGCCTATCCGTTAGAACAGGCCAAAACCATGATGGTCAAAGGGCGGGATATGATTTCGGGTATTCCCCGGACGGTCGTGGTGAATGATTCTGAGATTCGAGAAGCATTGGAAGATCCCATACATGCCATCGTGAATGCCTTACGAAACGCGTTGGAGAATACGCCGCCGGAGTTGGCCGGAGATATCATCGATAAGGGAGTGGTAATTACAGGCGGGGGATCATTGTTGCCGGGTATTGCCACACGGTTTCAGGAAGAAACCAATCTCCCCATTATAACGGTAGAAGATCCCTTGACCTCCGTCGTCTATGGTGTGGGAAAAGCTCTTGATGAGGTCGATTTATTTCAAAAGATTCAAAAATTTTAATGGTTGGCTAGGGCAATGTAACAGAGACGTTGGGTGTGATCTGAAAAATCTTACCTTGGTGACCGATCACATAGAGTTCTCCCTCACGATCTTCGCCAAAGGACGCAATTTTTAAATCCGTATTCAGCAGTTGTGTCGTCTTCCCCTCGCGATAGCCCCAGATTTCGCCGGTACAATAATCCCCGAACACATAGACCCCTTCTAGCGAGGGCACGCGTTTCCCTCGATAGACATAGCCTCCGGTCACCGAGCATCGTCCGTGCTCGTGCCGGTATTCTGTGACCGGCGGGACCACCTGCTGGCCCGCTTCGCAGTTCTTCGAGGGGTTGAAGCAGTGGGTCCCCTCTAAAAGGCGCCATCCATAGTTTTTCCCTTTGGCAATCACATCGATTTCTTCCCAAAGGTTCTGTCCGACATCTCCGGCCCACAAGTCCCCGGTCTGGCGGTCAAAGGAGAAGCGCCAGGGATTTCGAAGGCCAAGCGCAAAGATTTCAGGTTGGCCTGGTTGTCCCACAAAGGGGTTGTCGGCAGGGATGCGATAGGGAGGCGGTTCATCCACATCGATTCGAAGAAATTTCCCCAGCATTGACATTCGATCTTGCGCTCGATTCTCGGGATCACCACCTGCTCCGCCATCTCCCGTCCCAATATACAAGAATGCATCGGGACCAAAGGCGATCATGCCTCCGTTATGGTTGCTGTAGGGTTGTGGAATGACGAGTCGGATGGTTTCTTGCGGGTCCGCTCGGGCGGGATCGGATGATACGTGATATTCGGCAATCACTGTGGCCCCGTCCCGTGCTCTGGTGTAGTTGACAAAGAACCGGCCATTTTTCGAGTACTGAGGATGGAATGCCAGACCCAGGAGTCCTCGTTCCCCTCCTGTGGAAAGTTTTTCAGCGATATCCAGGAAAAGAGAGGGATTTTTTTTGCCTGGGGTCAGGATGACAATGCGGCCATCCTGTTCCACCACGAACAAGCGGTTGGTCTGATCCGGACTGGCGGTGAGAAAGACCGGCTTGGAAAAGTCGTGTTCCACCATGCGGTGCAATCCAATGGGGCCATTGGCAGGGGCGGGTTTTCCAGAAAGGCCCCAACCCGAGGTTGACCAAAGCCCTAACGCCATCCAAAAGACCATTCCTAGTATCAGGGGGCCTAGTTGTTTATGAAAGGGACCAGAAAAAATGATTGGCCGATTTCGGGGACGGATTGAGAGCAATGGGGATTGCCCGGGAAATCGATGCCTTGTTATAAATTGAGAAGCCATAATGAAAAGGTGAAGGAGAGTGAAATGATCCTAAAGTATGAGTCCGATATCTTGCATGATGAAAATGCCCGAGGAAACTTCTATCACGTCTGTCAGGGAAAGGTCCAGGACACGCCGGTCGGCATCCCACCTGATGATCAGCCTTATGAATGTCCTGCGTGTGGTATTGACCTTGAACAGGAAGACTTTTTCCTAGCGCAACAACGAGGGTGGTCATAGTGTCGGTTGAGACCGCACCCACCCCAGGTAGGGAGGACGCTATGCAATTACCACGTAGCCAGGGAAGAAAAACGGTATCGGTCATGCGCGGTCTCATGATGCTCTGCCCGGCATGTTACGAAAGCATACATGAAGAAAAATTGGTGGATGAAAAAAACTATGTGGCGGATCATGAAACATTTTTTGACGTGATTTGTCCAGGCTGCGAAGATCTGAATCGTCCCCTCATCGACGATATGCTGGGCAGTTCGGAATAGCCCACGTTACCTTTTGACCGGGCATCGGGAACCGGTTCTTCTTCCCCATATGACCGAGACTTCTATCCGGCCTCCCGACACCCTCGGGTTCGCTTACCCCCCTATCCAATCTAGAAGTCGGCATCTGCCTTAAGGTCTGTGGATTGTCTGTTAGGACCCTGTCGGATTTCGGATGATTCGTCTGCAAAAGTGCCTAGAATGAGATCATGTGGGCATGCAGTTCTGAGAGAAAGACCACATAATCCACTGAACTTCCTGTGCCGCCATTGCACAAACCGGACTGGCCAGCACATCACCTCCGATTGTTCAATCCTTCGCCTTTTCAGCACCTTCCAGGACATGACCTTCCTGTCTTTGTTCGTTTTCTTCATGACTGTTCAGATGTGACCGATAAGAAGCTAAGGGTTACAAGTCGTCGTGAAGATTCCCGAGCAGGAGGTATCCGATGGGAGGCTTCAGAGCTGGTCCACTGATCTTTGCGGTCTTTGGGTTCTCACCTATTTTCCTGATTTCTTCCCCCCTACAACGTGTTCGTGTGATTCTTCACTCAATCCTTCAGCGTTTCAGGTTACGACCTTCACCCAAAATACCCTTCTTCCCAATGGCATGATGGCCATCCGGTATCCGGAAACGGAGCAGGAACGCGCTCTGCATGTCAGTGTGCATAGAGTGTTGATGGTGATTCCTGGACTACAGGAATCCCTTCCTGAGGCCTTGGATATGCACTATGGGAGTGTTGAATAATAAGGATGTTCAAGGGCAAATTTGCGCAGGATGAGATTACTCATCAAAGGCTCCGGGTCGGTTCAAAAAAGCATGCCCTGAGTCTTCCCGAAGGGTACGTCCGGCAAGAACGCAGCCGATTGTACGCGCGGAGCGTAAACTGAGTACGTGAGCACGGGAAAATGGCGAGAACGCCGCTGGCGGCTTTTTTCAACAGACCCACTATCGAATCGTTGAAGGGGATGGCACGATTGGATGGATAACCTACATCCTTTCGGCCCAGGCACTTTTCTATGGTGTGGGCGAAGATTCGTTAGGTTTTCCCGAAAAGATTTGGATTGATCCTGAAGAAGATGGCTTGAATGGTAATGAACATATCAATGGGGCAGAGAGCCTGATTTGGAGAAATGAGACTGTCATCTGCTACCTAGGGTAGTCTCCGGACCCCCTAATTCATTGAGCAGGCGCCTGGTCCACGGGGATCTCCGCAGGATCCGCAACTGCCTGGATCAACAAAGTTCATTCCACTACCTGTCCCCCCTACGGCAAATCCCGTCAACTGTTTTTCAAGTCTATTGGTCTGACATTCCGGACATTGCGGGATGGTTGAGCCATGGACAAGCATCTCAAATTGATGTGAACATTCCTGACACCTATAGGCAAAAATCGGCATAGGTTCTGGACCTCCTTTTGAATGAAATGGTACATCTAGTATAGGCAATCATGTGAGATGAGAACAATGGTGGTTCGAGCAAGGGAGTGGTATCCCGTCATGATGGAGAAGGAGAAATAGATGTATCAAGAGGAGGAATCGTTTAATCTAAGGTTTTCTCTGGAAGCCAACTTCCCGGATGAATATGAGGGCGAGGAGGATGAGAGGGTATGGCTTGCACATTGGGAAGAAACCGTGAAGCCTGCTATCGTGAAAAGTATATTTCGCACATTAGAACAATATCCTGACTGGGTGGCCCGTTTTCGAAATCGAGGCAAGGCCGCTACGGACGAAATTGAAATTGTCTTAGAAAAAACCTATACCGATTCTTCATTGAATTAATCCCATGATGTTCTGGTCATTCGTGAAACGATCTGTGTTCTTCGGCATGGCTTGGGCCTGTCTACCCGGATGGTTTTTCACTGCCTATGCCCAGAATCTCACCTATTCCCCCACGCCGAGTAATCCGGTTGGGCGCGCTCCGCAAGCCATTACCACGGGAGATTTCAATGGGGACGGATTGTCGGATATCGCGACGGTTAACGGCACATCCGACGACGTCTCAGTGCTATTAGGCAATGGCAATGGCACCTTTCGATCGGCTGTGTCCTTTGGAGTCGGGAAAATTCCGCTGGCGGTTGTTGCCGCCGATATGGATCGTGACGGCCTCCTGGATCTGGTTCTGGCCTTAAGCGGCGCTGATCAGGTGGTTGTGCTGAAAGGTCAGGGCACCGGCCTGTTTAAGAAGTTAGTCAGCCAGGAGGCAGGCAAAGGGACGACCTTTCTCGCGGTTCGGGATGTAAACGGGGATGGATGGAGTGATGTGGTGGTGGTGAATAGTGGACGCTTTGGGTATTACCCGCCGTTTGATCTCGCGGTGCTCTTAAATGATGGCCAGGGAGGCCTGCTCGCCCCTGTGGCGTACGAACAGGACGGACGGGACGGCATGTTTCCGACCGGGGTGCTGGTCGAGGATCTGACCGGTGATGGAAAGCCCGACCTTGCGGTGACATGGAGTCAGCCGAGTTGGCGGTCCCCGAACGGGCTTGTTTCCATTCTGAAGAATACCGGAAATGGGAAGTTTGTCCTTGAGAAGGAGCTCAACCCGGGCTTCACATTAAGCGCGATCCAGGGAGCCGACATCAACCAAAATGGATTGGTGGACCTCGCTGTGACCAGCCTCTTTTCGGATACGGTACGCATTCTGCTCCAGCGCGAGGGGGGATCGTTTACCGAATTGGATCCTATAAAGGTAGGTTTTGCCCCAGTAGGAGTAATGTTTCGTGATTTCGACGGAGATCAGGAGATGGACATGGTTGTGGTCAATCGTGATTCCAATAGTTTGTCGATTTTATTGGGTAATGGAGCCGGACGTTTTACCTCAGCGGGCCATTTTGGTGTCGGAGCCACGCCTTCGGCAGTGGTGGTGGAGGATTTTGATCAAGACCAATTTCCCGATCTGGCCACGGCCAGCACGAATGTCGATGGCGTGTCGGTCCTGCTGAGCGGAGGTGGGGCTATCCCCCTCCCAAGCCTGAGCACGGATGTCATGGTCTTTGAGATGGAGTCGGATCAGGAGGCGAATCCTTCATCCTCTCATCACATGATGCGCGTCTCCAACATCGGGTTGGGACTGCTCAAAATTGGGGATGTAAAGATTACAGGAAATGAAGCGGATGCCTTTTCTGTTGCGGATAACACTTGCGCGGATGTAACCCTTCATACGGGCGATTCGTGCACACTCCAGGTCGGATTCGCTCCACACGAACCGGGAACCCACCATGCCATGCTCACGATCCACGATAATGCCAGCGGTAGTCCACGACGCGTCGTGTTAAAAGGCCTGGTGAAAAGTTAAGAAAGGGTGTTGGTTGGAATGCATGTCTAGCGGAACCAGCCCCTTACCCTCCCTTCCCATCACGCCATGTGATTTCTGCCTTCAAACTTTCCCCATAATCCGGTATGCTCTTCCATTTCCTGAATAAGAGTGTGTTCGATGTCGACTTCCGGCCAATCCAGTCAAAATGTATGGGTGGGGATAGATATTGGAGGGACCTTTACCGACTTTGTCATCTATTCCTCCACGGATCAATTACTCCGGCGATTTAAAATTCTTTCGACTCCGGCCGACCCAGCGGAAGCAGTCCTGCAAGGGTTAGCCCAACTTCCTCACCATCCCGGTCGGCATATTGTGCATGGTTCCACCGTGGCCACCAATGCCATTCTGGAGCGCAAAGGGGCACGGACGGCTCTCATCACGACAAAAGGCTTTCGTGATGTGTTGCACTTTGGACGACAAAATCGTCCTGAATTGTACGACCTGTTCCCTGTCATTTCTCCGCCCTTAGTCCCGCGTGAATGGTCATTTGAAATCTCGGAGCGGGTGGATTGTGAAGGGAACATCCTGACGCCTCTTCAGGACCAAGGCCTCGTCTCAATTCTTGAAATGTTACGGCATGAGGCGATCCAGTCGGTGGCCGTATCGTTTCTGTTTTCCTTTGTGAATCCTGCTCATGAGCAATGGGTGACAAAGCGATTGCGTGAGGAAGGATTTTTTGTGACGGGTTCCTCCGAAATCCTGCCGGAATTTCGGGAATATGAACGAACCAGTACGACGGTGGTGAACGCCTATTTGTCTCCGGTTCTTGATGCCTATTTGGGCCGGTTAGAACGGGAGATAAAACCGACCGAGTTTCATATTGTGCAATCGAACGGGGGGCGTATTTCGGTTGCCCAGGCGCGAGGGCATGGCGTCCGTTCCATTCTGTCTGGTCCCGCCGGAGGTGTGGTGGGCGCGCGATACCTGGCAGGGTTGGCGGGCTTCACCCGGATTCTGACGTATGATATGGGCGGGACCTCCACAGACGTGGCGTTGGTTAATGAGAGGATTCATGTCACGACCGAAGCCACAGTCGGGGGGAATCCCATCCGTGTGCCAGTCATCGATATCCATACTGTTGGTGCCGGAGGTGGTTCTCTGGCTACCGTCGATGCGGGCGGCAACCTCCGTGTGGGACCTCAAAGTGCCGGAGCTCAACCGGGTCCGGTGTGTTATGGGGGGGGAGGGACCATCCCGACGGTCACGGATGCTCATGTAGTTTTAGGTCGATTGCCGACCGACGGGTTTTTAGGGGGCCGGATGAGATTGAATGTCGAGTTGGCGCAACAGGCGTTCGATGAACTGAGCCGGCAGATGGTTTTGATCCCTCGTCCCGGCTTGGATGTCCGCCAGACCTTGGCCTTGGGCATGATCCAAATTGCCAATGTCCATATGGAGCGCGCGCTGCGTGTCATTTCGGTGGAGCGGGGAGAAGATCCGAGGGAAACTGTCCTGGTGGCATTCGGTGGGGCCGGAGGATTACATGCCTGCGATCTGGCCAGAGCACTAGGTATTCCGCATGTGTTGGTGTCGCCCATGGCCGCCACGCTTTCTGCTCTGGGCATGTTGGCTGCGGAGGTGCAATTGGATTATGTCCAGACGGTGATGCTACCGGGAGACACGCCGAATGAAATTCTTGAGCAGTGTACGCAACCGTTGATTGATCAGGGGCAAAAGGACTTACATCGGGAAGGGGTGGATCCTGACCAATGGGTCCTATCTCGAGCCGTCGATGTCCGCTATGTCGGGCAATCCTTCGACTTAGTGGTGCCGCTGACTTCAACCTTCCACGAGGAATTTCATCGAATTCATCACGAGCGCTATGGCTATAGTCAGACAGAGACACCTATCGAAGTCGTGAATGTCCGCGTCCGGGCAGTCGGCCATGTGACGCCGCCGACCATTCCCACTAAGCCGCTCGGGTCAGCCGATCCGACTGCCGCTCAATGGGAAGATCGTCCGGTGGTCTTGCCCCAAGGGATGCCCCCGGTCCCGCATTATTGGGGAGCCCGCTTGCGTCCGGGACATGAAATCAATGGACCGGCGATTCTGGTTCTGGATGATACCACCATCTATCTTGGACCCACGGATCACGCCGCGATTGATACGTATTCGAATATTCTTATAAAGGTTGGAGCCACCGATGGATGATCCCATTCGCACTGAAATGATGAAGCACCGGTTGGTGTCCGTGGCCGAGGAAATGGGCGCTCGCCTGCAGAGGGCCGCCTTCTCGCCCAACATCAAAGAACGCTGTGATTTTTCCTGTGCGGTGTTTGATGCATCTGGAAATCTGGTCGCGCAAGCGGCGCATATCCCGGTTCATCTTGGCGCCATGCCCTTGTCGGTGCAGGCCTGCCTTGAGTCCTTGACGTTGGCGCCTGGCGATGTGGCCATGGTCAACGATCCCTATCGCGGTGGTACACATCTTCCCGATCTAACCGTGGTGTCGCCCGTTTTTGTGGAAGACCCCTCCCCCCCCACTCTCTTAGGGTTGGTCGCCAATCGCGCGCACCATGCCGATATTGGCGGGATGTCGGCAGGGTCGATGCCGTTGTCACAGGAAATTTTCCAAGAAGGACTGATTATTCCCCCGGTGAAACTCATGGTGGGGGGTAAAAAAAATGATGACGTCTGGCGGCTGTTATTAGGGAATGTCCGTACTCCAGAGGAACGCATGGGTGATCTCCAGGCTCAGTTGGCCGCGAATCAAATTGGAGGTGAACGGATGCGAGCGATGGCTGAACGGTTTAGCATGCAACCGCTGCTCGCGGAAATGGATGCCCTGCTTCGTTATAGCGAACGTATGACCCGCCAGTTAATCAGCACGTTACCCAATGGCTGCTACCGTTTTGAAGATGCTCTGGATAACGATGGCTTTACCGAGGAACCTGCCGTCATTCGTGTCGCCATCATGATCGAGGATGAACAGGTCACGGTGGATTTTTCGGGAACTGATGGGCAACGGCCCGGCAGCATTAACGCGGTGTATCCGGTTACCCTGTCCGCAGTGGCCTATGTCTTTCGGTGTGTATTGGGATTAGACATCCCGGCCAATAGTGGATGTTTGCGGCCGATTCACATTATTGCGCCTGAAGGCACCTTGGTGAACGCCAGACGTCCTTCCGCAGTGGCGGCTGGAAATGTCGAAACCTCCCAGCGAATCGTGGATGTTCTACTGGGAGCCCTGGCGCAAGCCTGTCCTGATCGCATTCCAGCAGCCAGCCAGGGCACGATGAATAATCTCACCATTGGAGGCTGGGACAAAAGACACAACCGGCCCTTTGCCTATTACGAAACCATCGGCGGGGGTATGGGCGCGGGTCCTCAATTCGATGGCGCGAGTGGCCGCCATTCACACATGACCAATACCCTGAACACACCGGTCGAAGCCGTGGAGTATGCGTATCCGTTTCGGATTTCCCGCTATGCCCTGCGGGAAAAGTCTGGAGGAAGCGGTCAGCAAAAAGGCGGAGACGGAATTGTCCGGACCTACGAATTTCTTCAGTCTGCCGAGGTGACGCTGTTGTCTGACCGCCGGGTCACCAATCCATATGGATTGGAAGGGGGAGCACCAGGCAATTCCGGGCGCAACAGCCTGAGGCAAAACCGCATCGAAAAAGATGTCAGTGCAAAATGTTCATTCCCCGTTGAAGCCGGCGATCAACTCACCATTGAAACTCCCGGCGGTGGCGGATATGGAATCAAATAGAATTTCGGTTAGTTGGGAAAGAACGACTCCACAATTATGGAAAACTTTAAAATAGAAAAATCATTCACGAGCCTGGGTTTTCCTGCTTCATACTCCTAAACAAAAGCCCTCATGGAACCCAGCAACTAATTTGTATCAGGATAGATACAAATCGTATCTCAGGGGCTACCCGAATCCTCCCCATTCTTTCCTTTGAAAATTCTTCTCACCTTTCCTTTGTCCTAACAGTGCAATAGTTTTAAGGAGTTGGAATAGTTGCCCATTGGTCGTCAGCGAACGGAATGGCTTTTGCTGTTACTCTACAGTGGCACAGACAAAAATGAAGCTTAGCCTTACAACTCGCGGGATTACCGCAGTGGCGTATGACAAAATCCTGGACTATGACCAAATCTCATAGTTGCCGGCAGAAAACGGTGCGTGGGGTGATCCGGGAACCCCCTATCATCCAGACACCATTTGGAATCCTGCACCGTGGATGATGCGGCATAACATCTATCTGGCCAATGAATTGGACCAGACCATTTATTTTGGAAATTTCTACGAATAAGGCCATGAGACAACTCAGAGCAACATCCTCATTCAACCCCTTAAGGATGTTCTGCAATGCAGAAAGGGGGCAATTATGAAAATTCACTGGGAGGTCCATGATGATGAAACATACCAAACGTCGAACTCATTCCATCATTGTATGGGCTGCAGTGCTCTGCGTACCACTTGGTGTGTATGGCCAGTCTGATCGTAATCAGGGAATGCCGTTTCAGGATTCCGGTCAATCGGGAGTATTGATGGAAGAAGATACGAATCAGGCTCACAAGGTTTTTTGGTTCATGAATAATGGAAGGGTTCAGTGGCAGCTATCTTCCACTCCACTCAAATTTTCACGAATAGATCGTCGGAGTGATGCTTCAATACGGCTTGTGGCGCTTGATTCTGTTGATGGGCCACCGCCTTGTGGAGCGGATGGCTATTGTAACTTGAACGCTTGCTCTGCCGACCCGGATTGTCCCGCCGGCCTTCCACAGCAGGAGCATGAAAGCGACCCCTACGAACCCCCGCATGATGAAAAAGGTATTGGGGGGTCAGTTTGGCTGACTACAGGTCCTGACGGATTTGAGGGTGGACATTTCTGTGATTTTGACAAAGGCATTTGCAACATCAAAGTGACCTGGAGTGTGCAGCCGGATAAGTATGATAAATGGAAAATCTGCTGGAAAGATTGGGGCGATACTTTTACCAACGCGTGTGACGTGCACCAAAAAGTTCGAAAATTTGAAAATAATTATTATGTCATTCCTGATTTGAAGGAAGACCATCACTATCGTATTCGGCTCGAAGGTCGAAAGGATTCAAACGATAAGTGGAAATGTCTGGCAAAAGCGCGATTGCGAAATGTTCACTTGAATGGGACGAACATAAAAGGAGTGGTGCCCTGCATCGTGCCATAATTTTGCCTCGAATATATGGAAATTTGACTCTGATCTCCTTGGCGAAGGCCGAATGTTTGTCAATGAATCATCAGGAAAGATCCCGATCGGTTGAAGGGACAATATGAGGGGTTACGCTGACGATATAAGTGAATGTAATGAAGTGGGTTCGTGCCACTACTCCATCTCCCATTCAATATTGGTAGGTGCCTCACAATTCTTTATCCCTATATTGACTCCTATTTGGTTTTCTCCTACTTCATGGTCTTATAGGGTTAAAACGTTCATTGTCCCTCCATATTTTACCATTCCCCTTTCAATGTTTTAGCTTGATGAAAGTTGCAGGCAAGAGAGCTCATTACTAGACCACCTATGGAATATTGCTAGAACACTTTTCCTCAATTTCCCGCTGGTGCTCCTGCCTGGGTAAAGTTGTCCTCCCATGGGCCGATAATGCAAAGGGCATTGTTCTCAAGGTCCCCCCAAAATCTTTTAGTCAAGGGTCTTCGCAGATAGCAATACTCCCAAGAACGATGGAATGAGGTTTTCCACTCCATGCCACTATTGAGGGACTTTGTTTGAAGGGTTTCATGGGAATCTCATCAGATTGGGGGAACTTCACAATCCTCACCAAGGAAACACCCACATTTTTCTCAGGAGGGTTTAACAATGAGAACCACGATAATGTGTGCAGGTTGTCTTGTTTTTAGCATGGGAATGGGAAGTGTTGTGAGCCAGGTGAATGCCCAAGAGATTTGCCGAACGGCCGGATTTTGGGGCACTCATGCAGGAGAGGAAAAATCCGGTAGTACGAACATTTCTGAAGAAGTTATCCGAGCCTGGTTGTCTACCGCCAATTCCTATGATCAAACGGTGACGGACAAGTGTACCTATGAAATGGATGGCACGGTAATTTGTGATTTTGAACCGCCAGGCCAGGCGGGAAGTCCGAAAGCCTGTCGAGATGCGAAGAGGAATGACATCACCCTGTTGAATAATTTCCCTATTGGATATGAGGGGATTGATATTTGTGGCCAAATTATTTCCGTAGACCCCAATGGCCCTGAACAAATTCCTTCCGTTCTCGAAGCGTTATGCGTATCCCCAGGTGGGGACCCGAAACTCCAGCTCGGTCGCCAATTAACCGCCGCAGCACTGAATTGTCTGTTGAGTGGAGGGGGGAGCGATTGCACGGGTACCTCGATTGAATCCGTCTTTGCCTCCTGCAATTCGACCTGTGCGGTTGCCGGCCAGGGTGAACAGGTAAACACCTGTATTGAAAAATTGGATTGCTTTAACAACGGTGGGGCATGGAATGAAGATGATCCTCAAGCCATGTATTGCCAAATGGATGTTGCAGAATCCTGTCATGATCAGCCACTGATTGGAACGGTCATGAGCGACTCCGGAGAACCGGAGGATCCTGGACTTCCCCCTCAGTAATTTCCAGGGAGGTTCCTCATGCAAAAGCCCTTTATTCCTGCTCCGGAGGCCAGAAATTTTATGGCTTGCCAGGGTCGATCAACGCACAACTAAAGCCTTAACGAAGGATAGGGCTGATGCATGGGTAGAGTGTCATAATGTTTGTCAATGTCCTGGGCTTATTGATGAGTCAGATAGTGAGTGCTCACGAGTGGAAGGAAACGACAGCCGATTACTTGGTCAGCTTGAGCCTGCGAATTTTGTGTGGAAATGTTCTTATTCCGATCAATGAGTTCTACCCCTACTTGTTCTGTCATACCAAGGAGACGTGCACCCCTATGCCGTTGCTTGGATGCCGCCTCTTTAGTGAAACCAGTATAGAACTTCGGATAGGCTGGATGGTCCTCTCCGAAAATATTTGAGTAGACAGGCGCCCGGTGCGGGAGTGCAATGTCGAGTCCTGAGCCAAGGGACTAACGCGGATCGGCCTCTTTCTAGAAAATTCGGCTGTGACTTAGCCATGGGGTATCATTTGCTCCTCAATAATTGTAACCTCGGGTTGAACCCCCTGGGAGTGACATCCTATGTGGGGTCTCAATCACAACGATCTGCAGCAATGGGTCGAGCCTCTATAGAAGTCTGCCGAATTGTGCCGCCAATTGAGGAGACAGGATCTTGAGCTGGACATCCAGCTACCTATTCCCTTGGTTTTCTCCTATCTTTTACTGATTTAAATTGTGCTGCAGGGGGGGCGTCCAGGAGCTCCCGGTGAACGAGAAAGACTGCCTAAGTTTCAGGCAAGGAGGAGAGGGGTAATTGTCATAATGTTCCTTTTTTAATACATTATATAGAATGCTAGGGGTTTTTCCCCGAATAACTAGGGATTTCACTAGTTGTGCATGAGGTGGACACTCCTATTTACTTTTTAGAAAGAGCAAAGAACACTGAGATATTTGATGGGAGATACATCTTTGCGATAGGGGGAATGGATAGAAACCAGGGAGGGTTCGATGTCCAGTGAGCGTTGGTCGAAGGCTATGTGGGAAGAATTCCTGAGCAGGATTTTTTCAGGGGATCATGTCTCGTTTCTTCCCCATAAAATCTTTCGCTGGGATGAAAATGGAATCTATCAGGACTGTTTTTTCCCGGTTCCCTGTCAACACCTTTTAGGTGGAGAGCATCTCCTTGGACGGACCATCAATGAGGTCTTACCTAAAGATTCAGCCAGAAGTTTGAAAAAAGCCCTGATCAAAACGCTGAAAACCCAACGGCCGCAAGATGTTCAATTGGTTTTTCCTACCCTGGGAAAGACGGTTGTGGCGGTAGTCCGGTTATTTCCTTATGAGTCTGAGGCATTGGGCTTTGTTACAGATCATTTCCTGGATGGTTGTCCCGTTATCTCGGTTTCCCCGCAGGATCCCTCCTTGGCCTTTCTGAAAAGATCTCCAACTTATTCGATGTAATTTGTGCGGGAAAACTCTTCTGGAAATGACTCCCGATGATCGGACTGGCAATTGGTGGGAATTCTCTGCGGTTGTCCTGACCGGGCTGCTGCATCTTGTATTCAAGAGTCTTGATGCCAAGGGACTCTTCATAGCCTTGGCTGGCACCAGTTGGATGAGCTATGTCGTCTGGCAGGTTCGCCGAGATCGGACGAGGTGGAACTGTTGGGGATTTCGCACTGACAATCTTCGGGCAGCCTTTTTGTGGCCATCGGTCTTATTTGCCGGGTCGGGACTAGCCATGGCCTGGTATGGCATCGTGGCCGGTCGAGGGCTTTGGCCTGGCCATATGCTGTTGCTGTTGTTCCTATACCCTTTGTGGGGTATTCTCCAACAGTTTCTTGTGCAGGCGTTGGGTGTCGATAATCTCATAAAAATCTTTCCTCAGCATGGCCTGTGGCTGGCCATACCCATTGGGGTGATTCTGTTTGCCCTGGTCCATTTCCCCGACTGGTGGCTGATGCTGGCCACCGGACTCATGGCCTGCTTTTTTATCCCGTTCTATATCCATGATCGAAATCTTTGGCCGCTTGGGCTCTATCATGGCTGGCTGGGCACGTTTTTTTATCTCTGGGTTCTTGACCGCGACCCCTGGATATCCGTTTTCGGAAAATAGCCGGCCACCCACTTGACGAGTTTGATGAGAGCGGAGTAGAAAAAGAACCATTGTTATCGATGTGAAGGGAGAGGTATGGCTATGGAAAATAATCCGCTCGTCATTTCTGAGCAAGAACGGTTGCAGCTGTTGTATGAACGGTTTCGGGATGTGTGTTTGGTGGAAAAGGAGGTATGGACGGAAATCTACATGCCCCGGCAAACGGAGAAGGGCATGGTGCTCACCAATCAACACGAATGTTATGAAGTGATCATTGACGATGAAGCGGTTGAAACTGCGCTGGAGGCCAATATTCCCTTAGGATCGAAGGCGTTGGGCGCGGCGATTCAGGAGTATAAAGACCATATTTCGTTTCGAAAAAAATAGTGCGCACATTCGAGCCATGTGCATCAACGCCTGCTGTTTCGCCATGACTGTTGCCAATTCTTCTTCAGCCTTCATGCCATGGTCCCAACCGGCTTAATCCGGCTCTCTTTCGAAATTTTTTGGTTTGAGGATTGAAATATATGGAGGTTTTCCCCCTCTGCACTTTCTTCGCAGAGGGGGGAAATAATGGTGAGGACCATGAAGCGAACGGTGCCTTGTTTCTCCCTGACACGTTCTTTAATCGGGGAGGTGGTGATTATGTTGCGGCAATCGCTTCTTTCGCAGGCGCTGTGGCTTTTGCGGCAGCAGGCGGTACCTTTTTGGCCTTTTCGGTATCCTGGTAGGCTTTGTCTTGTGCCATCCAATCATGTCTGAGTTTTTCAGAAATAATTTTTGTGCTTTCTAGCATTTCCGGAATTTTGGTCAGGGTCCTGTCATGGGCTTCCATGGCGAAGCCGATGTGATTCGAGCTGTATTGATCAAATTGCACGCGAATGATTTCCACGTTCGGAAGAATATCCGAAAACCGTGCGGTGTAGGTTTTTCCCTTCGCCGTTAAGCTTTTTCCGTCTTCTTCCACCAGGGCCTCGGTGCCTGCCGGTACCTCCTTGCCGGTAAATTTATGCAACTTTCCAAACTCTCCAATAGCATAGCGTGTTATTTCGGTTCCCATGTGACCCACCCCCCTGTTGTGTGTTGATGATAAGAGCCTCGGACTAGACAGACGGGGTGTGAGTGTATTTGGAGTTGTGGTCCAGACAAAAACACCATACATTCCGGTATGTCTCGCATGGAGTTATTATGAAGCCTCCAGGGCTAGAGAGCAATGGGCCAGATTTCCAAATGATGAGTTAACCCTTCCATTAACGGCGCCTTTGCAGAAGTCGAACGGCGTTAGTAACAAGCCCTATGGAGTCACTTGCAGGATGTGTTGATGTCAGACCACTCCCCTTGAAACGGGAAGGCGCGATAGGTCCTGGAGTCTGGTGGTATCAAGGCCTTCAGGTGTGTCAGGCGGTCTTCGGTTGCTGGATGGGTGGAAAGATAGCGAAGGACACCGTTTGCAGGTTGTTCTTCCCCAAGTTTAGCGAAAAAGGTGACCATCCCATCGGGATTAATCCCCGACCGTTGTAATAACCGGAATCCCTGTTCATCGGCTTGGTCTTCTGCGTCACGGCTATAGGACAGGGTCTGAAGAGTTTGGGCGGCTTGGAGTGCATACGCCACCATGCCGCTGGCATCCCCGCTAAGGGCGGCGATGACGAAAGCCATCGACACATGCCGCACGATAAGGTGCATGGTGTGTCGAAGCAGAACGTGTTGAATTTCATGAGCCAGCACTCCTGCGAGTTCTTCGGGCGAAGCGGTGTCTTGCAGGAGACCACGAAAGACCACGACATATCCGCCCGGGGCAGCCATGGCATTGACGACAGGGCTATCCACCACGGTCACCTGAAATTGATAGGGAAGGGGGTCGATGGAACTGGTCAGGGCCGTCAAGATGGATTCGACCGCGTGGATCAGTTTCGGGTTGTTGCAAACCGGGTTCCCGGCTGTGACTTCCTGTTGAACAAATTGGCCCAACTGAATCTCCCAGGAAAGCGGAATGGCGGCGGTGATTGGCCGGGCCAACGAGGGTATACCCCAGGTGAAAATGCCATAGACGATGGGAATGCTGGCGAGTGCGGCAAGCACCGTCCAATATACACGAGTGTGGCGTGTGCGGGGATGATGGAAATGATTGGCGTGTGGTCCGCCATGCTCATGAATCGCCAGCAGAATTTTGGGGCTGGGGATGACCAGGGTCTCGCCAATTCCTGTCCCTCGCTCAAATCGTACCTCTTCTCCGGAATAGCGCCCCTGGGTCTGCCGAAGTTCATGATAGTTCCATGTCGTGTTTGTGTAGTCAGCAAAGTGAAGAGTCAGGCCGATATCTGTAACGGTAATGGTCACAAACTGGGGAACTACCGATTGCCCGTCATAATAGGATCCTTTCCATTCCGTGGGGTATGCCATGATTGGATTGGTTTAGCCTAAGAAGCGCATGAATCGTCGGTGGATGGAAAGAAAAATGACGGGAAGATCGAAGCCGAACACGCACAATGGCCAAATTAGCCTAAATCAAAGCCAGCGTCAAAGTATCCCGCAAGCTCTTCGCCTGTGGGCGAAGCATCCAGGGCTTCCTGTTCGATGCGTTGAAAATCTAACGGGCCTTGAAGGCTCAGATGATAATAGAGAAATTGGAGATTCCGGACCTGGACCCACGGCCAGGCTAATCCAAACGTGAGAATGAGCATGAGGAAGTTCGTAAGGCGCAATTCCATTAAATTCCAAGTGGAGGCAGAAAACTGAAAATGGGCATCTCCAAAATCTGAATGATTCCATTGGTACCGTTGTTTGGCAACCTGCAGGTAAAACCACGGAAGGAGCAGCGTGAGCAATCCGGTGATGAACAGGGAATTGAACAAGAGATCTGGCCAACCGTCGGATGGCCATTGGGCCAGGACTGGAAGATCGTCAGGTCCTGCGTGAATCCCGATGAGTGTGACCAAAATGATTATGCTAAAGGCGAGGGATGTTATATAGATCCTCAAAAGCCCCCTTCCCGTTCCGGAATAGGTGAATGGGTGATTACCAAAGTAGGTGTGAGCGACGAGAAATTTTCTTCTGGCATTTTCGAAAAACGGGTAATAGATGCCGGCGGTCAACAAGGTCAATACGCTTCCCACGACCCATATTTTCATATATTCTTTCACGTGCCCCCGGAAGGAGAAGCGAATTGTTCCCAGAGAGGTTCGGCTCAATCGATAACGATGCGATCCGACCACGGCGACAGGAATGAAGCACAAGGCCATGGTCCCTGCAAGGGCATTGGGAATCCAAGTCGGAATCTGGTCCCATATGAGGGGAACGAGACTGAGAAACGCATAGGGGAGTCCGAAAACCAAGAACGCTTTTGACCAGCCCCTCAATAATTCTTGAGGAGTTCCATGATAAGAAAAACGAGCGTGGGCAAAGCTGGTTTGGCTGCTCAAAAATTGCCGAATACGCACTCTTCCCCAAAAAGAATACAAACCAAGTGTCAGTAATGTGAATAGGGTATTCACCATAAAAATGCCAAAGAGTGTGCGCCCACGCCCCCAAAAAATGGGATGGTGGATGGGGAACAAATCGGAATAGTCCGACTCCTTGTCCGGCTCGGAGGGAGGAATGCCGTGATGAGTTCTGATCTGGTCTCTCTGATCAGGGTCCCAAGTTGCCGAATCAGAATTACGTTCAACGGAGGAGTCTGTTCTAGGAGTGATCAACGGCTTTTGAAATTCTGATGCCATGCTGGAACGATCTGTGCTCAATGGTGATTCGTTGGAGTGGTTCACGGATTCCTGTCGTGGAGAATGAAACGCGGCTCCACATTGCGAACAGTTCTCTCTCCCATTTCTGAGCAACCCGCACGTTGTACAAATCAAAGCGGGCGTCAATTCCATCGAGAAGGCGCCTCCGTCTTGACGGTGCTCATCAGTGTTGGTCTTTCGGGATACAGGGTTTCACGTATCTAGGTCTATCGGTCTTATCTGATACAATCCTGAGGTGATGTTCCAACCCATTTATTGCGGAAGGCAAGGGAAGATCTATGCAGAAGAGTATAGTCAAATTGTTCCTGATCGTCATAAATGTTTTTGCTGTGGGGGGGTGTGCAGATCTCTCACATCAAACGTTTCACGAGGAAGTGAAGGGACTTGATCACTCCCATCCACCTCGACAACTTCAAGATCTTGCCGGGGTCTGGGAGTATGCCGATAACACCGGGTCCAAGACCATCACCGTAAATGAAGAGGGGAAAGGACATTATGATTGGGAGGATGGCTGGCTTGAAACCCTTGAACTGAAGGATGGGGTATGGAAGGGCAAATGGATACAAGCCGGCAACGATCGGGAAGGAGGGTTTGAGCTGAAGTGGTTAGATGATTCGCCGGTTGCCCATGGACGTTGGTGGTACACCCGCATTGGCCAAGATCATAATCCTCTTGAGCCTGGCGGCACCTTTACCATGCAAAGGACATCCTCTTTCCTCACAGGCGGGAAGTAACCTTATCGCCTCATTACCATGAGAGGAGTCGAGGTTGGAAAAAAGACCATCCCCGAATCTTAGGGACTGCCCGTGGCGGATTTCTGTTCACTCCCGGCAGGCGGGATGTGGGGAGGGTTCTTTTCTCTTTCACGAATGTCCGGCGGCTTGAGCAGGACAGCAAGTAAGGCTTCTTCAATCGTTTCCACGAAAACAACGGACAATTCAGAGCGCACAGCGTCAGGAACATCTTTCAGATCTTTTTCATTGGCATTGGGAAGGACAATGCGGCGCAACCCGACCCTGTGTGCCGCAAGAATCTTTTCTTTGATACCGCCCACAGGCAGGACCAATCCGGTTAACCCAATTTCTCCGGTCATCGCCGTATCCTTCCTAACCGGGATTTTCAGTAAGAGGGAAGCCAGAGCACTGGCCATGGTCACACCGGCGGATGGCCCATCTTTGGGAATGGCACCCTCCGGCACATGTATATGCATTCCGCTCTGCTTGAACACCGCGATATCCAATCCCAGCGATTCGGCACGAGACCAGAGATAACTTCGAGCCGCTTGAGCTGATTCCTGCATGACATCGCCAATGTGGCCTGTAATGGTGAGGTCGCTCCCTCCCGGAAGAAGTGCACTTTCGACATAGAGGACATCCCCGCCGGTTTCGGTCCAAGCCATTCCAGTCGCTACGCCCAGGGGCAATGTCTTTCTGGCTTCCTCAGGCATAAATCGTTCGATTCCCAACCATTCCGGAAGGTCCACTTGGGTGATCGTGAGAGATTCTTCTGGTTGGTCCGGCGGATGTTCTGCCAGCTTCAGAGCCACTTTGCGAGTTAAGCGTCCCAACATTTGTTCCAATTGGCGAACGCCGGCCTCCCGGGTATATCGTTTGATGATATGGGGAATCACCTGTTCCTCTAACGTCAGGGGTTTAGACTCCAGGCCGGCCTCCTTTAAGCGGCGAGGCCACAAATAGCGATTGGCGATTTCAAGTTTTTCCTGATGACTGTAGCCTCCCAGACGTATGACCTCCATACGGTCCAAGAGAGGACGGGAGATGGTGTCCAGGGAATTGGCCGTGGTAATGAACATCACTTTAGAGAGGTCAAAGGGCAAATCTAAGTAATTGTCGCGGAAGGTATGATTCTGTTCCGGGTCAAGAATTTCTAACAAGGCTGACGCGGGATCTCCTCGAAAATCCTGTCCGACCTTATCGACCTCGTCCAGCATCAGGATCGGATTTTTGGCCCCGGCACGTCGGAGAGCTTGAATCAGACGGCCTGGCATCGCGCCAACATATGTGCGGCGATGCCCACGCAATTCGGCTTCGTCATGGAGACCCCCTAAACTCAGGCGTTCGAACTTTCTTTCCAGGGCACGGGCAATGGATTGTCCCAAGCTGGTTTTCCCCACCCCCGGAGGTCCCACCAAACACAGGATGGGAGCCTTTGCAGAAGGATTTAACTTCAACACGGCCAAGTGCTCAAGGATGCGTTCTTTGACATCCTGAATGCCGTAATGATCTTCATCTAATATGGTCCGAACATGAGTCAAATCCAGGTGGTCTTCCGTAAGGGTGTTCCAGGGCAATTCCAGAACCAACTCCAGATAACTCCGAATGACTTGATGATCCGGAGAGGCAGGAGGCAGCTTGACCAAACGCTTTAATTCTCTGGTGGCCTCGGTTTTTACGATGTCGGGAAGGTCGGCCTTCTCGATACGGGCTTTTAATTCCCCGATTTCGCCATCTTCGGGTTGAGTCTCCAATTCTCCCAGTTCTTGTTGAATTTCCTTTAACTGTTGGCGAAGGAAATATTCCCGTTGAGATTTTCCAATTTCTGCTTGGGCCTGGCTCGCGATTTCATGGCGGATCTTGAGGATATGGAGTTCATGGGCTAACGCGCCATACACCTGACGAAGGACCTCCTTGGCATCGGATTGCTCCAGAAGTCTTTGCAATCGTTCCACATTGAGATTGAGGAGGGAGACGAGTCGATATGCCACTGAAAGGGGATTTTTTTCGGCTCGAAGCACGGCCACCAATTCCACCACGCCCTGGGTCGTCAATAATTCCGGTAATTGGCCAATAAGTTCAACCAGTTCACGATGCAAGGCTTCCAGTTCAAGGTCGGATTCAAGCGCAAGAGCGAGTTGCCGGGACCGAACGATCATATGGGGTTCGTCTTGTTCCTTCTTCAGTAAGACGACGCGTTCGATTCCCTGTGCGAGAACCTGAAGATGGCCATCCGGGGTTTTACCCATTTGCTTGATGACGGCTTTCGTGCCGATGCCATACAGGTCATCGAACTCGGGTTCTTCCTTTTCTGAGTCACGCTGGGTGGCGAACACCAAGGCTTTGTCTTCCGAGTTCATGGCCGCTTCCACCGCTGCGATCGAGCGGGGTCGGCCAATCGTGAAGGGAACAAGGGTATCGGGAAACAAGACCGTTCGTTTAACAGGGACGAGCGGGAGGGAAACAATGAGTGTATTCTCGGCAGCTGGGGGAGTATCCATTTGTATCGTCACCGTCCTTCAGGTGTATACCACCATGATAACTGATCTCCCCAACAAGATACGCATCTTTTTCGTTGAGTCAAATTGATTGGCATGACCAACCGGTTGTGCCTTGGGGGAGAGAATCAAAAAGCCCTTCATGAGCGAAGTTGAAAATCTCCACCGGTGTTGATGATGAATTCTCGTGCTCATAGCGGGAGGTGGAATCTCCCTCGTGTCCTCTGAACATCCCGGAACATCCGGAGGAATGATGGCGGTGATGACACAGGATTGGGTGGGTAAGTTTTACGAATTTTCCACCGTTCCCGATAAAATTGCAAATGATCCAGATTCCTTGACAGATTTTTGGCCGGATCGTACCATGGTAAGTGAATACTCACTATCTTGGAAGGTCGATAATGCCCACATCACAGAAAAGAATAACCGGTCCGGTGCGGAAGGCCAAAATCATTCAATCGGCGGCCTCCTTATTTGCCAAAAAAGGGTTTAGCGGGACCAAAACCCGGGAGATTGCCCAGAGGGCCGGAGTCAGCGAAGCCCTTATTTTTAAACATTTTCCCAGTAAAGAAGATTTGTATGCGGCCATTCTTGCGGAGGAATCGCCCGTGCCGGGATTACTCTCCAAAATAAGAAGTCTCGCTGAGCAACAAAAGGATGTGGAGGTGTTTTCCGTGATTGCCCGGACGGTGGTCGGAGGGGCTCCGGATTCCGATTTGATGAGGTTGATTTTGTTTAGCGCACTGGAAAACCACGAGATGTCGGATATGTTTTTCCACAACCACATCCGGGTGTTTTACGATTTTTTGGCCGGCTACATTCAACAGCGCATAGATGATGGAGCCTTTCAGCCGGTTCAGCCCCTCATCGCTGCACGCGCCTTTATGGGCATGCTGATTTATCATCGGTTGGTGACGGTCTTATTTCAGGCCCAACTTCCTCAGACCGTCGAAGACATTTCACGGACCTTTGTGAACATCATGATGAACGGACTCAAACTCCCCACACCCAAGGGAGCGGTACGCAGGTCAGGTCAGACAAACAAACCTCGGACGCGGACGGCACGGAAGGTATGAATTACGTGGCCCTGAAAATGTTGTTTGGCGATCGCCCCAAATACCTCATGTTGCTGGCGGGGCTCACGTTTTCCACGATGCTCATCGTTCAGCAGGGATCCATTTTCTGGGGGTTAATGACCTGGTCGCAATCGGGCATCACCAATGTGAATGCCCCTGTGTGGGTCACCGATTCCAATATCAATCAAGTCGAAGAGATTAAACCGCTGGCCGATACCACGGTGAACGTGGTTCGAAGTGTTTCCGGTGTCGAGTGGGCGGTTCCCCTCTATAAGGGCGTCCAGCGGGCGAGGTTGCGGGATGGGAACTATGAGCAAATTGCGTTAGTCGGGATTGAATCCAGTACGTTAATCGGTCGACCCGCTAGGGTGTTGGAAGGCAACATTAAAGAGCTGCGGTCTCCTGACGCGGTCGCGATCGATCAATTAGGGGTGGAACGGTTAGGTGGGCCCAAAAACATTCATCTCGGCACCACGTTTGAAATTAATGATCACCGTGTCAGGGTCGTGGCGATCGTGCAGACACAAAAAAGTTTTCAAAATTTTCCTTTCGTCTACACCACCTACGAACGAGCCTTGAGTGTGACGCCCGAAGAACGGCGGAAATTGTCCTATGTCCTTGTCAGTCCGGTGAGTGGGATCAGCCCGGAAGAATTGGCCGGGCGAATTCATGAGCAAACCGGATTGGGAGCATTTACCGAAGACCAGTTCGGATGGAAAACGATTCGATGGATTCTCCAAAACACCGGTATTGGCGTAAATTTTGGTACTACCGTGTTATTAGGATTTATTGTGGGGATGGCGATTTCCGGACAAACCTTTTACCTGTTTACGGTTGAGAACCTGCCGCAGTTTGGCGCACTGAAAGCGATTGGAGCCAGCACGGGTATGCTGGCGCGTATGATCCTTCTGCAAAGTTTTACCGTCGGATCCATTGGATATGGAGTCGGTGTGGGATTGGCCACCCTGTTTGGATTGACCGCTGCAGGTGGAGATCGGCTGCCCTTTAAAGAAACATGGCCTCTTCTCGTCGGAGTGGCCGTGGCGCTCCTGTTGATCTGTAGTGTCTCGAGTGTGATTAGCATTCGAAAGTTGGCCAAACTTGAACCGGCGATTGTGTTTCGAGGGTAGCGCCGTGAGTGGAAATCCGTCTCCGACTCTCAACCATGATTCGGCTCACTGGCTGGTGCAAGCCAGGGGGGTGGTGAAATCGTTTGGGGAAGGAGAGACCCGGATACCTGTCCTGAAGGGAGTTGATTTACATGTCGCCCACGGGGAAGTCTTGTTGCTGGTGGGGCCTTCAGGTAGCGGGAAAACGACTCTCTTGTCGGTGATTGCCGGCATTTTAGAAAGCGATGAGGGAGAGGTGAGAATTTTGGGCGAATCCATTCTGGAATTGTCTGCGTCGGAAAAAACGAAGTTTCGTCGAGATCATCTGGGATTTATTTTCCAACAATATCATCTTTTGCCCACTCTCACCGCGGTTGAAAATGCGGCCGTGCCGTTATTGATTCGCGGGGTAGCCAAACACGAGGCCCTGGCTCAAGCGGAGAAGATTCTCGGGAGCATGGGCATGGGAGAGCGCTTGGCTGCATTGCCAACCAGACTGTCCGGAGGAGAGCAACAGCGGGTGGCGATTGCCCGGGCCTTGGTGAGTGATCCCCAGTTACTGCTGTGTGACGAACCGACGGCGAATCTGGATGGAGAAACGGGACACCGAATTGTGCAGCAATTGCATGATATCGGAAAACAGCATGATCGGGGGGTGATTATTGTGACGCACGATACCCGGATTTTTGAATTTGGCGATCGCATTGTCCATATGGAAGATGGACGAGTGGATCAGATCCAAGAAGGACAGGGGACACCCGTTTAAATGGTACTGCGGCGTGTGAGTTTTTGGATCGCGTTGGGGGGCATCATTTTGACGATTGCGACCTTGTGGGGCGCTAATAAGAAAGTGGCTCCCCCTCCACCGATGGAAGCTCCTCCCCAGAATCCGTATCAGGTCACGGTGGCCGCAGCAGGCATTATTGAGGCTGTGAATGAAAACGTCAGGATTGCGCCTCCGGTCTCCGGACTGGTGATGAAGGTGTATGTCACGGTGGCGGATCATGTTGAGCAGGGAGATCCGTTGTTTCAGTTGGATGATAGGGAGTTGCGGGCACAACTGCAAACCAAGACCGATTCGCTCCCGTCCGCAGCGGCGCGGATCGCCGAGCAGGAGATCCGGCTTCGGGATGTCCAGGACCAATTGAAGCGGCTTCAGTCGGTCACGGACCGTCGGGCGGTGAGTGAAGATGATGTGAAGAGGAAATGGCATGAAGCGGAAGGTGCCAAGCGTGCGTTGGTTCGGGCAAGGGCTGATTTCCATTTGGCCAAAACAGAACGGGATGAAGTGCAAGCGTTATTAAACCGTCTCACGGTTCGAGCACCGCGTGCGGCGACGATTCTTCAGGTCAATGTTCGAGCCGGGGAATATGCCACGGTGAATGCCATCGAGCCGCTCATCATATTGGGGGATACGGAAACCTTACAGGTGCGGGCCGATATCGATGAGGTCAACGCGCCGTTGATGGTGCCGGGAAGTCCGGCGGTGGCCTATCTCAAAGGGTTTACGGATAAGGCTATTCCTCTTACCTTCGATCGCATTGAACCCTACATTGTGCCCAAACGTTCCCTCACTGGAGACAATCGGGAGCGGGTCGACACCAGGGTGCTTCAGGTCATTTATCGGTTTGAACGGCCTTCTTTCCCGGTCTATGTCGGCCAACAAGTCGACGTCTATATCGAGCGCCCTGTTGAAGGGGTTTCGAGTCAGGACTCTAACCGATCGAAGAACGGAACCCGGCCATCGGATACCTCCCGTCCGTTGTCGGAGACAGGGGATACTCCGTAAGGAGAAACGTATGATTGCAACGAAACATCTACCCATGCTGTTTATCATCCTTTGTCTGCCGGGATGTCTGATGGGGCCGGACTATCAGCAGCCGGACCTCAATGTCCCGGAAGACTGGAACAGGATGACACTGGAAGGCTCATCCTCTCAGCTTCCCATCACGGTGGGACAGGTGCCGGAGGCTGAATGGTGGCGAATGTTTGGCAACGATGAATTGAATGGATTGATTGAACAGGCCTTGGATCGTAACCATGATCTCCGAGAAGCTGCGTTTCGGGTGCTGGAGGCGCGCGCGGTCGCTTATGGGTCAGGAGCCGGGCTGTATCCCAATGTGTCCTTGGATGGATCTTATAGCCGAATCCGTCGATCGGAAAGTATTTTGGTTGGTCCCACAGGAGGGGCGCCCGAAGGGTTCGCACCACCGGGAGCCAATTTTGATATTTGGCGTGCGGACATCGATCTTCGATGGGAACTGGATTTATGGGGTCGCATTCGACGTGGAAAGGAGGCTTTTACCGCAGAAGCGTTGGGGAGCGAAATGAATCGTCGCGGTCTGTTGTTGAGCCTGGTCGGTGAAGTGGGAGAATCCTATTTTCGGCTCCGTGAACTCGACGAACAAGTGGAAATTGCGGAAAGGAACCTGGCTCTTCAAGAAGACTCACTGTCGATCATCCGGAGCCGTGCGCAGGCCGGTCTGGTATCCGACCTGGATGTGAAACGAGAGGAAACCCTTGTGGCTCAAACGGCCTCGCAAATTCCCGAGTTTCGGCGTCAACGGGCCGTGCAACTGCATCAACTTGAAGTGTTGACGGGAGCCAATCCCGGTACGCTGGTGTTGTCCTCCAAACCCCTTCGTTCCGTGATGGCGCAACCAACGATCCCTGTTGGTCTGCCTTCAGATCTGTTGCAACGGCGCCCGGATATTTTGGAAAAGGAAGAAACCTTAAAAGCCGCCAATGCGCGCATCGGGGAAGCGCGAGCGTACTTTTTCCCGAGTCTGTCTATCACGGGAAACGGAGGATTTCTCACCAGCGAATTCGATCAATGGTTCAAATGGGGCAGCCGCAACATGGCGATCGGTCCCTCGGTTACCCTTCCCATCTTTGAAGGCTATACCAATTTGGCCAGATTGGAGGTGGCGGAAAACCGGTATCAGCAAATGTTGGAAGACTACCAGCAAACCATTCTAAATGCGTTTAGGGAAGTGGCTGATGTGCTGGTCGCCCTGCAAACGCGCAAAGAGCAACTGGTCAGTCAACACCAACATGTGGCAGCCGCCCGGGAATCGCTGGAGCTCGCGGATATCCGGTATCGGAAGGGATTGGTCAGCTATATCGACGTCATCGATGCTCAGCGCATCGTCCTGGATGCGGAATTGGGCGTGGTCCAAACCGAGCGGGCACGTCTCACGGCTATGGTGGATCTGTTCAAAGCCGTCGGCGGCGGTTGGCAGCAGGAACACCTGGCTCAAGTTATCCACGAAAAGCCCTGACCGGTAGAGACGTCCCGGTGGGACCTCTATGAATGGTGATGTGTGCGGAATTCTACGGGGACCTCAGTGAACCCTCATTATCGGTGTTCTTCCATTCGCCTTCCCTGGTGGGATTATTCCCAGGCGGGATGGTATTTTGTGACTGTTTGTACGAAAGATCGACGTTGTGTGTTGGGAGAAATTGTTGAGGGGAAGGTGGTCCTTTCACCAGCAGGCCTGGTTGTTGAAGAGGAGGGGCGGCGAACGGCAACGATCAGGGAGCATGTTAGCTTGGACGAGTTCGTCATCATGCCCAATCATCTGCATGGGATTTTGGTGTTCACCGGCGGAGCAGAAAAGACGTCCCACCGGGACGTCTCTACAAAGGCAAATTTAAAACCAGATTCTCTGGGATCCATCATTGGCCAATTTAAATCCGTGTGTACCAAATGGATTCGTGGGTCGGGGGTTGGGCCATTTGGCTGGCAGACACGTTTTTATGAGCATATTATTCGGGATGAGTCATCGCTAGGAACCATTCGCCAATATATGATGGACAATCCGGTGAAGTGGGAATTAGATGCTAACAATCCAAAGAATTTTTGACCCATCGAAGAAGACGTTCCAGCGGCAGGTACACCCTGGAAGAATCATGCCTTCAATCAATAGGGACTCTTGTAGAGACGTCCCGGTGGGACGTCTACGAGGGTTGATGTGTCACGAAAACAAAGGGTAGGAGGAACTTGACTAAATGAATAAGTCCATTGAGGAATAAGGATTATGGCCATTGTCACCATTCATCAAGCCAAGACGCATTTTTCGAAACTGATTCAACGGGCCTTAGCCGGGGAGGAAATTATTGTGGCCAAGGGGAAGAAGCCAGTCGCAAAAATTGTCCCTATTCCTGCATTCAAAAAAGAGCGAACCTTGGGAGGCGGCAAAGGAATCGTGAAGTACATTGCTCCCAACTTTGATGAATCGGTCGAAGAACTCAAGGATGGAAAGCTTTGAGGCATTTAATCAATTCACCGTAATTGGTAACTGTTCTACCAAGTGGATCCAGAAAAACTCATTCTTCTCACCAAAGACGAGACCATTCGTCAATACCCCGTCAAAACCGCTTGGTAAGGTCTCGTGGAAATAGGTAACGCCGGATCAGTAGACATTCCCAGCCAACATCCTGCCGATCAATCCGGGTGCGTTATGAGCCGAAATCCAATCCAAAGACTCCATTATCGACGCTCGTCTAGCAACTGAAGCCAACGTCTCACCGATGCGTCGCGACAAAAGAAAATCCTACCCTATCGCTGAACAGGGACCAACCGTTTTCATGTAGAGACGTCCCGGTGGGACGTCTATCCGACGAGAGGGTTGAAGTTATTTCTTGATTCTGGCCCAATAAGTCAATTCAAGGGAACGGGTACAATTCCTTCCCGATCTGCAGAAACCATGGCGACCATCTACCGTTTCGTCACCTACGAAGATCTGAGGAACTCTCGGTTGTTGGTCTGCGGCCCATTCCCAGAATCTATGGCTTTTGGCCTTATGGGTATTCGTGAACTCGAATGGAGGATCAAGCCACCATCTATTTCGATGTCTTCCTGAGTTATCACTGGCGCGATCATGAGCTGGTGGAGGGACTCGCGTGCCTGTTGCGCGAGCAGGGCCTTCAGGTCTTTCTCGACCGGTGGTATCTCACGCCGGGGCAATCCTGGCCCAAGTCATTGGAGGCAAACCTGGCGCAATGTCGAGCCGTGGCCGTCTGCATCGGACAAGGAGACATGGGCCCCTGGCAGCAGCGCGAGCAATATCTTGCGCTGGAACGGCAGGTGTCCGCGGAACGCAGCGGTCAACATTTCCCAGTTATTCCTGTCCTGCTTCCCGGCGGAGAACCGCCGTTGGGATTTCTCAGTCAACAGACTTGGGTCGATTTACGGGCTCGTGTCGACGATCCGGTCCTGCTTACTACACTTGTGAATGCCGTTCACGGGCGTCCGCCTGGGCCGGATGCACAAGTCATGGCCCGCGAGACCCGCGCCACCATCTGCCCCTTCCGAGGCTTGCTCTATTTCCGGGAGGAAGATGCGTCTTTCTTCTTTGGACGGACGGAGGCCATCACCCAGCTCGTTTGCGCCGTTGAGCAGCACAGTCTCGTCGCGGTCGTGGGGGCATCAGGCAGCGGGAAGTCCTCAGTCGTCAGGGCGGGCCTCGTGCCGGAGCTACGCAAGAGTCGCGAACGTGTCTGGGAAGTCGTCACCATTGTGCCGACCGATCGCCCGGTGCAGGCACTTGCTACGGGGCTCATGCCGTTACTCGAGCCGGACCTGCGCGAAACGGACCGGTTGATCGAAACAAACAAACTCGCCGAGGCCCTGCTCCAAGGGACCGTCACCCTGCGGGACATCTCAGACCGGGCACTCGTCAAGCAGCCGGGGACCGACCGCCTTTTGCTCCTCGTGGATCAATGGGAAGAGTTATTCACGCTCTGTGACGACGACCGTGCCCGGCGGTGCCTCATCGACAATGTGCTTGAGGCCACGACCACCGCCAAGCTGACGGTGGTGCTCACTCTGCGTGGCGACTTTTTCGGCCGCGCCATTACGGCCTATCGGCCCTTGTCGGACCGGGTGCAAGGGGCTCAAGTGAATCTGGGGCCGATGAAGCGGGAAGAACTGCGCCTGGCTATCGAGGAGCCGGCGCGGCAGGTAGGGCTCACGTTTGAAGCGGGTCTGGTGGATCTGCTGTTGGAGCAGGCCGGCGACGAACCGGGACATTTGCCGCTACTGGAATTTGTCCTGCGACAACTCTGGAAGGAACGACGCGGGGGACTTCTCCATCATGAGGCCTACCGCGTCATGGGCCAGCTGGAAGGGGCAATCGCCCAGAAAGCTCAAGCTGTGTACGAGAAGGCCAGCCTGGAAGATCAATGGAGAATACAACACATCTTCTTGCGGCTGGTGCGGCCGGGCGAAGGCGAAGCGGATACCAGAAGGCGAGCCACCTTCGCGGAACTGGGCGAGGGCCTGCAACCACTCGTCAAAACGTTGGCCGACGAACGTTTGCTGGTGACCGCCCAAATGACCGGCGGTGCCGAGGAAACGGTTGAAGTCTCCCATGAAGCGTTGATCCGCCAGTGGGGGCAACTGAAAGAATGGGTGGACGGCGATCGGCAGTTCCTTGCCTGGCAACAACGCCTGGGTCTCTCAATCAAGGAGTGGGAACGAAGCCATCGCAGCGCCGACCTGCTGCTCCGGGGTCGGCCTCTGGTTGAAGCTGGGAAATGGCTCAAGAATAAGCCAGAGGACTTCTCTTCGGAGGAGCGGCAATATGTCAGTGCCAGTCAAAACCGGAAAACCAAATCCCGTGTGTTCACAACCCTTGGTAGCCTCCTGGTACTCCTACTGGTTGGTGGCCCCATCGCCTGGTTAGGCAACTCCGGAGTGACCGTGCCCTATGCCTGGTCTATTGTGCAGGTCCGATTGCATCTCGTGGAGATCCGTGAACCGGACATGGTCGAGATTCCTGGTGGCGAATTTCAAATGGGGGATGTCGAGGTTTTAGGGAGTGAATACGAAAAACCCGTTCACACGGTGACGATCGCCACGTTTCAACTAAGTCAGCATGAAGTGACGTTTAATGAGTACGATCAATTTGTGGAACTCACTGCGCGTTCATACAGCCCGAGAGATGAAAACTGGGGTCGTGGTAGCCGTCCAGTGATCAATGTGTCCTGGGACGATGCACTGGCCTATGCTACCTGGCTGTCACGGGCCACCGGAAAGTTCTACCGGTTACCGAGCGAAACCGAATGGGAATATGCGGCGCGGAGCGGTAGTAAACAGGAAACATGGGCAGGGACATCGGAAAAAAGTGAGCTGGGGAACTACGCGGTCTATCATGGTGATAAAACAGCTGAAATTGGAAGCAAACAGCCCAATAAATTTGGCCTTTATGACCTAAGCGGCAATGTTTACGAATGGGTGGAGGATTGTTGGCATGAGAATTATATTGTGGCCCCGACAGATGGGGCGTCTTGGTTAGAGGGCGGGGGAGGTGACTGCGCCCGGCGTGTGATTCGGGGCGGGTCCTGGGGCAGCAGCGGGCCGGGGCCCCTCCGTGCATCACTCCGGGACTGGTTCCCGACAGACGACCGGACCAACGACATCGGGTTTCGTCTTGCCCAGGGCACCCGTTAACCCTTTGCTCTGTATCCTTTTACCCTTTTCTCTTCCGAATTTCTTATAGAGACGCCCCGGTGGGGCGTCTGTCTTGGGTGGCCGA
>BQIW01000040.1 GCA_021604105.1 Nitrospirales bacterium | reverse complement strand
ACGGTTTTCGACCGTGGGTGAAATTTTTGGCTCCGTGGTACTTTCCTTTTTGAATAACCAACCGATGTATTCTTCATAACCACACATTTGGAGGATGTTATGAATTTAGTCGGTCAAAGAAGAAAAAGAACATCGGTATGGCTCTGTGCCGCTTTTGCGGGTGTGTGTATTCTAGGGACGGGTCAAGTTGAAGCTGCCAAGATGCCTAAAGTGGAATTGTGCCATTTTGACGCGGATGAAGGAGTATTTAAGAAAATTTCCGTCAGTGGTAACGCAGTCCAGAATCACCTGGCCAACCACGGGGACATATTCCCCGCAAGTTCAAATGGTGCAGGAACGATCACTCTGGATGCAGAATGCAACGAGGTCATCGCGCGGAACGTTTTTTCCCGGGCATACATCGACACAGACCGGGACGGAACGTACGACCCGCAAGTCGACGTTGAAATCTCGGAGCTTGTTGATACCAACATGGACGGTGTGATTAATGCGGGTGACACCGTTGAATTCGGCCAATACCCCAAGACGTTTGATCCTTGCTCGCTTCCCCCAGACGCTGATTGTCCAGATCTTGGCAATCTCACCCCCACTTCAGTGGTGGTTACCAACGTTTTTTCCGCCACACCCAATTCCGTCATCGTACAATCTGCTTCAGGTTCGCTCTTCAACTGGGAAAATCCAGGTGGACTGGAAATAGTACGGTTAGGAACCATACCCGAACAAATACTATTTGATAGTTTTCTTGATCAACCGAATGATGCTATTACCATACCCTTAGGAGGGGAAGCCGATCCGAGTGATGCCGTAGATATTACGAGGCCAGGAAACGGCGCCAACGACTACTTCTTCAACGTCGAAATCAACCTCGCCCCTTAGTGTGATTGCCCATGAGCGAGCCCTTTTATCCTTCGGATAAAAGGGCTCGTTCGGGTATGACCTTTTTCATGTACCAGAATCAAACCCTGGGACAACCTAAAGCGGCAGAGCCTGCCGGGACTCTCATTTAATATTTCGACTTGCAATCAACGTCAACACCTTCTCCACTACTCCCCAATATGCTTATGATAGGCACCCACTTGGAATAACGAATGCCTGAAATGGGATCTGATTCAATCATTACCTCTATTTCCCATGAGCCGCGCGGAAGAGGCGGAGTTGGCCGTAATCGTAGAGGTTGCCGAGGAGCTCTTTGGCGCCGGTGAGATTGCCAAAACCCGTTTTCTCGAAGGCTTCTGCCATTTCTAATTCCTGCTCCGATGTCCACAGTTGGGTAAGGTCTACCGGCTCACCGGCTTGAATGGCTTGTTCCAGGTGTCCATAGATGGTGCTGGTGACCAAGCCGCGCTCACTGGCGATCTGTTCGATCGAATGCCCTGCCCGAAAATAGCGCAACGTATCATGGACGGTATCTCCAAGCGGCCTTCTTCTGGCCGTTTTTTTATAACCTTCTAAATCCTGCCGGTACGGAATATCTTTTTGATTGGTTGCCGGGTTTTGATTTCTTAAAGAGAACGCTGCTGTGGGATTGGATTCCTTTGGAGTAGTCAGGGGGGCGTAAATTTCCAGGTGCCTTGCGATGACTGTCAGGAACTTAGGTCCAAATTCCTGTAATTTCCGATTTCCGACCCCACTAATCTGGAGGAACTCCTGTTCATTGGTCGGATAGTCTCGTGCCATCTGCCGTAGTGCCACATCGGAGAATATGACGTAGGCAGGGACATCAGCCTCATCGGCTAATGTCTTTCGCAGTTGACGGAGGCGAGTGAAGAGCATCTCGTCGTGGCCCAGGTCTTCGACAGAGAGCGCCTTGCGATCCGGTGTGTTCATGGGCTTCGTGAGCATGAGCGTCTGGGGTTCTTGAAGGAAGTGCTGGCCCTGGTCGGTAACTTCCAACACTGTGAATGGATCTGCCGTTTGTTGGAGATATCCGAGCCGGATGAGTTCCCGGCTGATGGTTGCCCATTCGGGTCGCCGGTGGGCTTCCCCTTTCCCGTAGCTGGTTAATTGGTCATGACGCCATCGGCGGATTTTCTCGGTGTTGGCTCCGGTGAGTACGGCGATGACGTGATTGAGTCCGACGCTAAATCCACTTGTCCCACGAATCTCTTCAACGCAAAAGAGAACGGTCTGCGCGGCATCTGTGCCGTCGAAGATATCCCTGGGCGAGAGACAGTTGTCGCATCCGCCACAGTTTTCTGATTCAACCTGTTCTCCAAAATATTGGAGCAAGGTGCGACGCCGGCATGTACCACATTCCGCATAGTGCACCATTTCCTGTAATTGCCTGTTGGCAATCTGCTGTTCCTGGAAGTTGCTTTTCTCATTGATAAAGCGCTGCTGCTTGACCGTATCCCCGGCGCTGAAGAGCAAGACACACTCGCTTGGCAGACCATCCCGCCCGGCGCGGCCTGTCTCCTGATAATAACTTTCGAGGTTTTTTGGTAAATCGTAGTGAATGACAAATCGCACGTTAGGCTTGTTGATTCCCATGCCGAAGGCAATGGTGGCGCAAATCATCTGGATTTCATCTCGCAAGAACAATTCCTGATGCCGTGTGCGCTCCTCGGCACTCAGGCCTGCATGATAGGGCAGTGCCTTCAGGCCATAATGCTGTAAACGATCCGCCACACTTTCCGTGGTCTTCCGGCTCTGACAGTAGAGAATTCCGCAGTCCTTGGGGCGTTTCCGGAGAAATGCGAGGACTTGTCCAAACGGGTTGTCCTTAGGCTGCACCTGGTAGGTCAGGTTGGGCCGGTTGAAACTGGCCACGTAGCAGGCCGGATCCCGCAAGCGCAGGAGTGTCACAATGTCTTTTTGCACCCGCTCCGTGGCGGTGGCGGTGAGCGCGATGATCGGGAGACTTGGGAGCTGATCTCGGAGTTCCACAAGTCGCCGGTATTCCGGCCGGAAATCATGGCCCCATTCACTGATACAGTGGGCTTCATCAATGGCAAGCAGATTGACCTGAAAATTCCGGACCAGGCTGAGGTATCCGGGGACCATGAGGCGTTCCGGGGCCATATAGAGGAGGCGGTAGCCACCTTGGTGCAGACCCCGCAAGCGGGTCTGGGATTCTTGCGCGGTCAGGGATGAGTTGAGATAGGTTGCAGCAATGCCATTGGCCCGGAGCCCATCCACTTGATCTTTCATCAGCGCAATGAGCGGCGAGACAACGATCGTCAGGCCCGAGCGGGCCAGCGCCGGTAACTGAAAGCACAGGGACTTCCCTCCTCCCGTGGGCAACAGGGCCATCACGTCGCGTTCAGCGAGGACATCCCGAATGATCTCTTCCTGTAATGGCCGAAAGGCGGTGAACCCAAAGTGTTCTTTTAACAGAGAGAGAAGGTGAGGTTGTGTTGAGGGGTGCAGGTGCCGGGAGTCAGTCTGTTGGAGGGAAAGGTTGTTCTTCACAATTGAAGTTGTCGCAAATGTAGGAGATGTGGATAGAGAGTAGGGATATTGTGACCTGTCGCAACAAAGCTCACCTTGTGAGGGGAAGCCTCGCGCTGAGCCTATGTGGCCTTCTCATTGCTCCTTCCGATCACTTTCTTCAGCTTCAGGCGTGATATTCTGCATTTTTCATGAAATTCATCGCCATTTCGGCATGTTGTTTTTTGCCAGTGGATGGCTCAAGATCCGTCATAATGCTCTTTCCATAGTGGGGCTGTCTACCTGTGGAGGCACAAGACCCTCGACATCATGAGGAAATCAGGGGCATTCAGCAAGAATTGGAGGAAATTGCCGAAAATAACAATATAATCCCTGGTGGCGAGATGCACGTAGCCGAACGAATGCAAGATACAACGCTGGTCTTGATGATTTCAGGACGAGTGACCGTGTACTCCCGGAAAGTGTTCCAGGGGATGGTGAAATCCGCCAGGTTCTCTGGCGCCAGGCATATCATTTTTAATATGCAGGGGGTCACGTTCATGGACACCATTGGGCTGGGGGGACTGGTGCTCGCCTACCTCGACTTACATGACCATCATATGGTCATGAGCGTCGTAGAACCCCAACAGCCGGTGAAATCTTTACTCGAAGGCGCAAATTTTCCCGAACTGATTCCGACGTATCCCACCGAAGAGACTGCCTTGCAAGCCATCCATTAGATTTCCGGGTGCGCTTCCCTTTTTCATCGTTTAAAATGATGGGAGTCGATTGTCCCAAGGCGAGGTACGTGTGTGTAAAGAATCGGCAGACGGTTGCGAATGTGTTATCCTCGCAAGGGCCTGCTACAGGAAAGGATTTTAACTCGAATGGTAAGGATAATGGGAAAGTTGTGATGGCATGTGAGCATCTTCTGGCGCTGCGAACGGAGCTGGTCCGTCAACAATTGACGGGATTTGTGGTGCCGCATACGGATGAATATCAGAATGAATATCTGCCTCCTTGTGCAGAGCGGCTTGCCTGGTTGACCGGGTTTACCGGTTCGGCGGGGACGGCGATTGTTTTACAAGATGAAGCCGCAATATTTGTGGATGGCCGGTATACGCTTCAAGTGGCTGCCCAGGTTGATGAGAAAAGCTTTACGCTTCACAATAGTGGGGAAACGTCCCCAGAGGAATGGTTGGCACTTCGTGCAACACCCACCGATCGAATCGGCTATGACCCTTGGCTTCATACTCCGCAGGATCTTGAACGGTTTCAGACAGCAACTGAACGAGTCGGTGCACATTTCGTCCCCTGTGTATCGAATCCTATCGATGCCGTCTGGCATGATCGGCCTCAACTGTCTTTAGGTGTGATCACGCCGCATCTCCTGGAGTTTTCGGGACAAAGTTCCCAGGTTAAGCGTGAGATATTAAGCCGGAAGTTTTCAGAAGACCGGATTGATGCGGCCATCATTACGGCACCCGATTCCATTGCCTGGTTGTTGAACATTCGCGGATCGGATGTAGCCCATACCCCACTCCCATTATGCCGGGCTATTCTCTTCCCCACCGGGCGGGTTGCCCTATTTGTCGATCCGAAAAAAATCACTCCGGGCTTACAAGCGCATTTGGGTCCGGACATTTCCTTGGCACTGCCGGAGGAGTTTGAAGCCGGCTTACAACAGTTGGGAGCCCATAGGAATCGGGTGCTGTGCGATCCAGCCAAGACCAACTCCTGGATATTTACCACATTAACCCGGAGTGGGGCGGACCTTGTACATAAAGATGATCCCTGTGTGCTGCCAAAGGCCTGTAAAAATCCGGTGGAAATTGCAGGAGCCTATGCGGCGCATCAACGGGATGGCGTGGCTGTGTGTCAATTTCTGGCGTGGTTGGCCCGGGAGGGCCCTGAGGGACGGGTGACGGAATTAAATGCCGTGGACTATCTTGATGCCTGTCGGCGAAAGCAGGCGTTGTGGAAGGATTGCAGCTTCCCTACAATTTCGGGCACAGGGCCGAATGGCGCCATTGTGCATTATCATTCGACCTCAGAGACGAACCGGCGCCTGGAACCCGGGACATTATATCTAGTGGATTCCGGCGGACAGTATTTGGACGGAACGACCGATATCACCCGGACCATTGCGATTGGACGTCCTTCGGACGAACATCGTGATCGTTATACACGCGTGTTACAAGGCCATATTGCTCTGGCCACGGCCAGATTTCCTGAAGGGACCACAGGCAGCCAATTGGATGCGCTGGCACGTGCGCCTCTATGGGCAATGGGGTTGGATTACGAACATGGGACAGGCCACGGTGTCGGGAGTTTTTTGGGGGTCCATGAAGGGCCACAACGGATCGGGAAGGCGCCCAATGCTGTCGCCCTGAAACCGGGGATGATTGTGTCAAATGAACCGGGTTATTACAAAACCGGTGCCTATGGGATTCGCTTGGAAAACCTGGTGACGGTGGTGAAGGATGAGTCCTTCAAGAACTCAACGCGGAGATTTCTTGCCTTTGATACCCTGACGATTGTGCCATTTGAGCGAGCCCTCATTGCCATTGAGGTGTTATCGCTCAAAGAGCGTCAGTGGGTGGATCTCTATCATGCTCGCGTGTGGAAGGATCTCCAATCCGTCGTCGATACGGATACGCGTGCGTGGTTGGAGCAGGCGACACAACCCCTCAGCTAGATCCGCTTTTTGTCTAACCCCGATCGAACACTATTCAAATTGGAGCTTTGTATATGACATCCCAAAAAACGAATGAAGAGATCATCGAAGCGATTAAAAGTCAAATGGGGCAAAATCCTGAGATTACCAATGTGATTGTGAAGGGACACCTTCTCCAACTTCATGTGACCCAACGGCTGTTTCATCGCTTGTCGGCCGATCGCGAGCGAGGCCGGAAAATCATTCTGGTCCTCATGGAACAGATGAAGCAACTAACCGGATTATCGGATGTGGCGGTGTGGGTGTATTCAGAGAACGAAAAAGTGATTGAGGGAACAGTCAAAGCCTTTGGCGGAAATAATGTTAACTTCCTGTTTGACTTGTAAGTGTCACACGAGAAACCCAGGGCAAGGGGAGTTTTCTATTCTTGATTGTTGCTTTTGGGCCAGGATTCCAGGCTAGGAGGAAGTCCGGTTTTCCAAGATCCAACACGTTTTCCCCCGAGTCCAATCCGACAGGACCACACACCGTTTGGTGTATGATTAATCCGCCATCGTCCTCCATCGGCACTAATCCACATCCAGACGGGGGGACGTTGAGCGGGTCGTTGAGATTCGGATGGCACTCAAACCTCCATGTCGTCGTGCTGAAAGGTCTTGTGGCGGGAGCTGGACTCAATTAATGAGAGCATTGTGATTGATTACTATGAGGCTTGACAAGTTCCTTGCCGGATATGTCATGGTGTGCCCATGAAAAATTCAGATTATACCCCATCAGCTGTGTCGGAATCATCCACAGGCTTGGTGGGACAGTACGAAGCTGATGTCCTGTGTTTGTCGGTATATGGAAAGACCGTAATCCTGATCGGCACAGCTCATGTGTCGCAAGAATCCGTGGATTTGGTCAAACTCGTCATTGAACAGGAACATCCCGATCGTGTCTGTGTAGAATTGGATGCCAAGCGTTTTGAAGCCATCTCGCATCCCAACCGATGGGAATCGTTAGACCTCAAGGAAATCATCCGCAAACAGCAGCTCAGTACGTTGATGGTCAATCTGATTTTGTCTTCCTTCCAAAAGCGGTTGGGAGATAAATTGGGCGTCATTCCAGGTACCGAAATGCTGGAGGCCATTCGTATGGCCGACAAACATGATATTCCGGTAACCCTCGCTGACCGGGACGTGCGGGTGACGATGCGTCGGGCCTGGCGCAACACCCCATTTTGGCGAAAAAGTTTGTTAATGTCCTCGCTCATGCTGAGTATTTTCGACACCACTGAAGTCTCCGAAGAAGAGATTCGGAACCTCAAAAAGCAGGATGTGCTTTCAGAAATGATGAAGGATTTAGGGAAAGAGGTGCCGACGCTCAAAACGGTGCTTATTGACGAGCGGGATCACTATTTAGCCAAAAAAATCGCTGATGCGTCAGGGACCAGGGTTGTTGCCGTGGTTGGCGCCGGGCATGTGGAAGGTATTTGCCGCACATTGCAGGGCCGGGAGGAGGTGGTCCTGGAGGAGCTGGAAAGTATCCAGCCCGTCTCTCCTGCATGGAAAGCGGTGGGTTGGAGTATCCCGGCTCTGATTGTGGGGTCCATTGCATGGATTGGATGGCAAAAAGGGTTAAGTGCTGCCGGAGATAATTTATTGTTTTGGATTCTCGCCAATGGTATTCCCAGCGGGATTGGCGGGTTGTTGGCCATGGCTCATCCATTCACCATCGGTGCCGCATTTTTCTCGGCACCATTTACCAGCCTCACTCCCGTTATTGGAGTTGGATATGTGACGGCATTTGTCCAGGCCTATTTCCAACCGCCCCTGGTGCGGGAGTTTCAAACCGTGGCGGAGGACATTGCCATTCCACGAAGGTGGTGGAAGAGTCGACTCCTGCGTGTCTTTTTAGCCTTCCTCCTTCCCACAATTGGGAGTCTCATCGGTACCTGGGTAGGGGGCACCCGCATTGTTTCCAATCTGTTTTAATCAGGCGAAAAACAATGCACAATACTGTGAGGCTAGGGTTGGGGCACGGCGACTTTCGACGTATGCTGGAAAATACATTTCGGGCAGGTATAGTGAATAAATCGACCATCGCCAACAAGACGTTTCAGCATAGAAGTTTGGCACCAGGTGCAGATACGGTCCGGCAGGTCAGAGTCTGAAGGCGTTAAGGGAGGAATAGATCCGGTGTTGGTCATAACTAGGAGCCATTCTCAAAAATATTCGGGGGGTTTGTCAATGTATCCGACCATGAATGCCTCAAAAATATTGATTGGTGTGGTACTGGGATTTTTTCTACTGCTCCCGGTATCGGGGTGGTCCGAATCGACTGATAAGGATCTTTCACGATTAACTGTTTCCGCAGAGGGAGTGATCAACGTGCCTCCTGATAAAGCGGTGTTGAGTTTTGCAGTCGAAACAGTCGGGGAAAAGCTGTCCGTTGTTCAAAAAGAGAATCAAGAACGATTAGCTAAGGTTTTGGGGGAATGCCGAGGATTTAATATTCCGTCTGAGTTCATTCAAACGACGTCCTTGAATGTGATTCCTGAATATCCACCAAAGCCGAGACGTCCAACCGATGGAACGATAGAGAACAATATTCCCCGCATCGTTGGCTATCGTGTCGTTCACCACGTCAATGTGGAGGTGCGTAACCTGGAAATCGTGGGAAAGGTCGTGGACCGGGTCTTACAGGTTGGAGCCAACAAATTTTCAGGCATTGCCTGGGGATTGCAAAATGAACAACCCACCAAGCTTGAAGTCTTGAAGCAGGCTTCTGCCAAAGCCCAGGACAAAGCGAAAGTCTTGGCTCAGGCTTTGAATCTCAAATTAGTTCGTATGATCAATGTCTCTGAGGGTGGCGTGTCCCCATCCCCTCCTGAGAATCGATACCGCATGGCGATGGCCATGGATAGCGGGGGAGAACCATCGGTGTCGGCAGGTGAAATCTCAATTCGTGGTTCCGTCCTCTTGGTGTATGAAATCAGTCAGAAATAATCAATCCTGTTTTTATGCGCCTTCGGTCTCCCTTCCGTAGTACTCATGAGCATTCCCTTTATGAACAATGAAAAACCAGAACCTGTTGTACCAACTGAAAAGGTTGGACCGGATCTTGGCGTTCCGGCACTGGTGGTGTCCGGCTTTCTTGGCGCGGGCAAGACGACTCTTGTTAAGCATTTGATTGCCGATGCTCAACGACAGGGTCTGAAGTTGGCTGTGATCTCCAATGAATTTGGTGAATTAGGCATTGATCGGGCCTTGCTTCAAGAAGAAGGTGGTCCAGGCTACGTGGAGCTGGAAGGCGGGTGTGTGTGCTGCCAGCTTTCCGGTGAATTACTCAACACGTTGCAGAATCTGTGGGAGACCATTCGTCCGGATCGCGTCGTGGTGGAAACATCAGGCGTGGCCTTACCCTTCGAAACGCTTCTGACATTTTGGCGGGAACCTGTCATTGAGTGGGTGGGTGAAAGTTTAGCGGTGGTTGTCGTTAATGCTGAACAAGTGGCTCAAGGTCGGGATTTGGCGGGCACGTTTGAGCAACAGGTCTCTTCGGCAGATTTGTTGGTGTTCAATAAAGTCGATTTAGTTCCACCGGATTCATTCGGTCGGTTGGAAAATCTCCTCCGCGATATGGCTCCTGGTGCCCCGGTGATTCGAAGTATTCAAGGAAAAATCGATACGACGATTGTTTTTCCACCGGTCCCGATGCAAGGCCCTACGCCCACCCCCAAACGAAAGCCTGAACTCCTTCCTCACGCCCACGAGGAATTTGAGTCGCAGGTAATTTCCTTTCCAGACAATATCACGCCTGAACAGCTCATCAAACAACTTCAACCACTCCACGCTCTTCGCATTAAAGGCATTGTGAATACGTCGGAAGGCCCCAAGCTTGTTCAAGGCGTTGGTCCCAGAATTGATCTGAGTCTTCCTCCCTCGCAATTTCCCAAAGAAATGCTTGGCCGCCTGGTCGCCATTCGCCGAAAATAGGGCCTTCGGTCTTGCCAATCTCTCCACGGATCGGTTTCTCATTCATGCAGGACTTGTGGGAATCATCCACTTTAATAGTCGACTAACTCAAAAACACACATGGTGTTGCCTTGACACCCTCCTGTTTAAGGTATAGCGTGAGTGTATGACGTATGAATCTACGTTGACTCTCCTATCCCTCGCGCCTCAACTTTCCTTCCTGCGCGTCTGATTCCTCTGTCTTCGCAAGCCTACGCCTAAACTTTTCTCACCAATCGGTGCCGATCAACGGCTTCGATTGTAACGCTGGTCGTCAGATCAGGTTCCGGGAGAGTTCATTCCTGACCCCTGCGGTCCCAGGAAAGAGGTGAACACTATGTATCCATTGGAAGCTCTCTTAGGCCTCATGTTTCTCTTTTGGGGTGCGGCCATTTATGCGTCTTTTATCGAGAGGCCAACCTCTACTGTGTAGGGATCTGCCTTTGAGGGAGTAGGGACCTTTACTTTCTAGGCAGTTTGCCAATCTTGTTTGCCGCGTCACATGGACCCATGTGACGCAGAGTGCACCTTTTTACCTTTTTTTTAAGAAGGAGAGAATAACCATGAAACACACCATTCTTGTTGCCTCCATGGGGCTCATCTCTTTGATTCTACCGGGACTGACTTTAGCCGTCCCACAAGGAACAGAACCGATGTCTTCTGCCGAAGCACAGGCTCAAGGTCTCACGCAAATCGCGGTGGGAAGTGTCCAGGACACTTTAAAAGCCTGTCTGGGAAGAATTCCCCAAGAAGCCAGTAGCGGGCAACTTATGTTGGCGGAAGAAAGCTGCCAGCAAGTTGAGACTGCCCGGACAATCAATCAGACGTCACTGACTTTCTGAGGACCAATCCTGGTGCCCCTGCTTGTTGGTGTCCCGAGAGTCTTCCTGAGGGAAGTGTCTTACGACTGGCTCGGAGCAGTGAAGTTGAATCCCTGCCGCTGTTGAGTATGGCTCTTTCGCCTCACCGTTTCCCTCGGAAGGGATGGGTGAGGTGAGAGCATCCAACGGGAGATCCTCCTGCCTCATATCTAAACTTTTCTGAGCTTATGGAATGGAGGTGAAGCATGGAACTGGTCATGTGGGCTGTTTTAGGGATCGTCATGGGTTTGGTGGGCCTTGTGTTGATTCCGATATTAGTGGTCGGAACCTGGTGGGTGGTCATGACTGTCATGTTGGGGTTGTCTGACGGGATCGTATGGTTCCTTGATCGCAAATGGCGGACTTCTGCGCCGTAACGGGTATTTCAATACAGTTTTGACGGTTTCATTTTATAGAATTTTGTAATGGATTTCATAAGACAATGAAAAACACTCAATTGACAGAGAACGCAATCATGACAACCCACACCCATACATCAAAAGCTACGGCTTCCAGGAATTTATCCAGGGAATTGACTCAGAAGTTGACAGCCAGTGAAGAACGGTTTCAATCTGTCGTCCAGACCGCCACGGATGCCATTATTCTGTGGGATGAGCACGGCTCCATCTTGTCTTGGAATAAAGGTGCCAAAAGGATGTTTGGGTATGTTCGCGAGGAAATCGTGGGGAGGCCACTGACTCGGATTATCCCGGCTCGCTATCACGAAGCGCATCGCTATGGAATGGAACGGGTGGGATCAGGAGTCGAAGGGGGCGGCATCGTGAAAACCCTCGAACTGCATGGTTTGAGAAAGAACGGGGAGGAATTCCCTATTGAGATGGCTCCTTCAAAATCAGACCTCGAAGATGAGATATTTTATTGCGGTATCATACGCGACATTTCTGAGCGGAAACAGGCGGAGAGGGTGCTGGAGGAACGGAACCGATTGTTGGCCTTTGAGGCGGAGGTGGGGCAGGTCCTGAACTGTGCCCAAACACTGAATGTCCGCCTGCAGGGTTGCGCGGATTCGTACATAAGTCATCTGGATGGGGCTTGGGCCGGCTTCTGGACGATGCATTCTCTGGAGGAAGGATTGGAGCTGCAGGCTAGTGCCGGGCTTTCTACTCATTTAGCCGGTTCTGTGCCATTTGGCCATTCGCAAATCGGTCAGATTGCCTTTGAGAAGAGGCCGTATCTGACCAATGCGATCATTGAGGATTCCGGGGTTCCGGAACGGGCATGGGCTAAGAAAGAAGGGCTGATGTCCTTTGCGGGGTATCCGTTGCTGATCGGCCAGATGGTGGTGGGTGTCATGGCGGTGTTTTCCCGGCAACCCTTGACCAGTTTCACGTGGCACAGTCTTGGTTTAGTGGCTGATCGCATCGCCACGGCCATTGAACGTCAAAGAGTGATGGAAACACACCAAAATCTCGCGAGGCACTACGCACGAATCCTCGCCGCCTCGGGAGAGGGGATCTATGAATTGGATAGAGAAGGCAAAACTACTTTTGTGAATCCGGCCGGGGCTCTTATGCTGGGATACAAGGTCGAGGAATTAATTGGCGAGCCTATGCACGAGCTGATTCATCATACGAAACCCGATGGGTCACCCTATCCCAGAGAAGCTTGTCCTATTCATGCCGCGCTCAAGGAGGGAAGGGTTTATCATAATGATGCAGAGGGGCTCTGGCGCAAAAATGGCACCTCTTTCCCCGTTGACTACTACATTTCGCCGATCCGGGAAAATGGAATTTTGATTGGGGCTGTGGTGACGTTCAAGGATATCAGCGAGCGGGTACGAATGACTGCCGAATTATTGGAAGAAACAAAACTCGCTGGCGTGACAGTGATGCTAGGGGATATTGCTCACGATATCAAGAATATGCTCATGCCGGTGATGAATGGCGCCAAATTGTTAGACGAGGATCTTCAAGAATTGTTTGCGAAGTTGCCTGATGCTACTCCGAAGGAATTGTCGGCCTCAAGAAAATTTTCCAGGGAGGCGGTCGATATGATCGTGAAGAATGCCCGTCGGATTCAAGGTCGCATGCGGGAGATTGCCGATACGGTCAAAGGAATATCCAGCCCGCTTCGGTTTGCTCCATGCCAGGTGTCGGAAGTGGTTGAAGGCGTCTTTGACATCCTTCGCTTCTATGCCACTGAGGTGGAAGTTTCTTTGAACACGCAGGGTCTTGATGCCCTTCCGCCTATTCAGGCAGATGAGACTCGTTTGTTCAACGCGCTTTATAATCTGATCAATAATGCCATTCCGGAGACCCCTGCCGGCGGGTCAGTCACCATTGGTGGGTCAGTAGGGTCAGATGGGGACATTGTGGTGCTAACGGTCGCAGATACGGGTGGGGGAATGCCTCCGGAAATCCGTGACAGATTATTTACTAAAGAAGCTATTAGCGGTAAAGCTGGGGGAACCGGATTGGGGACCAAGATAGTCAAGGATGTGGTTGATGCTCATTCAGGAACGGTCAGCGTGGATAGTGAACTAGGGAAAGGCACCACCTTCACCATCCAATTACCGATAACCCCAAAGATTTCGAAACAAGAAGGAATTCTTCCCTAGCGGGATTCTTGATTCAGGGGAAGGTCATTCATACGTGATCTTGACCCATTGTTGTGTCCCCCTGCGAAACTGTACCTCTCGCCCGCCAATGTGGGAACGGTCCTGCTACACAAGACTATTTCGAATGCTTACCGACTTGCATCGATACATACGATAATGTCATGGACAAAACTTCCAAAATTATTCGTTCCAAAGGAATAAAAAAAAATTGCTTGGAGCTATTTCCTATAGGTCAACTGGTTTTTCGAAAAGGTGAGAATGGCATTGCAGAAGGTTTCCCTTTAGGTCCGGATCAAGGATGGTTTGATACAGAGATTTGGCTTTGGCGAGCAGATCAATGGAGACATGAGTGGCGCCTTGGAGATTGGCTTCCTGTAAGTTTGCACCGGTCAGGGATGTATCCTGAAACGAGGCCCCTTCCAGGTTAGCCTGTATGAGTTGAGCCTCACGCAAATCAGTTAAATGAAGCTTGGCTTTGGCCAGATTGGCTCGGGTAAGATTTCCCCATGGAAGGGAAGCACGTGTAAGAGTAGCTCCCTCAAGATTCGCGCCTTCCAGATTGCAGGCAATGAGCCCGGTTCCGGACAAATCGATCCTGGTCATGGTGGCATGTGAGAGAGTCGCCTTGATCAGGTTGGCTTCGAGCACATCAGCTTCGGTGAGGTTCACGCCGGAGAGGTTGGCTTCTGTTAAATTGGCATGCAAGAGATAGGCGTCTGAGAGATCTGCACCTTCCAGATTGGCCTGGCTTAAATCAAGTCCGGTAAAGTCGTACCCGGAAAGATCGGCTCCACTAAGATCGGGTTGAATCGCCTGGTTCGTCCGTCGAAATTTGTTCCATTCCCCGACCCCTCCCTTAATGAGGCATTCAACATGTTCAGGATTGGCCATGAGGAGAGTGTCGGAATTGAACGACGGACCGAACCGGATCGCCTGGCTGAAAGTAGTGGGTTTTTGTTTGTTTACCGCTTTTTGAGGTATTTGAGAAATTCCGAATCCGGGGAGAGAACCAACGTGGTATTGTTCGCAAATGTTTTCTTATAGGCTTCCATGGTTCGGATAAATTCAAAAAACTCCGGCCCTTGTTGGTAGGCGGTCGCATAAATTTTGTAGGCTTTGGCCTCACCGTCTCCTCGCAGTTCCTGTGCGGTTTTATAGGCTTCAGCCAAAATGATTTGCTTGTCTTTTTCAGCTTCGGAGCGAATTTTTTGGGCTTCTTCCTCGCCTTCCGCTCGATATTGCTTAGCCTGGCGTTCCCGTTCAGCCTGCATCCGTTGGAAAACCGCTTTTTCATTTTGCTCAGGGAGGTCCGCTCGCTTAATGCGCACATCCAGGACTTCAAGCCCATAGGCCGAGGCTTTTTCGTTGGATCGATCCGATACGACCTTCATGATCAATGCCCGATTGGAGGCAACGATTTCAGCCAGTTCATGGCGGCCTAACTCAACCCGCAATTCCGAATAAATGATGTCGTCCAGACGCTGGAGAGCCCCTCGTTGGGTCTGAAAGGCCTGATACACTTTTAGGGGATCCACAATACGCCATTTGGCAAAGTTATCGATCACCAGGGATTTTTTATCACTGGTAATAACATCTCGAGCCGCAGCGTCATAGTCTAAGTAGCGTTTATCAAAGAAGGTCACTTGATGGTAAAAGGGAATTTTAAACTTCAACCCTGGTTCCGTGATGGTCTGGACAGGTTTTCCCAATGCGACCACAATGGCCGTTTCGGTTAAGTCCACCACAAAGAATGGGGAAAGTCCTAAGACCAAGAGCAGTCCAAAAACTAATATGACACCCATGAGGAGATTTTGTTTCATCGGGAGTCCCCTCTTTGCGTAGTTGTTTCTCCGCGCGGCCGGGATTGGCGATCTAACGGGAGAAAGGGCAGGGCATTGCCTGCCGCCTTGGAATCCAGAATAATTTTATCCGTGTTAGCCATAACTTCTTCCATGGTTTCAATATATACCCGCTTACTGATGACATCCTTGGCGAGTTTGTATTCTTTAAGGGTCTGGAGGAAATAATTGGCTTCTCCCTCCGCTCGGGCAATTCGTGACTGTGCGCTTCCTTTGGCCTGGTTGATACCTTGAGCAGCTTCCCCTTTTGCTCTGGGGATTAAATCGTTTCGGTAGCCATGGGATTGATTGATAAGCTTTTCACGGTCTTCCTTGGCGCTGGCCACATCTTTAAATGCCGCAGCGACGGCTTCTGGAGGATTTACATCTTGAAGCTGGATCGTGGCAATTTGCACGCCGGCCTTATATTGATCAAGAACCCCTTGAAGCAGGTCCTGAGCTTCCTGTTGAATTTGTGCTTTGCCGATGGTTAACGCTTCATCAATCTTGCTTTTTCCGATGACTTCCCGCATGGACGCTTCAGCGGCGTTGTGAATCGTCGACTCGACATCGGCGACTTTATATAAATAATTTTTGGCCTCTTTGATCTTATATTGGACAATGAACTCAAGAGACAAAATATTCATGTCTCCGGTCAGCATGAGCGCTTCTCTGGGAACGAATTGGGTGCGTCCGCGGTCGGTGCGAAACCCCACCTCTACACCATGAAGTTTTTCAACTTTCGGGGTGTCGACCGTTTCTATAAATGGGATTTTAAAATGTGGTCCGGATTCAACCTCCCGAACAATGTCGCCAAACCGTTTCACCAGACCTTGCTCGTCAGGGGCCACAATAAAGACCGATTGCCAGAGAGCCAGGACGGCTAAGACGATGTAGATGATTGATTTGAATCCCCGGCCGGGCACGAGTCGAGTGAGTTGGTCTTGTGCTTTCCGAAGTGCTTCATCGAGGGGGTCTTGACCGCTTCCTCCCCACGGATCTTTAGGTTCCCATGCCATACGTTAGTCCTATATTTGAGTTACAAGCGGGACGAGCGAGGTAATTACTGTAGTTACGTGAACCAAGGTAACAGAAATTTTTGAATGGGGCAATAAATAAAAGATCAATGAATCCTATGCCAAACACGCTGGGAGTGCAGTACTGCTGCACTCTATCGGTGATGAAGCCGATCTATTGGCATTTTTTGTGAAGTGGATCCCGTCAGGGACTCGGATTTGTTTTCAGGAATTAACATTTATATTCCCCTTTGGAATTTTATGATATTTGGAGTGAAAGGAGGCTGGGTTGTACGATAAGGGACCTCCATATGGTAGTCGGTTTTGAGGTGTTGCTTGTTTGCCCATAAGTGGATGATGTTGATCCAATAGCCGAAGAGGGCTTGGTGATGTGGCGGCGTTACCGGGGAATTAGAGTTGACGGAATTCAGGGAGGAATATTTGTGTGTGAATAGAGGGTCGGCAAAGGTGATGGTTTGTGGTATCACTCCTGTTGGATATTCTCCCTTGAATAATTGAGTAAGGCCGGGCAAATGCCATAGTTCGGCAAGGGGGTTTTTGATGAACCGGACGCGCAGATAATGAAATCCAAATTTCTGGCCGGGATATCCTCGCAATTACCTCATCGGTATCTGATGCTGCATAAGCCCTACGGTGTCCTGTCAAAATTTACCGATTTTGAGGGACGTCCGACGTTAGCCGACTATGTGGCTGAATCGCAGGTGTATCCGGCTGGACGATTGGATATGGATAGTGAGGGACTGCTGTTGCTGACTTCCGATGGAGATTTGGCGCACCGTTTGACCTCGCCGTTTCAAAAAGTGTTCAAAACCTATTTGGTTCAAGTGGAACGTATTCCAGATGAACCAGCCCTCGTGGGGCTTCGTGAAGGCGTTATGGTTAAGGGCAAGATGACCCGGCCGGCTAAAGTTCAGCTTCTTCAAGATGAGCCTGACGTCTATCCTCGTCCGGTCCCCATTCGTTTTCGCAAATCCGTTCCCACGGCATGGTTGCGGATGGAAATTCAGGAAGGTATGAACAGGCAGATCCGGCGTATGACCGCCCAAGTAGGGCATCCGAGTCTCAGAATCATTCGTGTCGCCATTGGGCCGATCCGGTTGGGCTCCCTTGCTCCAGGACAATGGAGGGAGCTTCGAACAGGAGAGTTGCGCGGGTTGTCTTAAGGATTTTCTGTGTCGCGTGTGTGGATAGGAAAAAAGCCATTCGGATGAAAGGATGGACCGGAGCCTGAAACATACCTCATTTTGACCTTGGACATGTGGCCGGTAAAAAACGGTTGTTAGGGTTTTTACCTTGAACATTGTTGTCCGGACAGGTAAAATTCAGCGCTCGTCCTTTATAAACGTACATGAGTTGATGACCGGCGAAACGTCGGCATGACACATTTTTAACTCAGGTCGATGTCATGATGGTGTGTGGTCGGTTAAGGGCAACCCCTCGCGCGCTGTTTTGTCTCCCAGCTAGAACGCCAGAAAGAAGTTCATTCAAGAATGAGGCATTTCTCTGTGGACAAATAGGATAGACGGTCGGGTTTTAGGTTGCCCCGTCTGGTCCTAGCCCATATCAGGAATTCGAGGTTTTGATCGAGTTCCTGTTGAGCCGGTGCGAACAATTCACTATTGGTCACTTACATAAGAATGGAGATATTCCTAACATGTCGGTAACTATTATTCTGGCTCTGTCCGTTCTCGGATTAGTTGTTGCGTTTTACTACTCTTCTTCGGTCATGAAAATTCCCATTGATATGGGGGTCGAAGATCCGGAAACCCGGAAGCGTCTGGCGAAAATCTATTCGGCTATTGCCACCGGGGCCATGGCATTCCTCAAGCAGGAATATAAAATTATGGCCATTTTCATGGTGGTTTTTGCTGCAATCATTGCGGTGTTAATTGATGATCATCACACCGATTATGTGAATGAGGGGCTGTACACGGCGATTGCGTTCATTTTTGGCTCCATCATTTCAATTGCCTCGGGTTTCATTGGGATGAAGATCGCCACGCAAGGAAATGTACGGACGACCGTCTCTGCCAATCAATCCCTCTCCACGGCATTTAATGTTGCCCTGCATTCAGGTTCCGTGATGGGGTTTGCGTTGGTCAGCCTGGCGACCTTAGGACTGTTAATTGTCTATCTTGGGCTCAAAAGTATTATGCCGGCTCAACTCCCGACGCATATTTTGATGGAAGTCATTGCCGGCTTTGGTCTCGGGGGTTCGTCTATTGCGTTATTTGCTCGTGTAGGTGGCGGGATCTTCACCAAAGCCGCCGATGTTGGGGCTGATTTGGTGGGAAAAGTTGAAGCCGGGATTCCTGAAGACGATCCGCGGAATCCTGCGGTGATTGCCGATAACGTGGGAGATAATGTGGGTGACGTAGCCGGAATGGGCGCCGATCTATTTGGTTCCTGTGCGGAAAGCACTTGTGCCGCGATGGTGATTAGCGCTGTCGCTTTTTCCGGAATGGTTGATGCGTTGTTGTATCCAATCCTTATTTCTGCGATTGGAATCCCCGTGAGCCTTCTCACCCTGATGATGATCAAGGTCAATTCCGAGGATCAGGTTGGGCCTGCGTTGAAAAAGATGTTGATCATCTCCAGTGCGCTGATGGCAGTGGTGATGTTGTTTGTCACCAAGGCCATGCTTCCGGATACGTTTGAAATTGGTGGACAGGCGTATACCGATCTGGGTGTGTATTTTTGCTTTCTGTCAGGCTTGATCGCTGGGCTCGCCGTGGGATTGATGACTGAATACTATACCTCCCATGATTATGCTCCCGTGCGTGAAGTGGCCAAGTCATGTGAAACGGGTTCGGCCACGAATATCATTTTTGGTTTGGCCCTCGGCTATCAAAGTGCCGTCGGTCCTTATCTTGCCATTGGTCTCGCCATTTATATTCCGTGGATGTTAGCTGGCATGTATGGTGTGGCCATCGCCTCCCTTGGTATGTTGGGGACACTTGTGATTGCCCTCACCATTGATGCCTATGGACCGGTTTCTGATAATGCCGGGGGTATCGCTGAAATGGCCGGTATGCCGGAACACGTCCGTAAGCGGACGGATGTCTTGGATGCTGCCGGCAATACGACGGCTGCCATTGGCAAGGGCTTTGCCATCGGTGCGGCTATCCTGACCTCATTGGCCCTCTTCGCGGCGTTTCTTACCCGGGCGGACTTACTCCTCAAGGAACAACATGGCTCCGATTTTGATTTGTTAGGCAGTATTAATTTGCTGGATCCCCTAGTGTATACCGGGTTGTTTATCGGGGCCGTGTTACCCGCCTACTTTTCTGCCATGACGATGAAATCGGTCGGGTCGGCCGCATATAAGATGATTGAGGAAGTCCGACGGCAGTTCCGCACGATTCCCGGCCTCATGGAAGGAAAGGCTGAAGCGGATTATGAGCAATGTGTCGCTATTTCAACTCAAGCTGCCCTGAAAGAAATGATTGCACCGGGCATTCTGATCATGGGAACGCCGCTGATCACTGGATTCCTGTTTGGTATTCAAGCAGTGGCCGGTGTGCTTGCCGGGTCACTTGTCGCCGGTGGCGTCATCGCCATCTCCTCATCGAATAGTGGAGGGGCTTGGGATAATGCAAAGAAATTTATTGAGGCTGGAAATCTTGGAGGGAAGGGGACCGACACCCATAAGGCCGCAGTCGTTGGTGATACCGTGGGTGATCCCCTGAAAGATACCTCAGGGCCGTCGCTGAATATCCTGATCAAGCTTTCTGCTATTCTGTCATTGGTGTTTGTGCCATTTTTCGTCCAGTACGGGGGGATTTTGATAAAGTAATTTCCACGGCGCATGGGCGCTCAACATGGCCGTGGATCTCGTCGGCTTTGTTGGGCCGAATACTGTATTTCTTGTTATTTAAGCATGGCGTAGATGGTGTTTTTATTTTAAGTTACATAGCGAAACTTCCCCTATCTTTGTCTGTTGTCTTCATGCTCATCCTGATGTTGTGTTTGTCATTATTCCATTCTTTGCTCAATTTATATCTCCCTCTTCATCTCCTTTTTCTAACCCTTGCGGTGGTTGACCAAGATGGTCATTCCGGCGGTTTTTCTCCTCATTTTTCGGCCTTATTCCAACAAAGATTGATGTTCTAAAATTTTTAAGGGCGAGACCTTTATTTTGGTGAAAATGAGAGTAGCCATGAGGCACTCCCGTTATTCTCGTTCATGGTTGATCCGGTTCAGAGGGACGCGGCGATCTTGCTATTGGCATGTGTTCTGCCTAGTTCTGGTAGACAGGTTTACTATTTGACTGAGATGGCGGGCGAAAAAGGAGTCATCCCGTATGGAACCACCTAAACAACCAGGAGATTTTTCTTTTCAGAGAAAAAGAGAGTCTGAGGCGGTTTCTTCCACAGATGTGGATCTGTTGTTGCAGCTGATTGCCCAAGGCATTCCAGTTCCACTGGCAACAATCCAAAGCGCCTGTCAAAAAATCACCATGGCATGCGGTCGGCTGAATGAGGTATTTGAGGAGAAGGGTCTATCCGATTATGGACAGGAGCCACTCGGTCCTCTTGTCACTGACGAAATTCCCGGGGCAGTACAGCGTATACAAGGTGAGGTGGATCATCTGCGTGGTATCACGTCGGGGCTTTTTCAGTTTATCCGGCTTGGGCAGATTGTCCTTCAGTGGGAAGGCCTGGACGTGAATCAGCTTGTGATGGGAATCGTGACTTCCATGGAGAAGAACCTCAGGAGCAAGGAAGTTAGGGTGCGGATTGAGGATCTTCCAGATTGTATGGGTGATGAAGTGTTAGTGACCCAAGTGTTCTCGATTTTGATTGATAATGCCCAGAAATATCTCGATCCTGTACGTCCGGGAGAAATTATTATCTCGGGTAAAACCATGCATGGTTGGTCCGTCTATTCTGTTGGGGATAACGGAATCGGTATTGCGGGAGAACATCACGCAGGAATTTTTGAGGGGTTTTCCTTCCCTGCCGTGGAGCCGGAAGGTCGTCAAGGGATGGGATTGGCCATTGTGCGTCGTATCATAGACCGGCATCAAGGAAGCATTGAAGTCGATTCAAGTCCGGGTCACGGCTCGATTTTTCGGGTGTACTTTCCTCGGGCGATCATTGTCGAGGAGGGAGAAGGGAAAGAAGAATGAATCGAAGAAAGTGAAAACGTGTTGTTCCTATCGGGTCAATTGAATTTGCCCACTTCCTCAGTTAGCCACTTTGATAGAGATCTTGTCCGGCTTGCAATGGTTTCCTGAAATTGTTGTTGGTCACGGTGTGCGTCTGGGACCTTCTTTCATTACTCCGCGAAGCGACACATTTTGCAGGGGGTTGCCTGTAACGTTCTTTTGGACCTGATCTTTTGATAGGCGGAAATGTCCTCAAGCATAAGTGTGGTGGTGAATGGCATGGGAAGGACTGCCCCTAAGGAAAGTTGAGAAGTTTTTGAGAAAGGCAGCAAGAAAGCGATATTGGCAAGAGTCGAAATTCCCGTTTCAGACATCTTAGATCGAAGTGACTTCCATCGAAAATTTCTTACCGATGGCGGCGGGTCTGGCCTAAACGCCGAGGGCGTGTCTGTGTCGTTCTACTGTTTTTGTTAATCGGGCTGCCTTTCATTTTATTTTTCCAACCTAATCCTCGCAAAATCCGACTCACATGGTCGGGGTGGTATTTCACCCCGAAGCATTGCCGGATCATCCGGCCAATCAAGCGACAGGTCCAACGATCAGTCCGCATCTTCGCGGCTTGTGGTCCTCGTTGAAGCATACGGAGGAGATGTTGGCGTTGTTTAGGCGATAGGCGTGATGGACGACCGGTATGGGGTTTGGACTTCAAGGCATTTTTTCCCCCTTGTTCAAGTGCATCTTTCCATCGTTTGACGGACGACGGCGCTGCACCGATCGTTCGTGCGACCTCGCGAATGCCTCGACCTCTGGCCAACAGACTGGCAGCCAATCGGCGTCTAGCCTCTAGTTTTGCTGCACTACCCTTTGGTCTCATGAATCCACTTCTCGGAGTTCTCCATGCAACTCTTGAGGATAAATGTAGGGCATCCGGTAAAAGATCGAAGGATGGATTTCTGGGAAAAAATGACGAAAGGCGAGGATGGGATGATAGTCTAATTTTCCCACGTCGAAGCATGAGGAAAATCACCCTCATGCATGGCACATCAAAAATGGGTCAGAAGCTGTTTAGTGGGAAAAAGGGGGGATTCCGATATCGCGACTATGTGCGAGATAGGCGCCTGCATCGGTCATTTCTTGGAGAACATTCGCGGCCCCATCATTTTGGGGATCGCTCCCCTTCGTGGCATCAGTGAGCAAGACGACTTGAAAGCCGCGTTGACAACCATCGAGAACCGTGTGCTTGACGCAATGTTCGGTAGGAAGTCCCAGCACATACAAGGTTTGGACGTTGAGATCTTCCAGTCGGTCGGCCAGACTCGTACCATCAAAGCCGGATCTCGAATCTTTCTTCGGATCGGTTCCTTTAGAAATGACCATCATCCCGGGAGGAAGGACTAAATCGGAATGAAATTGAGCTCCCCGTGATCCTTGGACTCCATGGACGGGCCAAGGACCCTGTTGCTCCACGAAGGAGCTATGATTAGCTGGGTGCCAATCTCTGGTTGCCAGTATGGGCCAGCCTTGACGGCTGAAGTGCTTGATGTAGGCGTTGATAAGAGGAATGAGGCTGTTGGCCTCGGGAACGGCCAGTGCCCCACCCGGAAAAAAGTCATTTTGTAAGTCGACTAAGAGTAGCGCTGAATGCTGATCGGGTTGGGGAGCGATCAAGGTTTGAGCAGGTGAAGAATCTGACGGGGGGGAATGCTTGGAAAGTTTCATGTTCGTTATGCCACAATTTCCGTCCCGATGCCCTTATCGGTGAAAATCTCAAGTAACACCGCATGGGGCACACGTCCATCAATAATGTGCGCCTTGCGGACGCCACCCTGAAGGGCAGTTAAACAGGCATGAACTTTTGGGAGCATGCCTGCACTGATGACCTGTTTTTTGACCATGCGTTCCATGTCTTTCCGGGAGAGGGTGGAGACGTGCCGATTATTGGCATCACGTATGCCTTTGACATCGCTTAAGACCAGTAATTTTTCCGCTTGAACCGCTCCAGCTACGCTGCCTGCTACCAGATCGGCATTGATATTGTGTGTTTTCCATTTGGCGTCGACTCCAATTGGGGCAATGACCGGAATGAAATTCGCATCTTGAAGTGTATGGAGTAATGTGGTGTCTACGTGGCTGACTTGGCCGACGAGGCCGTAGTCTTCAGGGTGCAGCACGTCGGTTGATCCGCTGTACGTGTGGATAAGACTTTTGGGGTTGAAAGGTTTCGTGGTCAGGAGGCGGCCATCTTTGCCGGTGAGTCCGACGGCTTTGCCGCCATGCTGGTTCAGCAAGGACACGATTTCCTTGTTGATTTTTCCACCGAGAACCATTTCGACGATTTCCATGGTTGGCTGATCCGTGACGCGAACTCCATGCAGGAATTTTGCCTCAATTCCGAATTTATCCAGTATTTCGTTAATTTGTGGGCCACCCCCATGGACGATAATCGGTTGCAATCCGACATATTTCAATAAGACGACATCTTCGGCGAAGCCTTCCTTAAGATCCTCATGGACCATTGCGCTTCCTCCATATTTGATGACCACAGTTTTTCCAGCCAGGGTCCGAATATAGGGAAGCGCTTCAATCAGGATGTCAGCTTTTTTAATCAGTTTGATCATGCAACCTACTCATGGGCTCCAAAATGTGGGGGAGATGGCCGTAGCCAAAGGGAAGTCTAGCCATAGTAACAGATATGTTGATTTTAAAGTATGTACCGGCTGAGGTCTTCATCCTTGACAATATTTTGAAGATGATCCCGCACATACTGTGCGTTGATCACGACCTCTTTTTCCTGAAGGTCTTGCGCTTCAAATGAGACATCTTCCAATAACCGTTCCACGATGGTGAAGAGCCGTCGTGCGCCGATGTTTTCGGTTCGGTCATTCACCTGCACAGCGGTGGCCGCAATTTCTTCAATCCCGTCTTTGGTAAAATCCAACGCGATCCCTTCTGTGGTCAGTAAAGCATGATATTGTTTGACCAGGGCATTCTTGGGTTCGGTTAAAATGCGGATGAGGTCATCTTTTGTGAGTGGCTCCAGTTCTACACGGATAGGGAATCGGCCTTGTAATTCCGGAATCAAGTCCGAAGGTTTGGCCACATGAAATGCTCCTGCGGCAATAAACAAAATATGATCAGTTTTGACCGGGCCATGTTTGGTATTGACCGTCGAACCTTCCACAATCGGGAGGAGGTCCCGCTGTACGCCTTCCCGGGAAATGTCCGGGCCTGTGTGTTTCTCCCGTCCGGCAATTTTGTCAATTTCGTCCAGAAAGACAATACCCGATTGTTCCGTGCGGGTTATAGCTTCCTTGGTCACTTCTTCCATGTCAATAAGTTTTTGTGCCTCCTCCTGTGCCATAAACTTCAGGGCTTCTGAGACTTTCATTCGACGATTTTTCTTTTTTCCAGGCATCATGCCGCCGAGCATATCCCGAAGGTTGTGCTCGAGATCTTCCATCCCCCCGATATTGGAAATAATTCCGACAGGAAGTCCCCCTCGTTCTTTAATTTCTATTTCCACCATCCGATTGTCCAGTTTGCCTTCACGCAGCTGGAGGCGCAGTTTTGAACGGGTGGATTCCTGATGATCCTGTTTCTGTTGTGTGGGAGCACCGGCTGACTCCTCAGTGGCCTCCAACGAAGGGCTTGACGGGGAGGGTGGAAGCAGCATATCTAAGACCCGCTCTTCGGCCATGTCTTCAGCCTTTTTTTGAACCTTCTCCAGATACGCCGTCTTGACCATATTAATGGATAGATCGGTGAGGTCACGTATTAGAGATTCCACGTCTCTGCCGACGTACCCTACCTCGGTAAATTTGGAAGCCTCAACTTTAATAAAGGGCGCATCAGCTAATTTTGAGACTCGTCGGGATATTTCGGTTTTTCCGACACCAGTAGGGCCAATCATGATGATATTTTTCGGGACGATTTCATCACGGAATTCCGGGCTGAGCTGCTGGCGCCGCCAGCGGTTTCGTAACGCGATGGCGACCATGCGCTTAGCGTCTCGTTGTCCAATGACATAGCGATCTAACTCCTCCACGATTTGGCGTGGAGTGAGGGAGTCCAAATTTTTGGGTGTTGGTGAAGTCTCTTGTTCCATACGTTATGCCGATAACTCCTCAATAACAATGTGATGGTTGGTATATATATCGATTCCTGCCGCGATTTGCATGCTATGTGCAACCACCTGGGACGGTTGCAGTTCGGTGTGAGCCAGGAGGGCGCGAGCAGCAGATAACGCGTAAGGTCCCCCTGATCCAATGGCCAAAATCCCGTCTTCCGGTTCGACCACATCACCTGTGCCGGTAATAAGGAATGAATGCTCGCGGTCAGCCACCGCTAACAGTGCTTCTAATCTTCGAAGGACCCGATCCGTTCGCCAATCCTTCGCCAGTTCAACGGCGGCTCTTGTCAGATTCCCTCGATACTCTTCCAGCTTTGCGTCGAATTTTTCAAATAAGGTAAACGCATCCGCGGTCGCCCCTGCAAAGCCAGTGAGCACTTTGTCTTGATGCATTTTCCGGAGTTTCTTGGCGTTACTTTTCATAATGGTGCTGCCGACGGTGACTTGGCCATCACAGCCCATGGCCACTGTAGGCCCTTTGCGTACGCACAGAATCGTCGTGGATCGAATCTTCATTGTTTGAGAGGGTCTCCTTCTGGGGGTATGGAGTGAGAAGAGCCGGATCGGGGGTGTGCCCGGTCATAAACGGCCATGAGTTGATCAGTTGCCACATGGGTATATTTTTGAGTTGTGGCAAGCGAGGCATGGCCCAAGAGTTCCTGGATGGCCCGCAGGTCCGCTCCTTCATCGAGGAGGTGGGTGGCAAAAGAATGGCGGAGAGTATGGGGAGTGACCGTCTTAGTGAAACGGTGTTCGGTCTCTTGCTTCATCATGCGTTCCACGCTTCGAGCGGTCAATCGTCCTCCTCGAGTATTGAGGAAAAGAGGTTGTGATCCTGAGTAAGGTACTTGTGGAGCCGAAATGCCGGTTGGTGTAATCTTGTTCTTGTGGGGCGGATGACGTTGATATTCCAAGATGGCATCAGCAGCTACTGTGCCAATAGGCACCATCCGCTCTTTTTTCCCTTTTCCCCGCAGTCGGATCGATCGGGTTTCTAGATCCACATCCGCCCAATTTAATCCGACTAATTCTGATACCCGAGCCCCGCTTGCATACAAGGTTTCAAGAATGGCGTGGTTTCTCAACTCAATCCATTGCCGGGATGCTGACGAGTCTAATAGGGTGTTGGCTTCGTCTTTGGTGAGGACGGTGGGAAGACGTGTCCCTTGTCGAGGCGAACGAACCGTGGATGCCGGGTTACGCGAAATCCGTCCGTCTTCAACTAAAAAACGAAAAAAGCTTTTGAGACATGCCAGTTTTCTGGCCAGTGATGTTTTTTTTAACCCTTGATCGCTGAGGCTCTTGAGATAGGATCGAATATGGAGTGAGTCAATGACACCAGGCTCTGAAAGATCGTTTCCGGAAAGGGTGTTTCGAATGTGCGCCATGAATTGTTTGAGGTCGGACTGATAACTGCGGCGTGTTTCAGGCGAAACTCCCCGTTCCAATTGAAGGTACATTACGAAAGCTCGGATTGCGTCATCCATGCTTTGAAATGGGTAGTGGCCCGTTCTTGGATGAGTTGTCGTTTTTTCTGTTTGTCTCGCACCGGTATATCAAGTGGCGGGTATAGCCCAAAGTTTGAGTTAATCGGTTGAAAGTACTTTGGCTCACAAGTCGTAATGTATTGGAGCAGTGCTCCATGGGCCGTAGAGGGCGGTGGGGTGATCGGAGCACGCCCTGATAGGATACGAGCGGCATTGATTCCGGCTATCCCTCCACTGGCCGCAGCCTCCACATAACCTTCTACTCCAACCAATTGTCCGGCAAAAAAGATGCGTGGCTGTTTTTTCACCTGCAAGGTGTTTTGTAAGAGGATTGGTGCATTGATATATGTATTTCGATGGATGCTTCCACATCGTAAAAATTCAGCCTGCTCTAAGCCAGGGATCATTCTAAAGATTCGGCGTTGTTCCGGATAGGTGAGTTTGGTTTGAAACCCTACCAGATTATAGCAGGAGCCATGCGCATTTTCTGGACGCAATTGCAACACAGCATAGGGCCGTTGGCCGGTTTTGGGATCAATTAATCCTACAGGCTTGAGGGGGCCAAACAATAAGGTCTGGCGACCACGGTCAGCCATGACCTCAATCGGGAGACACCCTTCAAAATACGGCACGTTCTCGAAAGACTTTGGTTGGACGCGTTCAGCCTCGATCAATGCGTGATAAAAGGCGTTATAGGTTTCTTCGTCCATAGGACAATTCACGTAATCCGCCGTCCCTTTTTCATACCGTGATGCCAGAAACGTCCGCTCTGTGTTGAGTGAATCGGCATCCACAATGGGGGAGATGGCATCGAAGAAAAACAGGTTTTTCGATTGGGTGAACTGGATAATGGCCTCAGATAATTTTGGTGAGGTCAAGGGGCCGGTGGCAATTATGCACAGCGCATCCTCGGGAATTTCATGAATTTCTTCTCGAAGAATTTTGATATTCGGGTGTTCGGCTAATGCCCGGGTCACCTTGGAGGCAAATCGGTCTCTATCCACCGCTAATGCCGTTCCTGCCGGGATCCGCACTTCGTCAGCAATTTGGATGATCAAGGAGTGCAATTGTCGCATTTCCTCTTTCAATATTCCCGGAGCGCTGAGAGGATCATTCGACCCTAAAGAGTTTGAGCAGACAATCTCGGCAAGTTGATCGGTCTTATGTGCGGCTGTTTCTTCCTTAGGCCGCATTTCATACAGGGTTACCCTGGCTCCAGAGTTGGCGGCCTGCCAAGCCGCTTCCGATCCGGCCAAGCCGCCTCCGATAATAACAAGGTCTGTTCTCATGGTTTTGTGAGGGTGATTGTGGCAAAAGGCGCTGAGAAAATATTAAGAAACGAATTCTAAGAATTGACGGAAAAAGGTGTCAACCTTCACACGAGGAACATCGACCCGTCAAGGCTTGAATGACACGTTGATGAATTCCCGGAGTACTTCCGACCAACCCATGCAGATTGCGAAAATTATTGAGTCCATATTGGATGGGTTTCCCGTGAATGTCGGTAAAGCATCCGCCGGCTCCTCGCAAAATAGCTTCGGGCGCACAGGCATCCCATGCCTTAGTATAGGGATTTGGTTCAATGTAGACGTCGGCTTTTCCTTGAGCAATTTGACCAATTTTCAGTCCCACGCTTCCCAACTGGTGTTCATTATGGATGTGCAATGATTGTTGAATGATAGAAAGAATTGGGGATCGATGGGATCGAGAGGTGATGAGTGTGATGTTTGTGGGGATTTTTGATTCGAGAGTTGAAAGTTTTTTGGAGACCCCGTTGTGTTCCATCCAAGCCGTCTGGTCCGTCAGGCCGGCATAGAGGTGATCACGGGTAGGCCAGTAGACAACGCCAAGTTTGGTGCGGGCATCAATAGTTAATCCGATCATGATGGAAAACTCCCCGTTGCGTGCAATAAACTCTTTTGTTCCATCCAGAGGGTCTATGTACCAGACTCGGCCCGTCGTCAAAGGGTTGGAGGGGAGGGGGCTTTCCTCCGCTACGATGGAATCATGTGGGAAATGGGTGTGTAATTCCTCTACGATAAGGGCATTGGCTTGTTGATCTGCTTTGGTGACTGGATCGTTAATGCCTTTGTACATGACCCCGAAATCATGTTGGTAGATGTTTATGATAAGCTCCCCTGCCTTCCGAGCCAGGTGAGAGGCGATGGCAATTTCATGAGAAAAATCTGGCATTGCTTCCTCCGGTGAAAGAAGGGGATTCAGAAAACCGATAATAAGGTATATGTGGTGAAGGAATAATTTTTCTTCCATCCACTGCTGGGAAAATTTATGCTGCCTATTGCCATTACTTCGTTGATATTCATCATGATTTTGATGGCGATGTATTTGCCAAAATTTCGGCGCGTTCTTGGAACGACCTTGATGATCCTGTTTGGAGCTATCGGGTTCATTATTTGGCAGGATACTCAGGAGCGGGAGTTGGAATTTCAGCGGATTCCTGCTAGCCAGGCCAAACTTTCTCACATGGAGGCTCGACCCGGACTGAACTCCCGGTCATTTGTGGTGACTGGGAGGCTTGAAAATTCAGCTCAAATTTTTACCATAATTTCCGTGACTATGCAGGCTACGATTGAGGATTGCCATATGACAGAATGTGAAATTGTTGGGCAAGAGGCTGCAGAGATCCCATTGGAAGTTCCTCCGAATCAGGCGAGGGATTTTTCTCTAACCATGCCTTTTCCCACGATTCCAAAAATAATTGGAGAAGCGAGATGGCGGTATGCCATTTTGAAAGTCAGGGCCAGATAGACCGGTTCTCCCCTTTGCCTGCCGTGGGTTTTCTCTGCTCCTCTCTCCTATTAGACCTTTACGTTTTTTAGCATATGAACAGGGTGACAGTCATAATGCCCATTACTCTTAGAATTAGGTTTTTCCGTCTGATATCAACAATATTCAAATTGACAATATTTATAGCGCCTTCTTATACTAGCCTAGGTTATTTAGAAAAATTTTGATTTATAGGGCAAAAGACTCATAGAAATATTCTCAAAAAGTCCAATTTTTTGAACAGGTGGGTCTTTTTTGATCTTGAGATTTGCTTATGGTCTTCTTACAGTAAACAGGTGAAGCGAATAGTATTTGTCCAATTTTTTTTATGGAGAGCATGAGGGTACGATGACAACTTCTTATAGGGTTATGCCAGGCCCCGAACATTTTTTGCCACCATCTGCGGCCTCTATGGGGATTAGGCTTCCCGATCCAGGACAAGGACATATTCATGGTAGCATAGTTTCCGAAGAGGAAGCATTGGAGGAAGCAGCCCGGCAATTTCTTTCTGCAAAAGTGCCCACCATCTTTCCTGGACCGTTGGTTCTATGGGCATGGAATGACAAGGCCGCCAAGAAAGCCAAAGCAATCCGTCATCTGTATGAAACCATTAAAGAATGCGTGGATTCCTCTTGTCAGCATGCCATGCTGATTCCCATGCCGGACTATAGACCGAAATATCCTAAAATTAATCCTGAAATCGAAATAAATCCAAACCACCCAAATTTGACTATCTGGCATAATAAAATTGATGCCTGCATGTTTGTGGGTGTTCATTGCCATCAGGCAAATCTTTCTCTCAAGATCATTCGTGGCGGCACAAATTGCTATACAATTGCCATGTGTGCTCAAGCTGGTCATGAAGATGCTATGGTATCCGTTCGTGATGCGACAGCCGATAAAATAATTAAATTGGCAGATTGGGTGAAGAAATTGAAGGGATCGGTCGCCCCTCCAGCCGAATATTCAGCGTAATTGTTCCTGGTTTTCATCATCATGAAAGAGATGAATGCCTTGTTCTAAGAGACTTTCATATATAATTTTGCGTATTATCGTTTAAGAAAATCAGAAGTCTTTCACCCTGAAGCAGACAAAGGAGGTCAAAGTCATGGCCGCTCAAGCTTCTTTCATAGGACAAAAAAACAAAAAAGAGCAGGTGTATACCGATCCTTGGCACATGATGAATGAGGCGCCAAGAACACCATCGTTCTTTACCGGGAGTGAAGTCATAAAAGAGGCAGTCCGTCGAGCCTCCTGTGACATAATGGTCGCGTATCCCATCACACCTCAAAGTGAAGCTGCTGCATTGTGCGGGGAGCTTTTTGCCGAAGGCTATATTGGTGATTACTTCAGAGGGGAAAGTGAGTTCGCCGTTATGTCGCAATGCGCGGGAGCCGCTTTTGGTGGTGCTAGAGTATTTACCACTACGGCCGGACCAGGAACCATGCGCGCTATGGAAAATTTCCCTATGTGGGCTGGGGCACGGTTACCTATTCAGATGATTGTGACATGTCGGGGTATCAACTCTCCACTTTCCATTCAACCGGATACTCTAGAAATTTCCTACTTAATGCAAACCGGCATGCTGGTGTGGCATGCGGAAACCGCCCAAGATTTTTATGACTGGATCCTCAAGGGGTACATGGTATCGGAAGAACCCGATGTCCATTTGCCATTGGCCTTGTGCTGCGATGGCTTTTTTGTGACCCATACGAAAGATATGGTTGATCTGACTCCTGTCGACATGTGTCTACCACCGTACGACCCCTATCGGTCACCGGTTCCGTGTATGGATATGGAGTGTCCTCCCGTTCGCATGATGCGAGATCCTTTTGTAATGAAAAGTAACTATATCAGTTATGCCACACATGCAAGCTGGCAGCAGGAAGTATGGGCTGCTGTTGAGCGGTCGAGGAAGCACACTATCCGTTGGATGGATGGACTAATTGACGCCGACGATACCGATGCGGATGTGATGGTCGTGGCTTCTGGAACCGCGGTTTCGCAAAGCCGGGAAGCTATTGCGATGTTAGAAGAGGAAGGTATTCATGTCGGGTTGGTGAAGGTCAAAACATTGCGGCCATGGCCTGGAGAAGAGATCAGGGAGGCCACCAAGCATGCGAAGCACATTATTGTTCCTGAATTTAATGTCATTGGATGGTTAGCCCGTGAAGTGAGTGCAACGGTTCCGAATAATGAACGGATTCATGCGGGTCCCCATGTGTGCGGTGGAATGACGATGCCGCCTGAAATCATTGCCGCGGAGATCAAAACTGTTCTTGGAGTTAAGGCGCCTTCGTTGGCTGGGCGTGGGGGTTGATGCCACAACAAAAAGCACTCTGGGAGAGTATGGCTATCACGACAATAAGGAGAAACTCATGAGTAAAGAACGAATAAAAATTGCTGAGGAGTTGTTTGACATTATGCCCGTTGAATATCAGGATTTGGTCAAACGGGCGACGTATGGGAATGGGCAACGAGGATGGAAGGATATCGGTAACGCGAAGGAACTCATTGAAGAGCACTCTCTTTGCGCCGGATGTCCGGAGTCCATGGCATTTCGCTATATCCTCGCGTCTTTGCCGAATCCAGAGGATACTGTCATGGTGGGCTCAACGGGATGTACCAGTTTGGTATTTCCACATGTGGCGGTCCATAATATCCATTCACTATTCGGAAATCAGAATGCCGTTGCGTCTGGGTTAAAACGGGCGTTAACGGTTCGGTTCCCTGATAGGCACAAAGATGTCGTGGTGTTGGCGGGAGACGGGGCTACGGTGGACATTGGTTTAGACATGACCTTGCAAGCCTGGTTCCGACAGGAAAAATTTACCACCATTTGTTTCGATAACGAGCTGTATGCCAATACAGGTGGTCAAGAAAGTGGGCTGATGCAAAAGGGTTTTGTTGCCAAGATGGCTCCGGTAGGGAAGACTTTTGAAAAAGTCCGGCTTCCAGAAATTGCCAGGGAGTCAGGCTGCCACTATGTTGTGAATTGCACAGTCAGCAAACCAAATCTCATTGAAAAAGTGATCAAAAATGCTGTTCATGTTGCCAGGGAAATTGGACCGACTTACCTGCAGTTGTATACACCTTGTATTCTGGAAATTGGGAAAAATAGCATGGAAGGTTTGCAGGAAATGCGTGATTCTGAAAAGCCAACGGAGCGATTTGCCTATAAGGAGTACGTCAGCGAACCGGCTAAGGAATTGTTGGCAGAATTAGCAGCTAAGGAAAAAGAACGGAAGGCTGAAGCTAAAAAGCAACTTGCAGGCCAATCGGCATAAGCGATGGACATTTAAGAGGAGCTATCCCATGATTTTACGTCGAATCAATATCCGAATGTCAGGACTGGGAGGGCAGGGCGCCGTGACCGCGGCACATGTCATGGCTATGGCTGCTTCCAAAGATGGAAAGTTTTCCATTTCCAATCCATTTTTTGGTGCCGAAAAGCGTATGGCTCCGGCTGAGAGTTATTGTCGAATAGGACTCAGGAAAATATACGACAGGGGCGAGCTTGTCTTTCCAGATGTGATCCAGGTATTTCATCCTCAGGTCATTACGATGGGGAAGAGTTATACGATGCCTTTTTATTCAGGGATTAAAGAGGGTGGGCTTGTAATCATCAATACTGACATGCCACTCTTGTCCGATGAAGATGTGAAACGACTCAAAGACCTGAATGTATCAGTCTTTAATATCCCAGGGACAAATATTGCATTAGAAATCGCTGGGACCGAATTGGCGACGAATATGACTATGATTGGTTCCGTGGCTGGAATCACAAAATGTGTCTCCATGAATGGACTGGATTTGGCTTTACAGGAACGATTCGGCAAAAAATTCGTGGCCTCTGGGGGAACGGCAACCCTGGACGAAGCTATTAAGAAGAAGTTTGCCAAAAAGGAAATGTTGCTTAAAAAGAATCTCGATACCGTAGCCAGATCTTATGAAATTGCAGCCGAATGGGCTGAGAAAAATCATGTAGAATTGATGGTCGGAGATGCCACGGCCGCATAAATACCGAGAACCTCAGCGAAGGAAAGAGATAGATAGATGTATAATGTTGCCCAAGTGACAGATGAGAAATGCGTGGCGAAAAAAGGCTGTCGGCTCTGCATTATGTATTGTCCGGAAGCCAATTGTTTGGACCTCAATTCAGACAAAATGATAGCCGAAGTGCATATCGACCGATGCAAGGGTTGTGAACTGTGTAAAGTCGTCTGTGACGCTGCTAAACACGAAGCGATTGAAATGGTCGCCGTAAATTCAGATGGGACATTAATGGATAAGGCTGGTGAAGCTGCGGAATTGGGTCAAGCCTATCAGGGATAAATCTAAAAGACGAAAAGCCCTACGATCTCGGTCTTGTGATTGGTCGTAGGGCTTTTTTATTTGTTTGATGAACCGTCATCCACTAATGGATGCACAGGATGTAGGGGTAAGGTTAAATGAGTACCGATTTAGATCAACATGTGCAGACGTTGACGGAGCAGATGGAAAATTTTCATCATGCCTTAGAAACCAAAGCACGAGAGATTGAAATCAGTGGGGGAGATCAGGAAATTGTCGGTAAACTTATCAAAGGTACCGATGCGATGAAAGACAGTGCCAATATCTATTTATCCTGGGCACGCCACTATGTGAAGTTATCCGAGGGGGGTGCGTCGGAGGCGGATGAGGGTGAAGAGGATTCTGCCGATTTTCAGTTCTAAGGCATAAAAAGTCATGAAAAGGGTTCATCGGTTCTTGAAGAAATCCGGCAGTCCCGCTATGATTATCATTTAGAAGAGAAGATTCTCACTTAACACATATTCGTTCCTCGGTAGCTCAGTTGGTAGAGCGTTCGGCTGTTAACCGAATGGTCGCAGGTTCGAGTCCTGCCCGGGGAGCCATATTAACCAAAGCCCTTTGCAAGCCTAGCTTTGTAAAGGGCTTTTCTTTTTCATAGGCAAGCATTTCTCCAAAATGTAAAAGACAAATTTTTCATCTTGGGACTAAGTATACCCTCAATCCCTTCTTACTTTCTCAATGAACAGCCATTTTCGAGGTAATCGGTTAGCGGAAATAGAGATAATTGTAGAATAGATTTTGCATGCATAATGGTCTCATTGCACCATCCAATTGAAAGGGAGACTGACTTGCTAGGAAATTCCCTGTCATGGTGACGTACAAACAAGCCATTAAAATTGTTCCACTTTTTTCCGAACTAAAGGATCAGGAGCTCAATCTGTTGACCGCTTCCGGGAGTCGCGAAAAGTTTCCTGGCAAAAATATGATATTTCAAGAAGGCGATTCAGGGGAAGTGTTGTTCATTATTTTGTCAGGCAAAGTTAAAGTGCTGTTAACTGGGAAAAAAGGCCAGGAATTTATCTTCTCGCACTTAGGTCCAGGGAACTTTTTCCGTGAGATGGCCATCCTGGAATCAGCTCCACGATCCGCATCAGTGATAACGATAAAGCCGAGTGAATTTTTTTTATTGGGGCAACAAGCATTGACGGAACTGTTAACGAACCATCCATACATTGCTATGAAAATTCTCAAAAACCTTTCCCAACGATTGCGAAAAGTCAGCGAACAAGTTCGCAGTCTCGTGATGTTTGATATGTATGGGCGTGTGGGTCGATGCCTGCTAAATTTAGCAGAGTTTCAGGATGGGGTGGAGACTCATGGACAATTATTGATATCCAATCGCCCATCCTTCCAGGAATTAGCCAACATGGTAGGATGCTCCAGGGAAACCCTGAGTCGGACCCTTAAGTCTCTCAAAGAAAACGGAAGCCTGACGGTTACCCGGAACACGATCTATATCAATAGATTGTGGGAATAAAACTCTCCAAATTTGGTTTGGTGATATTGATAATTTTAAGAAAATATGGTGTTGACGAAGTGTGAGGAGGATCACACCAAGAATGTGATGAATATCACAGCAAGAAGGCCTGGAATGGGATAAATTAAAAAGTAGAAAAGATCCTCGGATTATCTTTCCAATACAAGAGGTGGTTACCCCCCAGGATTTCACGACTTGATAATTGGCCGCTCATCTCTAGATTTTTTGAATATGGGACACTAGGAAGGCAAACGCATGGATCCTTGCTGTCATTCAAGGAATTGTTTGTGAACATCCGGGTATTGGGGGCCCATGGGTCTGATCTGCTCTTGCATGGAACGACCAGTCCGCATATTTGTCGGAGCGTGGGGTTTTTGGTTAATGAAGAACTGATGGTAGATGCTGGAACATTGGCATCAGGACTCACATTAGATGAACAAAAACGGATCACACATATCCTCCTTTCCCACTTGCATTTAGATCACGTAAAGGGCATTCCCCCACTTGTCGATAATATGTCAGGGCGGGTGGATCATCAAATCGTGGTAGCAAGTTTACCCTCGGTTTTAGTTGGACTTCAAAAGCATGTCTTTAACGATTTGGTATTTCCGAATTTCTTCCATCTTCCAGAATCTCAATATTCCATGTTACGTGGCGAGGAGTTAGAGCCCAAACGGGAATGGCGCTTGCCTGGAAGGGTGAGAGTAACCCCCATTCCGGTTAACCATACCGTCGAAACCGCAGGTTTTATTATTCAGGATGACGAGGTGGCCTGGATTTATAGTGGCGATACCTATGTGACGGAAAACCTCTGGCAAGAGGCTGCCCGAATACCAAATTTAAAAGGAGTCTTTATTGAGGTATCCTTTCCCGATTCGATGAAAGATATGGCCTATAGAAGTAAACATCTCACGCCAACTCTTTTAGCCCACGAATATCGAAAAATCGGGAAACCTGATCTGCCCTTATACGTCTACCATATGAAGCCTACCGTACGAGACCAAATCATTGATGAAATACGCCATTTGGACATCCCTTACGTCACCATATTGGAAGAAGGCCAGGAACTGAAGTTCTAGCCTGGCCTTTTTCCTTTTCACTTTTCTGTTCCTCCCGTCAATTTTCCAACCCTAACCCCCTTCTCAGGCAACCGATTGACGTGGATTGGTCATTTTTTCTTCAAACCGACCACGCCTTCAACAATCCCAATGCCTGTGTTGGATCATATGGATTTTTCATATTCTCTCTCAGAAAAAAAATCGCAATCCATTAGGCCCATCCTGAAAAATTTGAGAGGGACCATAAAGCATTCGGATTAAAAGACAATACATAGACCTTGGGCAAACAAAGACATCCAGTCGTCAATCAGAAAATGTATCCAAATAGATAAATAATGTATCCAAATGGATACCTTCCATGGCGCCTGAAATGGCATAACCATAGTTGAAAGGGTTTGAAAACGGAAATATCTGTATTCAGCCAATTGGTTAGTTTCAAATATTTTGGCAAGAGAACCCAACATATAGATGGTATTGAAGTTGCCTGAATTACAACTAACGTAATCAACATCACAAAAACCATGAGCCTCCATCACCTCCATGGCACATATCTTCCAATCCATAAGAAAGGATGGTCGGTGTGGGGACATGTAGAGAGAGAGAATAGCCTCGGCCCATTTTTCCGGGCACCAATAGTTTCTTCTTGACGAGCATCACCTCTGTGGGTTTGGTTCTTTGCTGTCGCCAAGGAATTCATGACGAAAGGAGTCGGATTCCAAGATGGGTAGAAAGTACGAGCCACGGATGCTTCCTTCCCCTCACAAGTCTCAGTCAATGGAAAACAGGATTCGTTAAGTTGTTGAGGCATGGGAACGATTCCATGACCGGTTGTGCAGAAATGTGAGGGAAGGACATGTCCATACAACAAGAAAACGTCATCTTTAACCGACAGATCATCCGTTTTTTTAAGGTATTCTTAAAGCATGAGAACAATGGGTGGATGAAGTCGAATATGTCCAAAACCGCAAAGGCACGTTGTTGAGGCTAACGATCTGTCGCCTCGAATTGTTAGAAAAAAATGGAGATCCAAATGACAGAACCATGAACCCGTAAGGAACTCCAACCTTCGTACGCTCTCTCCCCTCGCGTCATTCGACGCCTCGTGTCGTCAAAGTTTACGAATCCAAGCAACGGGATCGTGGCGATAAACTCTGAGAGTAAAAGAAGTGAATTACTGTATGGATATTCTCAGCAAAAATTCCCTGATTTCCGTTCACCAAAATATCGAAAGACGAGCACACAGAACGCACTTTTTACATACACTAAACATGGGTGAAATATGACCATGAACGCGGTCCCTATCTGTTCCCCCTGGCTACTGTGCATCAGCTTCGTGGCTGTCGGGCTCACCACGCCGGTCACATGGGGTGCGGAATGCAATCCGGTTGTGGCGACGGTCGTGTCCGTTCAGGGCACAGTGGAGGTGCGCCGCGTGAATGTCGAGCAGTGGCAGCCGGTGAGCCTCGACGATTTCTTCTGTGCCGGGGATCGCATTCGGGTAGGTGATAGGAGCCGGGCGGATATCGCCCTCGCCAATCGAGCGGTACTCCGGTTGGATCAAAACACCACCATCACTCTGGGTGGAATTCAAAAAGAACAGGCAGTTCCGGTCGTCCTCATCGAAAGTGCCACCGATATTTTCACCCCTGCTGTTCGCGCGGTAGGGGTAGGCACCCCATTTGTCAAT
>BQIW01000039.1 GCA_021604105.1 Nitrospirales bacterium | reverse complement strand
CTCATCTCAATGCAGGACGCCAAACATTCATCTAAAGAGCGACCTCTTCCCCTTTGGGTTTCCATTTCCGTGCAAGTTCTGTTGCCTCGCTGATCTGAACCGCAGTCATCTCCTGCGAAAGTAGATCTAAAGCTTGTATCGATGGGTCTATGCCCTGCTGTGCAGCCAGATAGGCCCACATATAGGCTTGCACCAGGTCCTGCCGGACCCCTTCTCCTTTATAGTACATGAGGCCAACATGATTTTGCGCACCACCATTTCCCTGTTCGGCGGCCCGAAGAAACCATCGAAAGGCTTCTTGATAATCCTGAGGGACACCTAAACCCTGACGGTACAATGCCCCAAGATTGTTCTGAGCCCTGGCATTCCCGAGATCGGCTGCCCGACGATACCACAGTCGAGCCTGCTCAAAATCCTGAGGCACTCCCTGGCCATACCGGTACATATAGCCCAACATGTTCTGAGCTTCGGCATTTCCCTCTTCCGCTAACGGCCGCCATTCAGACAGAGCAGCCGGAAAATTCTCCTGGAGATATGCCTCTTCTCCTTCTTCATAACCGGCCCACGTTTCTCCCACCCAAAAGAGCAAGAGAACCATGCTGAGTCTTAGAAGGATAGCCGGCAGACCCATAATGTCATAACCCTCTTTGCCTCACGGCAGGGTACACTCACTATCGGATCTATACCAATCCTGGCAGGCGCTCATATGTTTATTGTACCTTATGCCTGTTGCTTGGCTTCAAGTTCCGCCCATCGGGTATACAGGCGTTCCACTTCCTGTTCGGCGGACTGGAGGTTTTCATAGGCCTCTTGAAGCTTATGATGATTCGACGCAATTTTGGGATTCTCTGTTTCAATACGACACAATTCGAGTACCGCCTCGGCGTCAAGTACCCGTTTTTCTATTGTGTCGTATTCTTGCTGGTCACGAAACGACAGTTTTTTTGCTTTTGGCCGGTCAGCCGTGGCACGAACACTTTTTGATTGAGTGCCTCTTTGATCTTTGCCTGACCGTTGCCGGCGAAGCCAGGATTCCCATTGTCCATAATCTGCAAATTGTCCGCATCCTCCCTGCCCGTCTAATCCTACAAAATCCGTACACACCTCCTCCATCATGTAACGATCATGGGTCACCAGAATCAATGCTCCAGGAAATTCCTTTAAACTCTCTTCCAGCACTTCTCGCGTCGGAATATCCAGATCGTTCGTAGGCTCATCCACAATCAACACGTCGGCTGACTGCAGCATTAACCGGGCAATGACTGCCCGGGCTTGTTCGCCACCAGAAAGCAACTCAATAGGGAGGTCCAATTGTTCAGGCTGAAACTGAAATCGTTTGGCCCATCCAGCCAGATGCACGGTCTGCCCTCGATACATGACGGTATGCCCCGAATCCGACAACGTCCGCCTCAGTGTCATCTTTGGATCGAGTTGATCGCGATTTTGATCAAAATATACGACTTGCAATTTATCCGCATACGTCACACTACCCTGATCAGGTTCCAATTCCTTGGCAAGCAATTTCAACAGGGTGGACTTGCCCGATCCATTATGACCTAAGATCCCGGTGGCGGTTCCCGGTGAGATGACCCAGTCCAGTTTTTGGATAATGGTTCGCGGACCAAACGTCTTCCGAAGCTGATGGACGACCATTAACTGTTTTGTGCGTCGACCCGAGCCGACAAAATCGATGGAGGTTTCTTCTTTTCGCAAGCGTACCTGGGTCTCAGCTAATTCAGCCTGCAACGCATGTGCAGAATCTATGCGAGACTTTGCTTTAGTGGATCGGGCCTTGGGACCTCGACGAAGCCACTCTTCTTCCCTACGGACTTTTCCGGCCAAAGCCTGAGCCTGTTGAGTTTGGCTATTGACAAATTCTTCCCGCTTAACCAAAAACTCTTCATAGCCTCCCGTGACCAAAAAAATCCCATCCGGATACCTCGGATTTATTTCTGCGACTTTATTTGTTGCATGCCCAAGAAACCATCGATCATGGCTCACCATGACCCACGGCCATGGAGCCTGGGACATCACCTGTTCCAGCCAACGCATCCCTTCCAGATCGAGATGGTTCGTCGGCTCATCTACCAGCATGACATCCGGCGACTGAACGAACCCACAGGCAATGGCAAGCCGTTTTTTCCATCCGCCTGAAAGAGGACCCACGAGCTGATCGCCCTGGGCAAACCCCATGCGTCCCAATGTCTCCTGCACCCGAGCCACACAATCATGCGCGTGCAGTCCGGATGCCAAGGCCGCTCGTTCAATTTCCTCTGCGACCGTCGTCTCCGAATCGAACTCAGCCTGCTGGGGAATATAGGCAATCCGAAGATGCTGCCGTCGAGTGACTCTTCCCTCATCCGGCTTTTCAAGGCCGGCAAAAATTCGAAGGAGGGTGCTTTTCCCCGATCCATTCGGCCCGATAATACCGATACGGTCTTTTTCTGAAACGCCTAAGGTTAGTTCCTGGAAGAGACGCTTGGTCCCATAAGCTTTGGTGAGCTTTTGTCCATAAATCAGCGCTGACATACGTATCACACTCCTTATAAGGTCCGACCTTCATTAACCAGGAAATAAATATTGCCCTTTCCCCACCTGGGAAACAACCCCATTCCTGTCAGCCCGGACTCGCGCAAGAATGGCCCCGTCTCAACCTATCTGCTTTCAGAGGCAGAACCCGAGCCCGCGGGCTGTGTTTTCTAGAGAACGATTCCACGCACTCTTCTTTTCAAATTACATGAATCCCGAGGGTCGTTGGCCGATGCCCGTCCCGAACATCAATATCCCAACCGCAAGCCATCATCACCCTCTGTCTTCCAACATTTCCGCACTTCACCTGCCTGGTGATGAACACCCAAATGGACGTTTCAGTCGTTGTAGAATTTTGTCCCAAAGCGTTTGATACGTTTCACGTCCCTGTAAGAGTTCACAATAGCGACGAAGCACTCGTTGATAGGCGTCCGGAAAGGCCCGGCCCGCCCACCAATGGCAAGATCGAGGTAATCCATAAATGATGGCTCCTAATCGAGAAGCCACTCGAAACTCCAGTCCGAATTCAGCTTCCGCATTCTTTTCATATTCCTCCAGCCGATGTCTTGGATCCCGGAGAGTGGAGGCCACACTGGCTGCCGCCAATTGTCCCGATCGAACAGCATAATAAATCCCTTCTCCCAGTAACGGATCAACCAAATGGCCGGCATCGCCAACCAACATGGCCCGATCCCGCACCAAGCTTCCGGCCCACCGATACCCAGAGCGATAGGCCGGAGAATGGGCAATCGGAAGAGGGTGCGCGCGTGGGGAAGGAATCGAAAGTCCGGCCAAAGCGGATTCATGCCTGATAAAATCCCCAAAACTGCGTTTGGGACGATTACCGCCACGAATAAATTCGCCCACACCCAGCGATAATCCCTTTTCCTTCGGAAAGACCCAGCCGTACCCTTTTTTCGCCGCTCGCAAACTGATCAGTACCGTTTGTGTATCCTGAAATGCATGGGGGGTGTCTCCATGATATTCACTTTCCAAGGCAGGAATATTTCCGACCTCCCTCCCTGGAAAACATTGTTGAGCCACCACACTCATGGCTCCATCAGCTCCGATGACCACACGACCACGATACCGCCCTTTCCCTGTGGCCACTTCGACGCCATCCCCCAATTCCTGAATGGCCACGACGGATTCCTCTTCCCGGATTTCGACTCCAGCCTGCCGGGCTTTCTCGACCAGCCATTGATCGAAGGTCTGGCGCATGACCATGTAGGCCACGGGTCTTGGAAATTCGAGAATAAAGGAATCCATTCCCCCATAATTAAATTGCACACGATACACCGTCGCATCGACAATCGTTTTGAAATCGGCCGGGAGAATTCGTGAAATTCTGGCGGAAAGCCCTCCGCCACAGACCTTGTACCGAGGATGAACCTGCTTATCAAACGCCACCACGGACATTCCCAATTGGCTCAACTCATAAGCAGCCGAAGCCCCCGCAGGCCCCATTCCAACGACAATCGCATCGTATTGAACGGAATGAAGAGGAAGAGTCACAGGTCGGAGATGAACCGTCGTGATAAATGAATTTGCGAGACAAACCTGAACAGGTTAGAGAGTAGGAAGCTATCCGGTAACGAACACTGTGTCCTCTTTCGAAAACCTTCTACTACTGTACTGGAATTCTCCTTCCCTTGACTACCCCTTCATCACACTCCGTGCGCCAGACCCACACAGGGTCTGTTGAAAAAAGCCGCCAGCGGCGTTCTCGCCCTTTTCCCGTGCTCACGTATTCAGCGTACGCTCCGCGCGTACAAACGTCTGCGGCCTTGCTGGACGGACCCTTCGGGAAGACTCAGGGCATGCTTTTTTGAACCGACCCGGAGCCGTTGATGAGTAATCTCATCCTGCGCAAATTTGCCCTTGAACATCCTTATTATCAACACTCCCACACACCAACCGTGGAGCGTGAGAGCCTCAGTCTGGAGAATGATTCACCAAATCCCCACACTAGCTGGAGAAGGTCAGCTAAAAACGGACGGCTTAACCGTAAAAGAATTCAAAAGGACTCCTCACCAAAACAACTGAGGAGGAGCAGGAAGGAGAGAATAGGAGTGTTAGAGCTCAGAAAATGTTGAAAATTGCGAATCCGTTGTATACATGGGAATAATCTTCTCCATCTGCATTTCGTATAAGAGTGTCTTCACCTGATCCTGAGGATTCACCATAATCATGCGGCCTTTGAGTTTCAGGAACGTTTTGGCGAGGACCATCAAGGCCCCTAACCCCACACTATCCAAAAAAGTCACTCCTTGAAAATCCAGGATAAGCCCTTGTGAATTCGGGTCTGTATATTTTTCTGCGGTCTCCTTAAAGGCATTTTTGGAAAAAATATCCAACTTTCCCGAAAGACTCACAATCGGCAAACCATTCATGTTTCGTTCTTTAATAATCATGGCTGGGCATGGACCCTTCTTTTTTTCTGCCCCCTCTCAAGGAGATTACCCCATGTTCTAGGCCTTTGGTGTGTCTATCGGATCATTTGTAAGGAATCTTGAGGATTGTGGGCTGATTCATGACCTTTCCCCGGCGTTGCTCAATTTCTTGCTCCTCTTCCTGTGGTGAGAAATGGATGAAAAAAAACAGTCCAATAGTCAGCGGGAACGAATATAGCCTTAAGGAATATTTGCAGGGAAGACGACCCATCCTCCCACGTGAATGAAGGCCGGACATACGACCCATGGGAGCCCACAAAGACAGAAACCCCTTTAAGGAAGGCAGTCAAACGGATCCATTCTCCATCCTTATACCCTCTTAGGACCGGCCTAACGTCACCGAGAGCACCTTTTGAGAATCTCCACGCTGAACCCTGAGTTGGACAACCTGCCCGGGTTCCGTTCGCTCAATCAGATAATTTTTCAACTGTGCCGGCGTAGTAATCAGCACGTCATTAATGGCCACCAATACATCGCCTTTATGAAATCCCGCATGGCGTGAGGGACCGGATGCTTTAGCTACGACCAGCGCCCAGCGACTTCCCATTCTTAATGTCTGGAGCTGAATCCCCAGCACGGAAAAACCAGGCACCCTGTTAGCCAAGACGGCTGTCACCACCCGTTGAACCAATGGACCCGGGAGAGCAAAAGCCAATCTGGCACACCGCCGATCGTCATGCCTGGTCTCCGTTTGAATGATGGCATGCATGAGTCCCACCAGTTGCCCATGTTGATTCAACAGACCCCCGCCAGAATTGCCACTACACACGGACATATCCACCTGCATTAATCGACTGTTTACCGTCGGCAAAAAAGTATTAGGATTTCCAGTCGTGCCAAAGTTAATGGCCGGGCCCCAACCCAGTGGATACCCGACCGTAAAAACCTGATCGCCATATGTCACATCTTCATCCGCAAACGTGACATGCGCTTGCGGCCAATCCGACTCGGGACCCTGGAGTTGATACACGGCCACATCCAGGTAAGCATTCGCTCCCTGGCGGGCGGCCGACAACTCAAAAAGATCGTCCGTCACCACATGAATGGTATCCGGGATGATGACTTTCCCTCCCTCGGCACGCTCTACGGCGTGCCGTGCCGTCACAATCACTCCCCGGCCAATATGGATACCCGATCCGCGAATACTGACCGGTAGCCCATAGTCATTGTCTTGAATCTCAGGTTGATCAGACGGAAGAATCCCGACTGTCGCCACCTTCGCCTGTTTAATGGCCTGGGAAATCGACATGGCCGAAGACTCTCCCAACCCCCCGAACAAGCCAAGCCCCACACAAAAAACGAGTCCAAGGAAAATCGACCGGCCATCACTCATCCGTACCCCCAGTGTTTTAGAATAGCCCGCATAGCACCAAACAATGCTCATCATTCGAACCGACTTTCTCTTTGGTGGATTTTTAACAAAAACACGGATTGCTTAAGATTCGCCCCTGCATACCTCAGCCACAACACCGCGTTCTTCTCTGCCGGATGCGAACGACGATTTTGTATAGACAATTTGCCCACTATACCTGTGACTCACAAAGGTTGGCCCCATTCCTTCAATCCACAAAACAACCCGATCATATGCTGATAGGAATAATGGGCATTTCTCCCACTCGGGTTTGGCAACACACAGACAGGCACACCACCAAAAGCATGAGATTGCAGGCCAACCTGTATAGGGCCTTCAACCGACCGTCGGACAGCATAGGTCGCTTCCTTGGCCGAGAGAAGCAGGCGAGCCATACTGACGCCCAACAGGGCCACGAGTCGAGGTTGATATGTCGTGATTTTTGTCAGAAGAGCTTGATGCCCTTCCAAAAATTCCCGTTTTCCCAAATCCCGAACACCGGCAGTCGGCCGGGCAATCAAATTGGTAAGGCCATATCCGAATTCGGGCAATTGCCAGTCATCCCGATAGGTCATGGGAAATGGAATCAGTCTCGCGTCAAACAGCAATTTCCAAAACCGGTTGGAAGGCCCGGCATAATGATGTCCGACCTCAGCCGAGCGCAAACCCGGGTTAATTCCAACAAAGAGAATAGATAACCCGGGTACCAGATAATCGGGAAGACCTGTATGCGGATGACTTGTGGCCATGCTTCCTCGATCGTTGGAGACACCCACGCGCAACGTCATATCGAGATTAGAGGGAGCCCGGAATTGTGCGGTGATGCCACGACCACGGCTTCAACAATGGAGGGGAGAATATGAGAAGATTGTGAAGAAAAAAACGGAAATCCTTGAAAAAGGATCTCATCCCAACCGGCTACCGAGAAAAACCCGAATCGGGATTTATTTGGAAGCCAGTTTGGTCTGAATTTCTGAAAATGTTTTTTCAGCCTCAGGGAGAAGATCATCCCGGTTCCCCGCCCTGGCAAGCTCGAGCGCCTTTTTCGCTAAATCAAAAGCCTCTTGATCCTCTCCCCGCTCAGCACACGAACGCGCGACGACCATACGGGCATTAATAGATTCAGGATCAGCCTGAATCACCTTCCGCAACATCGCTTCACCTTTTTCGGGGTCTCCTCCAAACAATCCCGGAACTTCGATGAGAATTGTGCCTTTAGAAGAAAGGGCATCCATATGGTGAGGATTGAGCGAAAGGGTCTTATCCAGGGCTTCCATCATCCGTCCATATTCAAACACGGAGAAAAGAACCTCTCCGTTGGCACGCATACGCTCACCAATACTACAGAAGAGGGCAAAATGCGCGTCGGCTGAATCCTCGTTGAGCTCTACAGCCTTTTCAGCCAATTCCCGTCCCCGTTCAAAATGAGCAACCCGAACGGCTTCGTCTTTTGCCCGCCGGCCTTTCTGACACTCATCCATCGCCTGTTTTGTCAAAACCTGAGAAGATTCTTCAGCCCAAACTCCAGGGATCACCAACCAGGACAGCAACAACGTAGCAAACAAAATATAGAATATTCGATGAGTAACGGTCATCTTGTACAAATCCTTTGGGCGCTACTCCGGTGAATTCCAACCAGGGAGAAGGATTATAGAACACAAAGTTATTATTTTATACCAAGTGAAACACGTATGCCAACGCCTTGGCGCAGAATTTTCCCTTGCTGTTACCCAGGGGAAAGAGGGTAAGTATTTAGGTGTTAGGTGGAGGCAACGTGGGAAAACCCATGACCATAGCTCATGCGGTGGCTTGTCGATTGTCAGAACTTTCCCAAAGTGAAGTTCCGGGTTGATTGAAGCCACCTTGCGGCGCCAATGCCCGCAGCTTGGCCACTGGCGAAACAGGCCGTTAAAAGATACCCACCGGTTGGCGCTTCCCAGTCCAGCATCTCTCCCGCACAAAATACTCCCGGCAGGGTGCGAATCATCAGTCGCCCGTCCAAGGCTTCGAACGACACTCCCCCCGCCGTGCTGATCGCTTCTTCCAAGGGACGGGGCGCGACAAGACGAACTGGCAACGATTTGATAGCCGCCCCGAGCAGCCCGGGGTCACCAAAGTCTTGTTTTGATACACATTCCCTCAGAAGGCCGCCTTTCACCCCTGAAATACCCACCCGGCGCTGCAAGTGGCTAGCCATCGAGCGTGACCCACGTGACCGTGATAAATCTGAAATGAGCCGCGACACCTCCCGGTCTGGCGCCAGATCCAATCGAAGAAGCGCCGTACCCGTTTTCATAATCTCGTCGCGCACCCATCTTGAAATGGCATAGATCACGCCTCCCTCAATGCCGGTCTCCGTCACAACAAATTCGCCCTGTTGCCGGAACTCAATGCCTTCGTGAGTGGTTCCCCCCACGACAACCGGTTTCACGGGATGACCGGCATAGCGCCCACGAAAGTGCGGACTCCACTCGACATCAAACCCACAATTCGCAGGCTTCAGCGGTTCAATGGGAACACCCCGACCGACGAGCAAGGGCACCCATGCTCCATCGGAACCGAACCTGGACCAACTGCCACCACCCAGCGCCAACACCACCGCATCAGCAGAAACCAAACGTTCTCCTTGCGGTGTGGCAAACCGGAGGGATCCGGTCTCGTTCCACCCATCCCAGCGATGCCGCACGTGAATCGCCAAACCCTGCCGGCGCAACCGGTGCAGCCACGCACGCAACAGAGGTGCAGACTTGAGGTCTGTGGGAAACACGCGGCCGGATGTTCCGACAAAAGTCTGAACACCCAATTCCCGTGCCCACTCGCGTAGCGCATCCGGGCTAAATCCGGCGAGCAACGATTGGAATTGTTCCTGCCGGGCGCCATACCGTGCAAGAAATCTCTCTAATGGTTCAGAATGCGTCAGGTTAAGTCCACCCTTGCCCGCTAACAAAAATTTTCGACCGACGGATGGCATGGCGTCATACAGATCCACTCGTGCCCCTCCGGCAATCGCCGACTCAGCAGCCATCAATCCGGCCGGGCCTCCGCCGATTACCGCAATGTTCATATTTTCTTGTCTTAAGGTCATGGCCGACCGGCATCACGGAGAAGGAGGAAAGGCTTTTTTCCGATACAATTGTGGGCGACCATCTTTGAACTGACCTCTTGCATTGTTGGCTGACCCATACGGTCCTCAGAAGGGATGCACCACACGATTTCTCTTCAAAAAAAATGTGAATTGCTCGAAGGAAACAGTTTGATTAAGATACCTCAAGCCCATGCATCACAATCACATCTCCCCTAGTAGATTTCACAAAACAGGAGACCGGAATTCATGGAGCAGGAAGAAATTCGACAATTATGGGCCGACGGCGAGGATTGGGTCATCAAGCGGCAACATAATCAATACTTTCATCGTCCGGAGGGAAAATACGGAGACTGGAAAGCCGGACTCCCTCCAGGCGTCATTAAACCGGACGTCGACACCCTTTTCGATGATTAAATGATAGGACCTCCCTCACCTCAGAGCCGAGCGGGAATTTCAACACCAAAAACCGTCAATTTCACCTGACCAACCATTCCAGAAAAATCCCCCACGATCCCCCATGCGACTATCCGGACGAATCATTGGTTTACTCAAGGAATACATGCATGACTTAGTCGAACAGGCCAAACAGGAAGAAGCAGCCCACGCCAGCTTCGGATTTGCATCCCAACCCTATCGGGCAGACGAGGCGATCTCGGATCTCCTGGCTATTTTGGACGATCGTATTGAATCAGAAGGCGTCCAGGTTGGCCTTCCTATTGAATTTCTTCATCAGATGTGGACCTTGTGCAACAAAGCGACCACTCAAATTTCGGAGACTGTCTGGTTGCGAAAAAATCTGGATCAGGGCTCTGGGTCGAAAGCGGAAGTCCGGCAACTCACCTACCAGGCACTCATCGCATTTCTGGAATCTCAACCCGAAGAAGACGAGTCGGGAGAAGCGACCCCAAACTGAATGGCTAACCAGCCATCCCGTCTCCTGACATGACGTTGAAACCAGCCGCATCTTTCCAACTGCCGGACAATTTGAGATTCATCTTCCTCCAGCACCCCCGATACCACCAGCTGCGTATGCGGCCCCTGCATTCCCGCGAAGTGATCCTTTACTTGAAGTAGAGTTTTGCAATCCAGATTGGCCAGAATGACTTCAAATGATTGAGCCGGAAGCATAGCCAAAGGGCAAGAGGAAAGTATCAATTCTTCCTGAATGTTATTTACGGCCGCGTATTCCCTGGCACAGTCCAGCGCCGTAGGATCCACATCAATGCCCAGAGCACTCGTGGCTCCCAGGCGCAAGGCCGCCATCGCAAGAATCCCACTCCCCGTCCCCACATCCAGCACCCGCATGCCTGGAACCCACGTGACCCCTTCCAACCATTCGAGAATCATTTGGGTCGTGGCATGATGACCGGTCCCGAACGCCTGCTTGGGATCGATAATCAATTCCACTCCATCCTCGGGCATCTCCATGGTGGCCCAACTCGGGCGAATGCCAATGCGACGGCCAATGCGAATGGGCTGAACAGACGCGGCCCATGTGGCATTCCAATCCTGAGCCTTCACCGGATGAAACCGCAGAGCCCCATCCGGAAGAGCCACACCCAAAACGCTGAACGCAGACCGGACCTGCCGAAGAATCTCTGCTCCATTCTTACTCCAATACAGTACGATGGATCCCTCCGCTTCCCATGCTCCAAGAAATTCCTGGCAATCGAGAATCCCTGCTAATTCAGCAGCATCCACGGAGATGGGAATGGTCATTTCAAAGACAGCCGCATCCATAAGAGCTCGTCCATCGTGAAAAGTTTCGTCATTGTAAGCGATTTCTGCCACCCATTTCTCACCGCCAGGTAACAGAAGACCCTGTTCAAATAGGCACCGGACATTCGAAAAGCAAGGGGTTTAATGAGAGCTCTGCGCCGAGAACCATCTGCCTTTAGGAGGTTCAACGGGCGCTTCACGAAATTCCACGTTATTGACGGGATCACGCAGAGCGGCTAATGTCCGAAGGCCCTATGAAACGTACCACCACTGATAAACGAGAACAGGCAATACGTCGCCTCATTCAACGCACCGAGCGGGTGCAGGCAAAAGGCGCCACCGCCAGCCGGCAATTCAGCCGATGGAGAATGGGAACATTCATCGCGGGCGCCGCCATCACAATCGGAGTGTATCAACAAGCCTGGTTTCATACCGGCAATGGTCTCCTGCTTCTCTTCCTCATTGGATTTCTCACTATATCCTGGTTTCATCAACGATTGAAATCCCGATTGCATCGATTACAGCTATGGATGGACATCAAAAAAGACAGCCTGGCGCGACTGCAACTTGACTGGTCACACATATCGGCCAACGATCACCAGGCCCCTGAGCGACATCCGTTTGCCATAGACCTCGACCTTACGGGTCCGCATTCCTTACTGGCCTTAATCGACACCACCTTTTCCTCCATAGGTCAACACCGCATCGCCACCTGGCTTTTCCAATCCAATCTTCCCGATTCGGACGGGCTATCATGGACAATCAGGCAGACATTGGTCAAAGAACTCACTCCGCTCTCCCGTCTGAGGGATCGCTGTCTTTTAGCCAACCGGCTCATTAGCTCTGTTCGGCTGAATGGAACCCGCATTATTTCCTTGCTCGAAACGCCAATCTCCATCAAGCATTTGCCGCTGATTGTCCTCGCAGCGTGTGCGCTGACGAGTGTGACCATCGCCCTGGGACTCTGGACGCTCCTGACGGGAGCCCCGAATTTTTGGCTGTTTCCCCTGACCCTGTATATCGGAACCTATTTTCTCCTCTCGGGATCCATCCACCCGCTTTTTGGGCGGGTGCTCGCGCTCCACGAAGAACTGGAAAAATTTGTCAGTGTGATAAGAGAACTAGAACGATCAACCTTTCTCCATCAACCAACAATGCGACAGGTCTGCCAGTCCATTTTGACTCAACACAATCGTCCGACCCTGAGCCTCAAGCAGCTCAGCCGGATCTGTCAGGGGCTCAGCGTCAAAGCCCACCCGCTGATTCATTTAGGCCTCAATGCCCTGGTACCCTGGGATCTGTGGTTTGTCGGAAAACTCAACCGCCTCCTCTCGCGCCTTCGCACGAGCCTTCCTGACTGGCTGGATACCATTGGCACCCTGGATGCCGCCAGTGCCCTCGCCCGTTATGCCTATCTGAATCCCGATTACCTCTGGCCGCAACTCGAAACCAGAAATACCACCCCGGACACACGAGGACTAACCGCAAGCAGCCTCGGTCATCCACTTATTGCCCGTGCGCATCGCGTTACCAATGATCTGGAGTTACGAGGGGAAGGCCATCTCCTTCTGGTGACCGGTTCGAACATGTCTGGGAAAAGCACCTTTCTGCGAACGGTCGGCATCAACTTGTGTCTGGCTCAGGCAGGGGGTCCGGTGTGCGCCACAAAATTTTCCTGGACCTGGTTGCGTCTCTATTGTTGCATACGAGTCACGGATGCCCTGGATGAAGGCTTGTCGTATTTTTACGCCGAGGTCAAACGCCTGAAAGTTATTCTGGAGGCTGTGGAAAGCGCCAATCCTCATCCGGTTCTTTTTCTCATTGATGAAATCTATCGGGGCACCAATAATCGCGAACGGCTGGCCGGAAGCGAAGCCTTTGTGCAGGCGCTGCAACAAAGCCGTGGACTGGGAATGATTTCAACCCATGATTTGGAACTCACAGGATTGGCCAGTGGAAACGGGCATATTCGGAATGCCCACTTTCAGGAAACTGTTGAAGCAGGCACGTTGCACTTCGATTATCAACTGCGACCGGGCCCCTGCCCGACCACCAATGCACTCCGGATCATGGCCCAGGAAGGGCTGCCTGTTCCACCCGGGCATTCCACCAAGACACAAGCCCCAAAATAGGGGATCACGCTTAACGAATGAAGGGGATGACGGAGGTGACATGGCCACCGTGACTACCTGCGGGAACGACCGAAGGGAAAAACCAGGAGAACCAAGTCAAAGCAGCACAATCCGGTGTCAAAAAACCAGGCAAGAGGAATTAAGGTGTGATGAGGCGAACTTCGCTTTGAGCCTGATCGGTTTTAGAGCCGGTGGAGGTCCCGCAATGGGCACAGAGGTATTCATAGAGACTTCCGGTAGGAAGCACTAAAAGAAGACGTTCACGGGCTGGTGTGGCGGTCTGACATTTCGGACAAAACAGCAAGGATGCTCGAAGCGAATCGAATTGCTTGGGTGTGCCTGGAGGAGCCGCTGGGCGAGCTCCAGCCATCCGTGAGGTTGGTCGAGGACCTGTCGGAAATGGTGGCCTAGGCATACGCAGATCTTAGCGAAGGGCCTTAGTCCGGTCAAGATTGTTTCGCAGCATGATAAAAACCCCTGTTGTATGATTCAATATTTTAAGCCACACCATTCAGGTTTCACACCATCCTACAGCATCCCCCGGTCGCTCAATCCAATCTCTGGGGATCCACGCCTCGCCGCTTGGCGATTTCTTGCGCAATAATGGCCTGCCAGCCTTGATTAAATAAATCTCGCGTGGCCTGTATCGTGGAAACCGGAAGGGGCCCCCCTTGATGGGCCAATCGGAGTTGCTCAAAATTATCCATCATGAGCGTCAACTGTTTGGCTGTGAACTCATTCGCGGGATCGCTCTGCGAGCGCAATTGCAGGGAACGAAGTTCGACCAGATAGTCATGATAAAAGACCTCATCCCACGAATAGTGAGCCTGCGATTCCCCGGCATGCGTTTCGAGTCTGGTTAAAAAGGCATCCATCCGTTTTTGGAGCGAGGTTGCCGTCCGATCCATTTCGGGATCATACGAAGAAATTAACGTGACCTGGCAACCAACCAGCCCAAGTTGCAAGCAAGCCAAAACCCAGAGAACCCAGCGAACAGCAAATGCGGAGGGACATGTCATGATGTCAGATACCATTGGAAATATGCCTTTTCTATTGGGAGTCAAGGTAGGAATCGCCCGCCAGACATGATCGGATTTATGATGCATTCGTCCTCTGTCCCATCATCGACCTTATCGATCCATGAAACAGCTAGATCTGAATCTATTGTACTCACCTGTGTCCATTTGTCTAGCAGGGAGTGCTAAATAATAAAGATTTTCAAGGGCAAATTGGCCCAGGATGAGATTACTCATCAAAGACTCCGGGTCGGTTCAAAAAAGCATGCCCTGAGTCTTCCCGAAGGGTCCGTCCAGTCCTGTCCTGAGGCCCCTCGAAGGAAAGGCCACAGCCGTTTTTTCGCGCGAAGCGTACGCTGAGTACGTGAGCACGGAAAAATGGCGAGAACGCCGCTGGCGGCTTTTTTCAACAGACCCTAGCAGGTTTCAAAGACAACGCCGACCTTTACTCAACTCCGGCCAGTGACCACCCGGGATTGCTATGGTCGATGCCACCGCCCATTTCAAAGGTGGGTGCCTGACAATGGGATGCGCGACAAAACGGCTAGAGACTCCGTCGGCTTAGCACTGGCGACTCTATTCGAGGCGCATATCATCAAGGTACAGCGAAAATTCTTCCGGTGGGCGTATGGCAAAGAGCGTAACACTCTTGATCGCGCTGAGATCCAATTCCCGGTCAAGCGGGGCGTGACGGATATCATCCAAAAGAATGTGAATATGGTTGAGCCCCGGCGAAATGGTGATGGCCTGATTGAACCGATCCGCATATTCGTGAGTATGATGAGCATCATCAATTCGAATGGCCAGCGATTGTGCCACGGGCAATTCGGAATACACCTCAACGCGGAAATGCGAAAACCCTCGCCAATCCGGATAGGGTTCGTCAATTCGAATGCCAGGATATTTCTCCGGATAAAACATGACATGGCCCACTATATCGTTCCGGGATTTGTCCCAGCCTACCGGCGGAGGAACAATCCGGAGTTCACTATCCGTCGCCTGGACGAACATCATTTCCCACTCGGAAGAAAATTGACAGAGCGATGGGAATCGCGCGGTTCGGTCCCAATACGCATAAGACCACGTGAACACCGGACTCAAGACGATCACGATGAGCAACCCGACTCCGGCGTAGACCAGGTGTTTTCGTGGAGCCTGCTGCCACACGACCCATTTTCCAGCAAGATGGCGATCGAGCGTGAGAAAAATACCCAGCGCACACACGGCCCCCACCACATCACGAAGAAAATCCGCCAATTCTGAATGCCGACTCGGCATCCATACTTGGATGCCTTCGCTCACCACACCCAGCAGCACCACGCCTATAACAGCTATGACATACTGGCTGACCAGAGACCACCCCCGTGGTTCACCAAATTGCCGTGCAAGAAACAACAAGATGAGAGCCACGCCGCCATACAGGGGAACATGGCCAAAGTCATTGAAGACATTCCAAAGATGAGTATCGGAGGGTATGGGAATCCAAGGGAGGGCCAGCAGTCCCAAGAGGACCAACACCAGACCCGGGACCATAAACCGGGATGCCATGGATCGCTGATTGGATTGCTGGGCTGTCTGATCTGTCACAACAGGCTCGATCAACCCAGACTGACTACGCAGGCTATATCGGCAGACGGTACACCATTTCGGAACACAATCGGTTTGGTCGTGTTCGCGGAGATCCGTTCGCCCGGCAAAATGATGCCGACCAGATTTAACGGATCGGCGGCCGATAGACGAATCTCTTGCGCCCCGGCTTGAATATCACGGCGTACCGCCCGCAACGATTCCACCGCCTCCGGCAATGCGAACTGTTCCCCCGTAAACCCATTCACAAACCGGCCACCCCGCATCTCACCCCGCCATTCCAGCTTTCGGTATTGGACCAACAGTTCCCGCCAGGTCACCGGCAATGATTCCCGTTTGAGCAGATCCCGGAAGACTACCCCATAACGATGCGCCAATTGCCTAGCCCACTGCTCATGTGGATGAGGACGAACCTGCGGTTCCTCATCATGTGCCCCAGGATCGCCCTGGAACAGATCCCAACGCCCGACGCTCTGCCCCGGCCGTCGCGCGCGATCCTTGCCCTCGGCCCGACGGCGTCGAGGATCGAGCAGCGCCCGCATGGGATCAAACCCGTCAGCGGTCACCAACCCTGTGGCTACCAGTTCCCACAAGGCCTGCTCCACTTCCGCGGCCAGATGTCCCGTTCGACCGGTCAAGTCCGCAAAAAAACATGCGCCACGACGATCCAGACAATCCCAAACGGCTTGTGCCACACCACTCAGATGCAACCTCATTCCAAGCGGCCCTACAGATGTTCCCGGTTTGGCCATACCCAATATCCAACTGACATCCTGCCGTCGCAAAAAACTTATGGGAGCCAGCCTGGTCGGCGTCAGCGGGCGGAATACCGGAACGGCGGCACCGGTATCTAAGGCATAGGCGTCTGTTCCCGGTTCTGTCCCTACCACAGGTAAGAGGGTGCCCTTGCTTTCCGGAGGAGTCAGACGTCCCCAGGCCACTTCCCCGCGCAGACACAAATGATCCAGCCATTCAGGTTTGTAGTGAGCCAGGCGGGTGGTGAAAAGCGAAGGTTCCCAGGCCGAAGCCGGCGCTTCAAATCCTGCCAACTGGTGAATCACTTCACGTAGCCCGGCTTCTCCGTGTAATTGTGTTCCAGGCGCTCGATGCTGCCATCGAAAGAGAAACCGCATAAAATCCGATGCGGCAACCGGCTCGATTTCCCGGCGCAAAGACGTGACCGTACGCCGATGAATACGAGCGAGAAGACTGCGGTCACACCATTCTTCTGCGACTGCATGGGTATCAATCCTCTGTTCTTCTCTCGTCGAGGAACGGGTCAAAGACTCAATCCGGGAGGAAGGACGAAAATGACCTCGAAGGACCTGACCTTCTCTTTCCAATTGCAACAAAGCCTGCTGCGCGAGTAGCCCAGGCACATGTAATCTCCTTGCCAATTCATCAGCAGTCACCGGACCGACGTGCGGCATCCAGCCTTGCACGACATCACGTGCAGCAGATGCTGCCGTGACCGATTTTTCTCCCACAGACACGACACGTGAATTCTGTAGACCGGCCACCACCTTTGCCTCCGGGAACAAGGCCTGAAGACGCGTCAGATGTTCTTTGGTGGTCCAACCCTCAGCGGCTTTCGTCTCCGGAAGTCCCTCAACCGGCACACGCAACACGAGGAGACGGCCACACGACAGTAACGCATCACCAAACCCCTGCCACGCCTCACCCATGGCGAATGGCAACCATCCCAGAACCTGAAGCACGTCGAACAGTTCATCGGCATCACGAATCAACGGCCAGGCTTCTTCAACCACCGCATCAATCGCTGCCGCATCCAATGTCCCAATGTTCCCGTCAAAGGCAGAGGACGAGGTCCGCCGAAGATTCACGGCACGCGCACGTCGTTCTTCGAGCGGCGCATCATCCAGGAACGCATAGGGGTTGGCATGTAAAATCTCATGGGCAAACAACGAAGGCGCAGGCGATTCCACCACCCGCACCTGAATCTCCTGATTCTCGATTCGCTCAAGCACCTGACACAGGCCCGCCAGATCCATGGCCTCCGTCAAACAGTCATGCAGCGTTTCCTGGACCAACTGATGATCCGGCACGGGAATATCTCCAACATGGTTATCGCCACAAGCCGCGGCCATCGGAAAGGCCGCCGCCAATAAATCTTCCGCCCGCATGCGTTGAAGATGCACCGGCACACGTTTGCCGCGTTGAAACCGCAAAAGCGCCAACGCCCGGGTCACATTCCATCGCCAACGGGTAAGAAAGAGCGGAGTCGCCAGTGAGGCTTGGATAAGCACTTCCCGCACCGTGTTGGAATGCACAAATCCAAAAATGGCCTCCAGGGGAAAACTATGCTGCTCACCAAGCGACAGGACCAACCCGTCATCGGTGGCGGCCGCCTGCAATTCAAAATCAAAATTCACACAAAATCGTTTGCGTAACGCCAGCCCCCATGCGCGGTTGAGCCTTCCACCAAACGGGGCATGCAACACCAGTTGCATCCCGCCGGCTTCATCAAAGAACCGTTCCGCAATCACACAGGTCTGCGTCGGGACACCTCCGAGGATCTGTGTCCCGCCGGCTACATAGGCCAGCAATTGATCAGCACCGGCCGCATCAACTCCGCATTCCTCATACAACCAATGCCGCGAGGTCTCATCTCCGGGAGCAGCACCCTGTTCAAGCACATGAAAGATCTGCTCTCGCACATCGGCCACAGCCTGAGATAATTCCAGTGACCGTGACGGGGCTTCCCCTCGCCAGAAAGGGATGTTGGGCGGGGCGCCATGCGCATCTTCTACACGGATTTTTCCCGTTTCTATTCCACGAATGCGCCAGGAGGTCGCACCCAGCAGCATAATATCTCCCGCCAGACTCTCAATCGCGAAGTCTTCGTCTACCGTCCCCACCACGATTCCATCGGGTTCTGCCACGACCTGATAGGTGGCCGTTTCAGGAATCGCTCCACCGGAGGTCAACGCCGCCAACCGGCCTCCACGTTTCGGCCGGAGCCTGCCTTCATGACGATCATAACTTATCAACGCATACAGCCGTCTGCGCCCCGGCACAAATCCCTCGGCCACCAGCTGCAGCACGGATTCAAAGCTTTCCCACGTTAACTCCCGATACGGATAGGCCGACCGGCACAATGCAAAGAGATCACGTGCATCCCATTCCTGCGCCGCGACTTCCGCAATGATCTGTTGAATCAGAATATCCAACGGGGCAGGTGGAATTTTAAGAATTTCCAATTGCCCCTGCCGGATCGCCCGGACCACTGCCGCACATTCGACTAATTCATCCCGGGTCGTACAAAACAGTCGCCCCTGGGGAACCGCCCCCACCTGATGGCCTGCCCGCCCCACCCGCTGAAGACATGTGGCAATCGCACGGGGGGATCCGATCTGACACACCACATCAATACAACCGATGTCGATCCCCAACTCTAAGGATGCAGTCGCCACCATCACCTTAATTTGACCGGACTTTAATCGTTCTTCCGCATGCAAACGAAGTTTGCGTGACAAACTGCCATGATGCGACGCTACCTGGTTCTCACCTAAACGTTCTTCCAGATGATGGGCCACCCGTTCTGCCATCCGGCGCGTATTCACAAACACCAGGGTCGACCGACGCGGCCCGGCGATGTCGGCAATCCGATCATAGATCTCCGACCAAATGGCATTCGTGGCAATCGCGCCGAGTTCATCCTTCGGGACTTCCACCTGCAGATCCAACTGCCGACGATGGCCGATATCCACAATGTGACAATGTGAAGAGTCAAAGAGAGAGGGTTGCTGAGCCTTCGCGCGATGGACGGATTCACCCAATAGAAATTGTGCCACGGTCTCCAAGGGTCGCTGCGTAGCGGACAGGCCGATGCGCACCAACCGCCGGGAGGTCACAGCATCCAATCGCTCAAGGGATAACGTCAGATGCGCGCCACGTTTATTGGGTGCGAGGGCATGAATTTCATCAACAATCACCGTATGCACACCGGATAAGAGTTCGCGGCTCCGTTTCGCCGTCACCAAAAGAAATAACGACTCCGGCGTGGTGACCAAAATGTGAGGCGGATGTTTGACCTGTTGCTGGCGTTGCGCGGGAGGCGTATCACCGGTCCGAACTTCCACACGAATTCTCGGTCCCAAAAACCCGGCAGACAGAGCCAGTTCGCTAATCTCCGCCAATGGCAGTTCCAAATTTTTGTGAATGTCATGACTCAGCGCCCTTAGCGGCGACACATAGATAACCTGCACGCCATCTTCCAACTCCCCGTTAATCGCCTGGCGTAGTAAATGGTCGATGCAAGTAAGAAAGGCTGCCAGCGTTTTCCCGGAGCCCGTGGGTGCGGAGATGAGCGAATGATGTCCGGAGTGAATGGCAGGCCAACTGGCTCGCTGCACCTCGGTCGGTTCACCCAACCGGGTCCTGAACCATTCCTGCACGACCGGATGAAACGATTGAAGGGGCATAAAATCCGTTACGCTCTCCTAATGTTGGCACTAACATCCAATTGGAAGGCAATCCTCATTGTACTTTCTCGTTTCCATTAAGGACAAACATACACCGGGACGACGGTGTTCCTCTTAGGTACAGTGCAAAGGTCCAACTCCGGATTGGAATGCCCCAAGCAAAGCTGACTTTGCCGCAAATGGAGATCCTCGGGATTCTAAGCCGTATGAGCCATTTAGTACCAGGGATGCGAAACCATCAGGTTTCAGATTTGGCCTATGGGTCTGTTGAAAAAATCCGCCAGGTGCGTTCTCGCCATTTTCCCGTGCTCACGTACGAAGCGTACGCTCCGCGCGTAAAAACGGCTGCGGCTTTGCTGGACGGACCCTTCGGGAAGACTCAGGGCATGCTTTTTTGAACCGACCCGGAGCCTTTGATGAGGAATCTCATCCTGCGCAAATTTGCCCTTGAACATCCTTATTATTCAACACTCCCTCTCATGGTCTTTTGAGAAATACCCTTTATAATAATGTAGATGGAAGTTCCGATACATCAATGATCCAATGATCAAACACAAGTCTGTATTGTTATCCATCCTTTTAGCGTGTTTGGTGTATGGCAGCATGGAAGGCATTTCCTACCTGGGCTTGCACCTTCTCCAAGGCAAGGGAGTGAGCTATCAACCCCTGGCTTCCCGGCTTTCGCAGGAACAAAAGCAACTTATTCAACGCCGCCTTGAGGACAGAGTCCCTCTAAGCGGCCACCACCCCGTGTTGGGCTGGGCACCCAAACCGCATTCTCACTCGAAGGACGTCAGAATTAACTCTCAAGGCATCAGAGCAGATCATGATTTTGCTCATAGTATTCATCCGGAAGTCGTAAGAGTCTCGGCATTCGGCGACTCATTCACCTTCGGAGAGGAAGTCGCGAACGAGGATACATGGGAGCATCAGTTAGAAGAGCAGGATCCTCGCATTGAGGTCCTGAATTTCGGCGTCGGCGCGTATGGGTTGGATCAGGCATACATGCTGTATAGGCAGGACGGAATCCCGTTTAATTCTGACATCGTCCTCATTGGATTTATGTCTGAAAACATCTATCGCAATTTAAATGTGTTTCGTCCGTTCTACCATTCTTCCTATGCGACGAATTTCTATACCAAACCACGATTCCTTCTTGAGAACGATAGCCTTGTACTCCTCAATAATCCCTTAACGACCACCGGCGATTATTGGCGTCTCGTCAGAAACGATGAGGCCGTGCTCCGGGAGATCGGGACCCATGATTATTTTTATCAGATAAAATATTTGGCGGGACCAATGGATCTGCTGCCTTCCATGCGTCTCCTGAAGATTGCCACTCGAAGTGTGAAGGAAAGGCTCAATCCGGTGGTGACACCTGAAGGGTCTTATGCCGTCCATTCAGAAGGCTTCCGCCTCACCACAAGACTGCTTGAGGAGTTCTATTGTGCCGCCCTCCGGCATGAATCCTTACCGGTCATTGTCATCTTTCCGGACCTCGGTGATTTCAGAAGGCACCGCAGGCACCAGGGGAAACGGTATGAACCACTGCTGGAGCATGTACACAAAAAAGGTGGCCGGGTTGTTGACATATTAGATGCCTTGGTTGCCTTTGACCCTGCGCTACCCACAGATCGACTCACGGTTGGAAAGTGGGGACACTTCTCCCGCCTCGGCAATTCGATTGTCGCCACGTCCATGAGAAATTATATGAACAATGAGGAATTGGTGAAAAGAAACCACGTCAAGGCTCTCGTTCGCACAGCCTGCACCACAACCCATTGCTGTCCGAACTCCGCTCCATAAAGACTCACCTCATCCGATTGACTGGATTCTGAAATATCCACCACGGTCATCATCACATGTCTGCCAAAGGCGGAATGATGTTTCGCTGATGTGCCTTTACCGGCCGGAAGAGAAGAAAAACTCCAAGAGGTTTGCAGCATGAAGGATGCAAAACATTTTACGAAAACGTCATTTCGATCGTTGCGCCGCGCGGGCGATGCCCTTCACCATACCCCGAAAGACCAATTCGTGGACCGGCCACACGCCATACCAATACAACAACCCGCTCAATCCAATGGGATCGAAGCTGGCTGTTTGCGTAATTTTTGAACCGGCGCCATGAGGTTCTACGAGAAATTCGAGCCAGGCACGTCCCGGCAACTTCATCTCAGCGAAGAGCCGGAGACGCACTCCCGGCTCAATGGCTTCCACCCGCCACCAATCCACCACATCGCCTACGCGCAACTCTTCCTGGTTACGCCGGCCACGGCGAAGGCCTACCCCTCCCACCAATAGATCCAACCAGCCCCGGAGCGCCCACAGCCAATCGGCAAAGTACCAGCCGGTCCGCCCGCCGATTCGTTGAATCGGGCGAAACGCGTCAGGGGTCGAGACAGGCACCTGCACCGTGCGCACATCATGCAGCCGATTGCCGAATCGCACCCCCCCATACTGCCGCACGTCCCCGGACGCAGAAAGCGCATCCGACCAACGCGATTCCGCAAGTTCCCGTTCTTCATTGCGTAACGCGTGCGCGATGGCTTCACGCACACTGATGGGCTCGATCGCAAACAAACGTCTCGCAGAATGGTCGCGAACCACGGTAGGATATTTGATGCTTTGAATAAGCTTACGCCCGACCCGTGCATACAACGGCGTCACAAGGCCAAGCCATAGGCTCGACAGTCGCGGCGTGAGAACAGGAACCGGAATCATGATCCGCCGCAATCTACGCTGGCGAGCATACTCCCGCATCAAATCCCCATACGACACAATATCGTCCCCACCGATTTCTACAACCAGGCTTTCCGGAAGCGGTACATCAAGAGAGCCGATCAGATAGGCCAGCACATCATCGATCGCGATGGGTTGCGCGGGAACATGGACCCAGCGAGGCGTCAGCATCACCGGCAACCGCTCAACCAGGGTGCGAATCATTTCAAATGATAAACTGCCGGAGCCGATCACGATCGACGCCCGTAATTCCACCACAGGCACACCGGATTGACGAAGGATTTCCCCTACTTCATGCCGGCTCCGCAGATGAGGAGACAACGATTCACGATCGTCTCCCAGCCCTCCAAGATAAATGAGGCGCTTCAGGCCGGCGGCCCAAGCGGCTTCGCTGAAATTCCGTGCGGCGATACGGTCAGTTTCCTCGAAACCTCCCGACGTCCCCATGGAATGCACAAGGTAGTAGGCCACTTCCACTTCACGCATCGCGGTCGCCAAACTGGCCGGGTCAAGCACATCACCGGCAATGACCTCCGTGCCTGGGCCGACCCCCTCTTTCAAAAACTCGGGCCGTCGTGCAAGGCACCGCACCTGCCGGCCCTGCTGCTCCAACCGACGTAGCAGCCTCCCGCCCACATACCCCGTCGCACCTGTCAAAAGAATTTTCATTGTTCCCCTGTTGAGCATGCACTCTCGTATCAGGAAATATGACAGCCAATGATAGGAGTTTATGGCACCAGTACATTATAACCATTACAGGCATCAATCTGTGGTGAGGGGCGATCAAGGACAAGATGCCTCTCATGGCCTGACAAGAAACTTCGCTTCTCAGAATGACACCGCCGATGATAAATTGTGGCCTAACATGCTCCTTGGCAGGCCTGCGTCGATCGAGAAAGAATTCCGCCGTGCATAGGAGAAGGAAGGGAGCTATAATAACCATAGACCAGTAAGACCAATGGCGTTTGGCCATTAAACGAGAAAGAGGTTTGGAGCATGGCAACCAAACTCTATTCGACGCAGAATACGATCTTTTTCCCCAATTTCGCCCGCCCGGCTATGCCCACCAGACCAGACCAGTTGGCCATTGAAGAGCCACTTGAAATTCGACTGGAGTATTGGGCCAATGGCAGGTCGGAACGGAAGAGTGTGTCGATCACCATGCGGACTCCCGGACAGGATATAGAACTGGCCGCGGGATTTCTGTTTACCGAAGGGATCATTGCCGGATGGAACGACATTAAACAGATTCGCCCCTGTGGACCAATAGTCGAAGGGCAGAACTTTCACAATATTGTGCGAGTGAAGTTGCACTCTCACGTGTCGGTGAAAACCACGACAATGGACCGGAATTTTTATACCACTTCCAGTTGTGGGATCTGCGGCAAAACTTCCATCGAAGCCCTCAAAATCAACAACCAATTTGGCCAAACCATTAAAAATCTCACCTCCCCTACCGTCACCCCAAACATGTTATTCGGTCTGCCGGAACGCATGGCCGCCGAGCAACAACTCTTTCAGAAAACCGGGGGCTGTCATGCCTCAGCTCTGTTTGATGAAGAGGGCACTCTACTGTGTATGCGGGAAGATGTCGGACGGCACAACGCCCTGGATAAAGTCCTGGGGTGGGCCCTGATTAATAACCACCTTCCCCTGCATCGCCATGTGGTGCTGGTCAGCGGTCGGGCCAGCTTCGAACTCATGCAGAAATCCTCCATGGGCGGCATCCCGTTTGTGGCCGCCGTTGGCGCACCCTCCACACTCGCGGCGCAGATGGCACAAGAATTCAACATGACCCTGGTGGGGTTTTTAGACCATCAACGCATGACGGTCTATCACGACTCCGGACGAATTCAAGCACACCAGGCTTTAGAACTAGAGGACACAGGTGGACGAACAACGCGACATACCGGAAGCCCCGTCAGCCCCGACGTGGGAAATCCCGATCGAAGATTCTTACGATCTTCAACTTGACGCGCCCTCCAGGAGCGCCGGCGGCATTCCTGCTATTCTCACTTCCCTCAAACACACCACACACGAACTCGGCTTCCTGCGCGGTGCCCAGGCCCTTCTCAAGGTCAATCAAAAGCAAGGGTTTGATTGCCCGGGTTGTGGCTGGCCCGATCCCGATGGCGCGCGGGCTATGACCGAGTTTTGTGAAAACGGCGTCAAAGCTGTTGCCCATGAAGCCACCACCAACGTCATCACGAAAGAATTTTTTCAACGATATTCCCTGGAGCAACTGGGCAGGGAATCGGATTACTGGCTAGGGCAGCAGGGACGCCTCATCCGTCCGATGATCAAGCGAAGCGGGGATACCCATTATCATCCTATTTCATGGGTCAAAGCCTTTGACACCATCGCCGGGCACCTTCATGACCTCAACGATCCCAACGAAGCCATTTTCTATACATCCGGGCGCACCAGCAACGAAGCCGCCTTCCTCTATCAACTCTTCGCGCGACTCTATGGCACCAACAATCTACCCGATTCTTCCAACATGTGCCACGAGTCCAGCAGCGTGGCGTTAAAAGAGGTCATCGGCATCGGCAAAGCCACCGTCACCCTCGACGATTTCGATAAGGCCGATGCCATCTTCATTCTGGGACAAAATCCCGGCACCAACCATCCGCGTATGCTCACCACCCTTCAGGAGGCCGCACGGCGCGGCTGTCAGATTGTCAGCATTAATCCACTTCCCGAGGCCGGGACCACCCGGTTCATTCATCCCCGGGAAGTCACCCGCTGGTTGGGTCAGGGGACCCCGATCGCCACGTTGTTTCTCCCCATCAAAATCAATGGTGACGTGGCCCTGCTCAAAGGCATCATGAAGGAACTGCTCATGCGGGAAGAAAAAAATCCCGGCACGATTCTTGACCTGCCGTTCATACAGGAATACACCGAAGGCTTTGACAATTTCGCGACTCATACACGTAACATATCATGGGAAAAAATTGAGGAAGGCAGCGGTATTGCGCGCGAAGACATTCAAAAGGCCGCGGATATTGCTGAACAAGCCAGGAGTATCATCTGCACCTGGGCCATGGGCATGACCCAACATAAAAACGCCGTGGCCAACATGCAGGAAATCATCAACTTCCTTCTGTTACGCGGCAACATCGGAAAACCAGGTGCAGGCCCCTGCCCCGTCCGTGGGCATAGCAATGTGCAGGGCGATCGCACCATGGGCATTACCGAAAACCCCACTCCCGAATTTTTGGATCGACTCGAAAAGGTCTGCCATTTTCAGCCTCCCACCAAAAGAGGTTACGACGCGGTGCGGGCCATCAAGGCCATGCACGCAGGAAAGGCCAAAGTCTTCATCGCCCTCGGCGGCAATTTTCTCTCGGCCACGCCTGATACAGCCTATACCGCGAAGGCGCTTTCCCGCTGCCGGCTCACCGTCCACATTTCCACCAAACTCAACCGGGCTCATCTGGTCACCGGAACCGAGGCCCTGATCCTACCTGCGCTTGGCCGCACCGACAAGGATCTTCAAGATGATATCCCTCAATATGTCACCACGGAAAACACCATGGGTGTGGTCCAGACCTCACAAGGACGACTCGAGCCGGTGTCCGAATTGCTCAAAAGTGAAGTCGACATTATCGCCAGCCTCGCGAAGGCCACCTTCGACAACCAAGAAGGGCCGGGAAACCACATCAAGTGGGACGAACTCATTCACGATTACAACGAAATTCGTCATCTCATCAGCCAGGTTGTTCCTGGCCATGATAATTACACAGCACGCGTCAACAATCCGGGCGGCTTCTATCTCGCCAATCCGATTCGCGATGCCCGGCAATTTCCCACTCCGTCGGGTAAAGCCCGGTTCACCCTCCACTCGATGCCGGACATTCACCTGGCACCGGATCAATTGCTCATGATGACCATTCGCAGTCACGATCAATACAACACGACCATTTATGGATTGGATGACCGATACCGCGGCATTAAAGCCGGACGACGGGTCATATTCATGAACGAGCGAGACATGGAGGAGCGCCACTTAGCCAAGGGAGACCTGGTGGACATCGTCAGCCACCACAAAGGCAAGACGCGAACGGCACCCCAATTTGTCGTGGTCTCCTACCCTATTCCCCGCACCTGCACGGCGACCTATTTTCCCGAGGCCAACGTGCTCATCCCCATCGACAGCGTGGCAGACAAAAGTAACACGCCGACCTCCAAATCTATCGTCGTCACCATCCACCCCACCGCTCATCCCGGTCCTGCCCTCAATGACTAGGCGGGATTCGTTGGTTTTTATCCTTCCCTCACCACCATCACACATCAGATTTTCACATCCATGAGTTTCCCACTTTGATCAAGAGATAAATCTCTGCAAGCAGGGCAAGAAAACTGGAGCAATAGGTCCGCGATTGCTTTATACTGGCGCAATGGCTCTGACTCCCAATCTTTCATTTTCCGACTCTCTCAAGCGTGATCAACGTACGGCCTTTTATGAACGCCACAAAGGGATCGCTCTTGCCATGATCCTGATTGTATTTTTGCTTCCCTTGGCTGGAGTTTTTGTAGAGGGAATGTCCGGGGCGGTGACAGGCGTGGTTATTTCGGTATTGGCCTTTTACCTTGCCCCCTATGCCTTACTGAAGCTTGGGAGATGGATTGCAGGTTCCTAATTGTTTGGATGAAACCCAGAGAGATAGATCACGAGAACCACTGCCGGAAATCGCGTGGGAGGTGAAATCCAAAATTTTTTCTTAATCGCTCTTGTTTACCGGGGATCGTTCCGGGACAAGCTGCCGGTTAGCATACCGTTTGGTTTCTTGTTTTATAACCTTTGCCAATAGCAGTAATCCGATGAGATTCGGAATGGCCATCAGGCCGTTCATGACATCGGACACATTCCAAACCAATTCCAACCTGGACGTGGCGCCGAGCAGCACCACCCCCACAAAGATCACGCGGTAATAGACGATCGCCTTCGCCCCCATCAGATACTCAATGGCTTTCTCCCCATAATAATTCCAGCCGATTAAGGTCGAATAGGCAAAGAGGGTAATGGAGAGGGTCACCATGAGTTCTCCTGTGTGGCCCAAGGTTTCCCCGAAACTGGCGCTGGTGAGTTGAGCCGCGTCAATGCCTTGCGTCCATGGAGTCGCGGTCAGGATAATCAACGCCGTCATACTGCAGACAACCAGGGTATCGATGAAGGTCTGCGTCATACTGACCAGGGCCTGCCTGACCGGATCGTCTGTGCGTGCAGCGGCGGCGGCAATGGGCGCGGAACCCAAACCCGATTCATTCGAAAACACACCTCTGGCTAACCCATAGCGCATGGCAGCAGCCATCGTCGCACCCGCAAACCCGCCTCCTGCCGCAATCGGATTCCAGGCATGATAGACAATACTCATCAAGGCCTGTGGGATCTCCGTCACATGCAGGGCCAGGACAACCAGGGCTGACGTGACATACCCCACAATCATGAATGGCACCAGCACCGAGGTAAACCGGCCAATGGATGTGATGCCGCCCAAGATCACAAGCCCGGTCATCCCCATCAACACCACACCGGTGATCCAGGGTTGGATCTGAAAGGTCGATTCAAGAATGCCGGCCACCGCATTGGCCTGCGTCATGTTGCCGATGCCAAACGCCGCACAGGCCGTAAACAAGGCAAAAAGCCAGCCTAACCAGGGAAGCCCGGCACCGTTGGCTAGATAATACATGGGCCCGCCACGCATTCCGTATGCCCCCTGCTCACGGTATTTCACCGCCAGCACAGCTTCGCCATATTTGGTGGCCATGCCCACCAGCCCGGTCATCCACATCCAAAAGACGGCTCCGGGTCCCCCGAGCGTAATCGCGGCGGCCACACCGACAATATTGCCGATACCCACGGTGGCGGATAAGGCCGTCATGAGCGCGGCAAAATGACTGATATCTCCATTGCCACCCGGCTCTTTGTGAAAAATTAATCTCAGAGCATGCGGGAGGACACGAAACTGCAAACCCTTCAGCAGAATGGTAAGATACAACCCGGTGCCGACCAACAAAAGCAACATGGGCGGACCCCAGACCCATCCGGCTACGATCGCTACGAAGGATTCAAGGGAGGCCATGGGGAATGATTCTCCCATAGCGGACAGGTCTGTGATGAACGCTCGAAGAAATTCTCATCAACAACGGCACGCCCGCCTCTGACACGACATAGTTGACGGAATGGTTTGCAGGAAACGATTGGTGAAACACTGTGTGTTGAACAGCCAGGAAAGGAAAAGAAGAATAATTGCGAGGCACCACTTATTCTACCAATGAGGTGCATTGTGTAAACAGGCCTGGTACGAACGGATGTGGCATGGCTCTTCATGGGTCTGTTGAAAAAAGCCGCCAGCGGCGTTCTCGCCATTTTCCCGTGCTCACGTACTACGCGTACGCTCCGCGCGTACAAACGGCTGCGGCCTTTCCTTCGAGAGACCTCAGGACAGGACTGGACGGACGCTTCGGGAAGACTCAGGACATGCTTTTTTGAACCGACCCGTAGCATTATCTAATCCTGGGCAACTTTGCCCTTGAACATCCTTATTACTCAACACTCCCCTTCATAGAAATGAGGCCTGACCCATGCAGGCTAAAACCTTCAATGGGGCATTCCCACATTGAACGAACACCACCAGACAAGGCCCTCGCCAACTTGTCATGCTGAACCCATATCGAAGGATCTCTGCCAGGATTGACGATGGCACGGCTCAGCGAGATTCTTCGTTCCACTCAGGATGACAACGCTCATGGGATATCGGGATATTAGGTAAGATCAGAACTGGGACCTTAACCATTATCTTCCATCGAAATCGGCAAGGGTGGGCCAAAAAGTTGGAGACGAACGAGAATGGGAATAGTTTTAAGATGATTTGCCCCATCATTCCCTTGGCTCCTTGCAAATGGTAGTCATTACAGAAAAAGCGTTGATTTTTGAGGTCGGCAAAATGCAGACCATGAGAATAATTTTTCATCCCCAAATTTTGTGTATAACCTGGTGAATACTGTCATGCATCGCGTGATTTTCTAAGGAATAAAAAGGAAATGAGCAGATTGCCTTTGTTTTAAGCATTGTATAAAGATTTTTTTATGCCCCTACAGGAAGTGGTGTAAGTTTTTTGGCGTAGGAGTAAAGGTAGAAATCGAATTTTTTTCTTGACATGCGTCTCCAGGCACATGCCCATTGATGCTGAAGAGAAACAACAAATTATCATGAGAGTTTTTTATCCACAGATTTTTTTTGAAATTGTTGATAACCCTGTCACAACCTTCGTCAGTTTCCTTCAATTTATTGGGGTTTTTTGTTGATTTAAAGGCACCCCTTCAATTCGAGGGATTATGGGTTGGTGTATCTTTGCGAGGCGATTGGCAAGTTGCACACAGCGACCGGCCGGGAAAAGTTCAGATCTGCATGCTGATCATGTAGGTTGCCCTGGGAAAACAGATCACCGCCCCTTCCGTGAGCCAATACCCCATACTCACTCCTTTCACGGAAGCTGCCGAGTTCCATAGTCCGGCGAAATGGAATCAGAGCCTTTCGAACTATTTCATTTTTTTGCCAGCCTGTCTCAAACAAGGGAGATGTCGTTCAAGAAAGACTGAAAAAAGTCCGGACCTCACTCAAGCTTGTCATTACAACCAGAAAACAAGTTTTACACTGAATGCCTCGGAAAATGAGGCTTAGAAGAAGGCGTGTATTGAATCTGATTATGGCTTCCAGGATACGTTGTCAGAACAATTGAAAGTGGAATTTAGATTAGGCCATGTGATTTCAGATGTCGTAGAAGCAAGTTGGCCACGACACGATGACCTTTTACCGTATAGTGGTCACTGTCAAGAAACAGGTCGTCAAGAGGTACACCTTCAATAATCAGCTTTTCTGCCTCGTCGGTCATGTCAAGATAGGCCACCCCGTGCAGGTTGGCATGTTGTTTGAGAATTTTTTGAGGTTCTTTGAGTATTTCGTTGCTAATCTGAAACGTATGGGGAAAAATGATCAGGACGATAGGGATTTTCTCTTTGCCGGCCAATTCATACATTTCCGCTAAATCGCTGAGAACATGCTTCCAAACCTCAATATACACTGGATCGGTCCGGGAAAATTGGGCCATCCTGCGGACACTATATATTTCCTTACGAACCTCCCTCTCCACTGATGAGAATTTTTTCGTGATTCGCTTTCGGATATAAATCGCAAACCGACCAAATCCTGTCTCATTCACCAAATAGGAAACCCATGGTTGTGATATTTGAAAAATACCATGATAATCCAGACCAGAGCCCCCATAGGACTTGTTGACCAAATAGGGTTCTGTCGGGTCATTCATACAGAATCCTATGACAATAAAGTCAGGAGAAAATTTCAAGGTACGCTTTAAGGTCTCCAGGTACTGAAACGTGGAGTACCCCTGCACACCTGCATTAATAACCTGATAGGTATTGTACCCGGACACGTTATCAGGCAACAGCTTTTCCAGCTGATTTGTAAACGTCTCGGCTGAGGTCACGCCATGCCCCATGACGATAGAGTCACCCACTATCAAGCCACGCAGTTCTCCCTCCGCCTTCTTTTCTGGAAAGTTGTCATCGTGAAAACCATACCGGTTTATGAAAATAGGCTTGTTGTCATATGTTTTCCCCCAGGTGTATGTTCCGGGACGGTGCTTATAGTGAAGAACCGGATCTGGTTTCCAGCGAGGAAGAGGATACTTGGTGAGTAAAACCCGATCAATGAGAATAATGACCAGAAGCGTTCCAAGCAGTAAAGCAAGATTACCAAGTCGATGTTTGATATTTGAACGATCCATCTCACCGTGGTATGAGTTCTGTCACAAAAAATTTAATGCCCACATACCGTGAAATCTTCGGGCTTCGGAATGAGGCAGTATTTCATAATCTCCCTCGTTAAGGTGGAGAGCCCCGGTATTGAATTGGCCATGGAGGGAGTATTTTTTTAAATTTTCCTTAACCCTACGAAAAACCTTCATAAATGTAAATCAAGAGGTGTTCGGGTTCCATCCTCCTGACACAGGACGATCGGCCTGAGAAAGGAATGAAGGCTTTGAATCCTCTGATGAATCTCGGTAAGGTATGCCTCCTCTCACTGAAAGCCGGAGATAGGACATACAACCATTTCTGAACGCGGAGCGATCACCATGAAGGTCAGTGCCCTTGCAGGAAAACCCACCCAGCCGTCCATGCTCGCCAACATTCCTCGGTTGGTCACCGCCTATTACACGGGACGACCTGACCCGTCGGAGCCGGAGCAACGGGTCGCATTCGGCACATCGGGACACCGCGGCTCCTCCTTGAAGCTTTCCTTTAATGAAGCACATATCCTTGCCACCACCCAAGCCATCTGCCTGTATCGTCAACAACAGCATATCGACGGCCCTCTCTTTTTAGGCATGGATACCCACGCGCTTTCGGAACCTGCCCTGGCAAGTACGCTCGAAGTGCTGGCCGCCAATGGTGTGGTCGTCATGGTAGACCGTGACAACGGGTACACCCCCACTCCCGTTATTTCCCATGCCATCCTGACCTACAACCGGGATCGAAAAACGGCATTGGCCGATGGCATTGTCATTACGCCTTCGCACAATCCGCCCGAAGACGGGGGCTTCAAATATAATCCACCCCACGGGGGACCGGCTGATGCCGACGTGACCACCTGGATCGAAAAACAGGCGAACGTGTTGCTGGCCGATGACCTGCGCGGAGTTCGGCGCGTCCCGTATGGGAAGGCACAACGGGCCTCGACCACACACCAGCATGATTATGTCGGCTCGTATGTTGGCGATCTAGGCGCCGTGATTGACATGGAGGCGATCCGCGACGCGAAGTTGTCCATTGGAGTGGATCCGCTCGGCGGTGCAGGCGTGGACTATTGGGGACCCATCACCGAGCGGTACGGATTCCCGGTCACGGTTGTGCATGAAGGGGTGGATCCGACCTTTCGCTTCATGAATCTGGACTGGGATGGGAAGATTCGCATGGACTGTTCCTCACCCTACGCCATGGCCGGATTAATTGCCTTAAAAGACCGTTTCGATATTGCCTTTGCCAACGATACCGACCATGACCGGCATGGAATCGTCACGCGCACAGCGGGGCTGATGAATCCCAACCACTATCTCGCGGTGGTAATTTCGTATCTCTTTACCCAGCGCTCCGGCTGGCGGAAGGATGCCGCAGTCGGAAAGACGGTGGTGAGTAGCAGCATGATTGATCGGGTAGCCGCCAAGATAGGTCGGCGTCTGGTTGAAGTGCCGGTCGGATTCAAATGGTTTGTGGATGGGCTGCTTGACGGGTCCGTCGGATTTGGGGGAGAAGAGAGTGCCGGCGCATCCTTTTTGCGTCATGACGGAACCGTGTGGACGACCGATAAGGACGGCATCATACTCGACCTGTTAGCCGCAGAAATGTTGGCCAAGACAGGGCGGGATCCAAGCCAACTCTACCTCGACCTCACCAAGGAACTGGGCGTCCCGGTCTACCAGCGAATCGATGCCCCGGCCACACCCGCGCAGAAGGCCATTCTGAAGAAACTCGCGCCCCAGCAGATTCAGGCCTCCGAACTTGCAGGGGAAAAGATTACCGGCATTCTGACCTCGGCCCCGGGAACTGGCAGTGCGATTGGCGGACTGAAAGTCATGACGGAGAACGGGTGGTTTGCCGCCCGCCCCTCTGGAACAGAAGATGTTTATAAAATTTATGCCGAGAGCTTTCGAGGCGACTCGCACCTTAAGCAAATCCAGGAAGAGGCGCAGGCCCTCATTACCAAGGTCTTAGGAGCGGCCTCGTAGTCCAGCTAAATCACAAAGGATCACCACAGCTTGGTCCAGTTTGCCAGGCTATAAGCGTTGTCATCCTGAGGAAACCGAAGGGTCTCGCTGAGGCGTAACCACGTAAACCCAGGCACAGATCCTTCGCCGAAGCGCTCAGGATGACCACCTGGTATGGACCGCACGAAGTCATAACATATTCCTTCTATGTCTACATGGAAAATGACCAAGCACACGCAAATGGCCCTAGAGATCTTGTCAGCCTGAGTCAAAAGTTGTCATTCTGAGTGCAACGAAGAATCTGGCTAAGCCGTGTCACCATCAACCCAGGCCACAGATCCTTCGCCGAAACACTCCGGTTCACCATAGGTCCTGCACATTAACATTTAACCAAACTTGTCCTTTCCTCCCCTTCCACCTCACCCCACCCATATCGCTGGCCGGTGAGCTCCGACTTTTTCAGCCGAACCATGATGCGCGTATCCAATCTCACGAACAACTCTTCAGAACGAAGGATCATATGACCAACCCGACGAACCAAGGGTCCCGCATTCAGGGACTGGCATTTTTTTCATATGGATTTCGACCCTTTTTTCTGAGTGCCGCCGTCTTTGCCGGGGTGGCACTCCCGATCTGGGCCATGATTCTTTCCGGAGTTGACAACACCGATTTCCTGTATGTCCCGCGAGAATGGCATGTGCATGAAATGATCTTCGGTTTTCTTCCGGCCGTAATCGCGGGATTTCTCTTTACCGCCATGCCCAACTGGACGGACCGACCTCCAATCAAAGGATTACCGCTGATGGTGCTGTGGGCATTATGGCTGGCAGGACGCCTGGTCATTGCCATCCCCTGGCCTCCGCCCATTGTCTGCGCCATCGTTGACGGGGCCTTTCTGGTTGCGCTGGCCGTCATTGTCTGGCGGGAAATTGCCCTCGGGAAGGCCTGGGATCGTTCCCCCATCGGCATATTAATCAGTCTCTATGCCCTCGCCAATCTGCTCTTTCATATCCGGGCTCTGAGCGACGCGGCGACGGATTTCCCCGAGCGTATGGCGCTCTCGGTCATTATCATGTTGTTAGCCCTAATCGGTGGGCGCGTCATTCCCAGTTTTACACTCGATTATCTGAGCGAGCACGGCATGCTCCAACAACCTCCATCCTTTTCCCGGTTCGACGGTGCGTCGATCCTGCTCGCCGCCATTGCCGCTATGGGCTGGACGGTCCAGCCGGATGCCCTGGTGACCGGCTGGATTTTGCTCATAGCGGGATTGGTAAATCTCATTCGTCTGTTGCGCTGGTACGGCTGGATGACCTGGCGTGAACCGTTGGTGCTCATCCTGCACGTGGGTTATGGGTGGCTGGCCATATCGCTGCTTATCCTGGGAGCCGCGATTCTAGGATTTCGATTGCGCCAGGAGGATGCGGTGCACCTACTCACGACCGGAGCCGTGGGCTCGATGACCCTGGCCATCATGACCCGTGCCAGCCTGGGTCATACCGGGCGCCCCCGGCACGCAGACACCATGGCGGTTGTGATCTACAGTCTCGTGAACCTGGGTGCGATGCTGCGGGTTGTTGGTCCGGCCACCGATCTCTCGACCTCTCTGGTGCTTGGCCTGTCGGCGATGATCTGGAGCGGCGGCTATCTGCTGTTCGCCGTCGTCTATGGACGCTATCTGCTTCGCCCCAGCCTCGATGGAGACTAACAACCCCCCATAGACCCGACGCGGCTGCGTCCTCTTCTTCGAGCCTCACGTTTATCCTGCGACGAAACCTCCCCTGCCAGCCTGCAATCAGCGGCGGATAATGTGGATCAGCATTCGCTCTTTTGAAAAGGAACCGGTCATCGTTCACACAAATCTCATGAGGCGGTTGGCCATCTGCTCACAGGTAGGCCTCTTGACTTCTTCCGTCAAAAGCTTAAAGATGTTCGCACTCCGTTCGAGGTCTTTGGACATACGCTGTGAGCCGCCGGTTCACCCCCGATACTGAAGCCAGGTGACACACACTCGATCCCTCAAACCCAACCTCTATGTTCTTTCGCCATCTTTATTCCCTTTCGGACTTCCTGAGTCGCCGTATTCACGGCATCTTCCATCTCGAACATCGGCCCCCGTGTCTATCAACCTGACCCTGATCTTGCGAGGGACAGCCACGCTGCCTTGGAAGGATGCGATGAACCGGCCGACTCACTCAGCAGTACGTCAAGCACATCCTACCCCTGATCGCGAGCTCTGGAGAGGTTGTCCATGAAACGCTTATTGTTACTTGGTATGGATGCCGGTGACATCAACTTTATTCAGTCACGGGCATCGGCGTTACCGTGTCTGAAGCACCGGTTGCATTCTGGAAGACTGTTTCAGCTTGATGCCCCCAAAGCCTTGAGTGGATCGGTCTGGCCTACCTTTTACAATGGAGCCGATCCAGGGGTGCATGGGATCTACCAGCACCTGGTCTGGGATGCCCAACGTATGGGGATACGCCGAATTGGGGCGGACTGGTGCCATTATCGCCCCTTCTGGCAGCAGATAGAAGAGAAGGGCCATCGTGCCGTGATTCTTGATGTTCCCTATAGCTTTCCCGTGGCACTGAAAAAGGGGGTTGAGATTACCGACTGGGCCACCCATGGACAAACATATCCTCTCGCCTGTAACCGGGAAAACGCTTCCGCTATCATCAAGAGCATTGGACACAGTCCTATCGGACGTGAAACGCCCATTCAAAAAACCCCCGGCGAGTTGGAAAGAATTCATCAACAACTCATCACCAGCGCGGATCTCAAAGGTCAATTAATTGGGGCATTGATGAACAAGCTGGACTGGGATTTGTTCGTGGCGGTGTTTGCAGAAACGCACCGGGGAGGTCATATCTTTTTTAGTGACCAGGATGAAAACGCCTCTGTGAGCCACACGCCTCTCTTGAAGGTTTACCAGGCAGTCGATCGCGCCATGACGAAAATTTTTGATCAGGTAGACGACGAAACAGCAGTGGTGGTTTTTTCTGCTCATGGCATGGCCAGGGATTATGCTCAGGGTCATATTGTTCGTCCTCTCATGAAAAGACTCAACGAGGTGTTTATAGAAACCTATTGCGGGATGGTCCCGAAACGAACCCTGAAAGCCAACAGCCTTCTTCCCTACCTGCGGAAGACCGTGCCCTCACGGTTACAATATGCGATCGGTGCCTCTGCACCGGATTGTGTCAGACAATGGGTCGTGGAACACGATATCATTGGCGGGTTGGATTGGGCATGCACTCCTGCCTTCGCCCTGCGAACGGATATTCGAACAGAAATCCGCCTCAATCTGCTCGGAAGAGAATCACAAGGCATGTTGGAACCGAACAGTGCATGGCATCACCAGTATGTGGAATTTCTCAAAAAGGTTTTTCTGGAGTTGCGGGATGGTGATACTGAAGCTCGCTTGGTGGATGAAGTTGTCGATACCCACCGGTTATTTCCAGGGCCCGGTTGTGCGTCTCTTCCCGACTTTGTCATCACCTGGCATCCTCGACCACCGGTAACACGTGTGTTCTCTCCCTTGGTGGGAGAACTGACATCAGGACAAGTACCGGCCGCGAGAGGAGGCGATCACACAGATTATGGGTTTGCGATCATTCCTGATTCCCTAGCCGACCTCCATCCTCTACATTATCTCAAAGATTTAGCCGGATTCAGTCAGCGTTTTTTCACCATTGAACACTGAGAATACTGCCTTCCCTGTCCGCTTCGGATGCCCGCTGAAACAACTCTCTTTGCTTCTCGGCACCACCAACGTGCCATCCCTTAAAATGAAACCTTTATCATGCGGAAGCCCCTCTACATCTTTTCACAATTCTTGAATGTTTTCATCGCCTGGTGGCCTGAAGATTCCAAGAAGAGGAAGTCGTACAGTATTCTCAGGTCGATTCCACGAAGGATTTCGTCTGCACCAAAGAGAATTCTCCCGTGCCGGCCTTGAACATACTGGTCGCCCACGGCATGCGGGGCTTTTTGACCGTCATGATCTATTTTCTGGTAACACATTCCTTTCGTGTCGACATGATGTTCGGGATTGTCAGGTGTCGGCCCGGAAGCCGAACTACTTTGGTTTCGGCCAAAGTAGTCAAAACCATTGACGCCCCGTCTGGCCTTATTAAAACGTAGCGAGGCGAACTTTAGGAGAACGGACCAACTCGCCGGGCCGGGCCTGTCCTTAGCTTTGTCGAAGGGCTCACCCAAGGCCCGCCAGCAGATAAGAGCGTCCCTCCGTGGGCCCAGCCGGCAGGCGTCGAATCATGAGAGACGAATGCGTACCAGGGTTCGTCCCCATGGACAAGGCCCGTGCATCAGCACTCTCCTCAAATTCAGGGACCTTTTGGAAGTTATTTAACTTGACTAATTTCATCCATTGCCCAAGAATTGTTCTGCCTGAACGGAAAGAAATTGGAGCATAAAAATTGGTAGTACCAACGCGTGGAACCTAATTCCCATTTCGTTGATTGAGAGGAATGGCCCCATGAATCCAAACCAAGCACTTTGGGAAAAAGGGGACTTTACGCGCATTGCCGACACCATGCGAGAAAGCGGAGAGGCACTCGTCCAGCGACTCGGCATCACACAAGGATTGAAGGTTCTGGACCTCGGATGCGGGGATGGCACAACGGCTCTGCCGGCCGCAAAACTCGGAGCGGAAGTGTTGGGCGTCGATATCGCGAGGAACCTGGTCAGGGCCGGGAACAAGCGCGCCAGGGAACATGGCCTGACCAATTGCACGTTTCAAGAAGGCGATGCGTCCAATCTGCACCAGTTGCCGGATCAGACGTTTGACCTCGTCGTGAGTATCTTTGGTGCCATGTTTGCGCCGAATCCGTTTGAGGTGGCCAAAGAGAAAGTGCGCGTGACCCGGCCGGGCGGTCGGATCGTGAGGGGTAACTGGATTCCCAATGATCCGACCTTGGTAGCCCAGATTTTAAAAATCAGCTCCAGCTATACCCCGCCGCCACCGGAAGGCTTCGTCAGCCCGATGACCTGGGGAGTCGAGAACCACGTGATCGAGCGATTTGCCGATGCGGGAGTTCCAGCCGGGAAGATATCCTTTGCACGCGACACATTTAGGTTCAACTTTCCGATGACACCTTCAGCATTCGTCGATGAATTCAGAAAATACTACGGGCCAACCATGAATGCATTTGAAGCCGCAGAAAAAAACGGGCGAGCTGCTGACCTGCAGAAAGAATTGGAGGATTTGTTCAATAGTCAAAATCAAAGTACGCGTAAGGATTCAACGTCGATTTCGGCGACTTTCTTGCGCGTGACGGTTTCGCTTTGAAAAGATTCGCCAGGAGAAGAATTGGTGGTGATCCAGGACTGGACCTGGACAGTTTGATGATGTATATCGGGAATTCAATTTTGGGGCATGCCTGGGAAAAAGCGCTAGCAGGTTTGCACATCTTACTTATATAGCTAATTTTCGTGGCATTGTGATGTTTTGTGTTGCCGGGTTTCGCCCCATAGCTGTTAAGCTAAGCCTTGGCCTTATCCCCTGTGGAGTTTCGGATCGAAGCCCGCTTCGAGCATTTCCAGCGTGGTCATCCGTGAGCGTTGGCGATGTTTGCGACAGTGCCTGAGCA
>BQIW01000038.1 GCA_021604105.1 Nitrospirales bacterium | reverse complement strand
GGATCTTCCCGGAAATCGTCTTGTTCAATGTACAGCTCACGAGAAAAAGCGATTTCACGTTTGCCCTGGGTGGGATCCTCAGGATTATTAATGGCCTCTAAAACCTCAACCTGCCCAACCGGATAATTTTCAATAATGATTTTCAGGGGATGCAATACCGCCATCACCCGTGGCGCCGACCTGTTCAAATCTTCTCGAATAGCATGTTCTAACAATGCCATCTCAATCACGCTGTCACGTTTCGCTACCCCCACACGTTCACAAAAACTTCGAATCGCTTCAGGCGTGTAACCCCGTCGCCGAAGCCCTTTCAAGGTGGGCAACCGGGGATCCCCCCACCCGTCCACATGCTTCTCTTCCACCAACTGCTGAAGCTTGCGTTTACTCATCACCGTATGCCCGAGATTTAAGCGGGCGAACTCAATTTGCCGGGGAACATTCGAGACCTCACACACACGAAGCAGCCAATCATATAAAGGACGGTGATCCTCAAACTCCAAAGTACACAACGAATGCGTAATGCCCTCTATGGAATCGGAAAGAGGATGAGCAAAGTCATATGTTGGATAGAGGCACCAGTCATCACCGGTCCGATAGTGTGTGGCATGTCGGATACGATATAACGCAGGATCTCGGAGATTAATGTTCGGTGAGGCCATATCAATTTTTGCTCGTAACACATGGACCCCGTCTTCAAATTCTCCGGCCCGCATGCGAGTAAATAACGCCAAATTTTCTTCAATGGTACGATTCCGGTAGGGGCTATCCTTCCCTGGCTCAGTCAGGGTTCCTCGAAAAACCCGGATCTCCTCGGCCGTTAAACTATCCACATAGGCATGGCCGGTTTGAATCAGTCGCACCGCAAATTGATACAACTGCTCAAAATAGTCTGAGGCAAAAAAGATGCGATCGCCCCAATCAAAGCCCAACCACCGGATATCTGCCTGAATTGAGGTGACGTATTCCCTACTCTCCTTGGTCGGATTCGTATCATCGAAACGAAGATTACATAGCCCACCGAATTCCTGCGCAATGCCAAAATTCAAACAGATGGATTTCGCATGACCAATATGTAAGTGCCCATTAGGTTCAGGGGGAAATCGCGTATGCACTCGTTTACCAATAGCCTGATTTTCCAGATCTGCAATAACCTGGGCTCGAATAAAGTCGATGGAAACATGTTGATCTGGTGACGACATAGTTAACAGGCTTTCAGAAAATTAAATGCAAAAATTTCAGCAAAAAAAGTCGGAGTCCTTGATTCCGGTTTCGGAGCATAGAACATCTCCGAAAATGGCCAAGGACGGCCTTTTCAAAACACCTTTTCCATACGACCTGTGGGTGGTTCGCCAGGCGTGGAGAGGAATGTTGCCCCCACGCTACCATGAGTCGCGCCAACTCTCAACACGAACAAGACATTATTCTATCCCTTATGGTCAACAAAAAAAACTCGTCAGATCTCATTACGACAGGAGAAGACATGAGCGTCCGAATTCTCGGGAAAACCAGACATGACGGCTAGAAAGAAAAAGAGGATCTCAAGCAGCCGTTTTTCTCTTCATTGGGATCCCAGGGAAGAATTCGGAGTCTTCTGTTTATAGTTAAGGGGCCAATCCGGCCTCAGCGAGCCATTTTGCAAGCCAATACCACCGGAGTTGAAAGATTCATACAGTGGATTGACATGAAAATTCAGGCATGAAGCACAGGAAGGATGGCAGGAGAAGAAGGGACAGGGAACCCATTCCTGTTGCATGTATTGGGGATGAGGCAATTTAAAAACAGGCAACCGGAGAAGAACTACACCCGTATTTTTAGGAGAAGGTTTTGGTATACACAAAATTCTGACGCACGGAGACGCCGTCCTTGCCTACTGCAGCCGGCTTTCCTTGTGGAGCCGCGCCTTTCTCTTTTGTTCCTTTCGAACTTTCTTCATTGTTCGCATTCAAATCAGAGAACTCAGACGACTTCACAGCTTTCGATTCCCCACCCTCTTCCTGACCGTTTTTCAATTGTCTGACCCACAAGTTGGGCTGACACACGAGGTGAAAATTGGGAGCAGGGACGGAATCGTCAATGCGCCATAATTCAAGTTCAGCGCCGTAGAATTTCACTTCATCACGGGAAACGCCATTCAGCCAATCCAAGGTTTGGCGAATCTCCGCAGAAATACCCTGGGCCACACACACCACCGTCTTCGCATCGAGGCCCGCGGCATACATAATCAGTTTCCCCAGCGCGTCGGGATCAATGCCCTCCAAATGACCCAACACAATCACGTAACTCCCGGTCTTCGCATCTTTGGCAAGGACGCCTCCGGCCAAAATACTGAGAGGAATGTCACTTCCAGCCGGCTTGAGGGCACGCTCAATCGTCTCCCCCAATATGTCTAAAATTTCCTCTTGCTGAAGCCATGCCGCAAACCCGTCGGCCTCATTTCCCCACACTTCACTTAAATGTATTTTTCGAAGTTTTCCAACTGGTTTTGCCATAACATCCTCAACCGCAAAAAAATTGTTTGTTCTGATTATTATTCCTATATGAGACGTACTAGTTCTTATCGACAGGTAATCAAAAAAGTTAAGGCACAAAATACAAAAGGCACCACCGGCCCATGAATACCATTATGTCCCGTATTGCCGACCAACAACAGCACATCCATCCTCCGGGAAGACCGTATCCAAAACGCCCGATATCCTAAGCCATCCCTGGATTTTTCCGTTTCAATCAGGGTCACCGGTCACATAAGATATTCACGTAAAAAAAACTACCTACCAATCATTGATCTTTCTTCAAATTAGAGTACAATAGATTAAGTTCATTCACGCATGAATTGGTCCTCGTCCCCCATTCAACACCTGTCTCCAGACCAGAAGACCACTCTGGAACGAGGGACCAAAAGGATGGACAGCAACGTGTTTCCCAATTTTAACAGGAGGTTTCTGCTATGAATCGATTGACCCTATTGGGGCTGAGTGTCGTCTGTGCATTTGGGTTGGTGGCCTCTCTGTCAGGATGCGGGGAATCGGAGGGTCCTGCCGAAAAAGCTGGGAAAACCCTTGATCAAGCGGTAGAAACAACGACCGAATCCGTCAATGACGCCATGGAAAGCACAGGAGAGGCCATGGACAACGCGGCCGAAGAAACCGGTGAAGCCCTCAACGAGGCGATGGAAAGTACCGAAAACATGGCAGAGGATACCGCAAAATAATAATGAAAATTTCCTGAACTCACGTCTCTGAGGGCCCCAGACACCCTCCCAAATTTTCCAGCTCGTGCTAGCGACGGCCGGGAGGAGATGGGCAAAAAATCTCATCTTCCTTTTTGGGGCCTTCAGGTGTTCGATGGCATACCTTAGGATCAAGCCAAATCAGGATTCTGAAAACGAGTTTAATCTAAAGCGGCATGGTCAACACAAGGCCAGAGAATGATTCCGAAATAGGGAAAGGATGCGTTCCACCGTTCACACAACCTTTTTAACCAAGAGGAAAACGAGACATAATGGTCGATAAGTGGGTGAAAACAATCATGGCCATCCTAGCCCTCCTTTTCGCGCTCTCAGTGGGCAGTCCTTCTGTACGGGCAGAAAACAACTGGAAGTTTGGAACGGATATCGGTTACCTGGCAGATACCACCGACGACACCGTGTTCACGCTCAGTTTCCAGGGAGACTATTTTTTAAACTCCCAATTCTCTGTTGGCCCACAACTCTTACTTTCTCCCGCCGGAGACCTCACTCAACTCACCTTCGCCGGAATCGGTCGATATCACATTCCTGTCGGTGCTGTCACCATCATTCCATTTGGCGGAATTGGGTTTGTCTATGCAGATTTGGAACAAGGCCGTCGTGATGATAGCGATGTCAGTTATAGCTTTCCTTTTGGGGCTACGGCAGCCTTCAAGATCAATCGGACCGTTGATTTGTCAAGTACACTCATATTTACATTTCAAGATATTGATCTGAATAATAGGAAAAGTAGCGACAATTTCAACATCGGTATGTTATTCGGGTTTCGGTTCCAACCCTAATACCCTCACACAACCCCATACGATGGCAGACAGCCGGGCTGATGGATGACCATCACCGACACAACTGCCGTTCTCAAAGGGGTGAGGAGAGCGTGCACTTAAAGTAGACAAATTGATGGGTTCACGTCATGTGAAGCTGCCAGAGGGGTTTTACTCCGTGACATTTTCTAAATACTCGGCCATTCGATCCAACGCCAGCGCATTAAGCCGCCTCCCATACCATCGGGGCATCACCCGATCAGAGTATCCGGGCACCACGTACGCGCCTGGATTCAAAATTGATTCCTGGACATATTCACGAACGGTTGTCGCCGTCCCATGATATTGAGGGTCCGCCAATCGAAGCGGTCCATTGGTCCCTAGAACTAACCGAGGACCCTCACGCCCCCGAGCAGGAGCAATACCCGGGATGGTATGACACACCGCGCAGCCGGATTGCACAAACAATTTTTCCAGCGGCTCGGTGCCTGTAGCCAGTGGTACATCGGTCAGCTCTACAGAGGAAACGTTGGAGGAAGGGGATTCAGGTTGCTCCGGACTGGTGGATTTCCCCACGTGGGCTTCGCTAGGATCAGAAGACAAGTCATTGAACAGATTCACTGAAAGGGTCGCCATAATCCCGCAAGCCACCACAATAAAAATAAGAAACGTTTCCCGGCTCCCTGCAGATTGTGAAAACTTTGATTTTTTCATAAACTCTTTCATGATCCTACTGTAAAGATTGACGGAGTACGGCCAAACACGAGGAGCCAATAACTTACAAAATCCTGAGGGGATCTACCGAAAGTTCCCGTGCCCTGTCAAATAGCCACTCTCCGTACTACATGATCACACCCATTCATTGGGCCATTCTCTGTATATTTTCCTTATCCGGACTTGTCTTACGCATAAGGATTTTGGTATCCCAATCAGGGGAGGCAACCGATAAGCCCTCATCGTAAATCTCCTCATCCTGCTCATCCATGATTAATCATTGTTTGTGGCCGTCCCAACCATTTGACCCACATCCTTGGTTAGATAGCCCACACCGCATGACCCTTCTCCCGCGCTGGTGGCCCCGCGGAAGCTTCCCATCCGAAATGCCCACACAGAACCGTATCTTTCAGGTCTCTCCCGAGGTGAGCCTACTCACCAAATGTCACTGGCAACCCTTCCCCTCTCAACACCCCACCATCCTGATGATTCATGGCCTCGAAGGGTGCACCGAATCACACTACATGCGGGGTTTGGCCAGAAAATGCTGGGATGCAGGATGGAATTGCATTCGCATCAATCAACGGAATTGCGGCGGATCCGAACATCTCACCCCCACTCTCTATCACAATGGGCTCAGCCAGGATTACGGCAGGATTATTCAAGAAATTACCGAAGAAGATGGCTGCACGGCGGTGTGGCTCATCGGGTATTCCATGGGAGGCAATCTGGCCCTCAAATTAGCTGGCGAACAGGGAACCACACTCCCTTCCCTTCGTGGAGTCGGAGCCGTCTGTCCCAACATACAGCCGGCAGCCTGCGTACGCGCCCTGCAGCATCCCTCCAATTGGCTCTATCATCGCTATTTCCTGAAAAGCTTAACAGAAAAATTACGCAAAAAATCCCGCCTCTTTCCAGGGCGTTGGGACCTCTCACGCCTCTCCCATATACGGACTTTGTGGGAATTTGACGAAATCTATACCGCTCCGGACGGAGGGTATCGAGATGCCACGGACTATTACGAACAAAGCGCCGCTCGAAATACACTAACTTCCATCACCATCCCGACCCTTATCATCACGGCCCAAGACGACCCGTTTATCCCCTACCACATGTTTGCGGATCCTGCTCTCGACTCTAATCCCTTCATCCGGCTTGAGGCGCCGGCTCATGGGGGCCATTGTGGATTTTTTCAACGGCACCAAAAGCATGAGGATCCTTTTTGGGCCGAAAATCGTCTATGCGACTGGATTCATGCTCAACTCACCTCAGCATGACCGCGATCGGCTCCTAAACTCATCATCGTGGAATGCCATCCGGCCCCCTTCATACACTCAACGCCCTTCCCTCCCATTTCTCCACTTGCCTGAGACCTCTCAGGTAGGGTAGAACTCTGTTCAAATGCGGAGCCAATTCTTTCAGTCACGATTCCCATCACCGGTCTTCACTCATTCATGAAATTAAAACCCGGATCCCCAGGGAAAGGCATTCTTCGCCAAATGCATAAGGCGCAAGAAAAGTATTTGGAAGGCTGGTTGAATGTTCCTGCCCATGTACACCACACAGCCTATCGTATGGCGAATCCGGCAGTTGAACGCCCTCAAAGTCGAAAAGAGTTTCAACAGCTTCTAGCCTGCTTGGAGATCGATCCCACCCAGGCCGTCATGGAAGATAAGGTTGGATTCGGAGTACGGAAAGGAACGAATGGGGACAAACTCATTGTCATATGGGAAGCCCACACTGAATATTACAGCTATCAGGTTTGGCACATCCCTTCTAACGCAACCCAACCATTGGGATTCGGACCGTTGGGATTTCCCGGATATGTGTTTCCCTTTTCTCCATTGGGCATCCAAGTCAACGCGTTGGATCTATTGGTCATTCCTGCGCCTACCTACGACCAAGAGGAATTGAGAACCCTTCTCCCCGGACCACAAATGTATGCCAGCAAGGTTCTGGGGGAGGACATCTGTGTGGCCACCAGCTTTACTCCAGACGAACATGATCGGGAACGATATCTCATTTGGTCTCCTGATCCCGTCTTGCTTCGCCAAAAACTAGCCAGACTCATGACAATTTTGACGACTCTTGAAAATTACACCCACCTGATTTTATTGCCCTATCCAGCCTTTTCCCGGTCGGTCGATCAGGTTCAAATTTTCGAACAGCGTCATCTCTATCAACGAACCCTTATCACGAAAGAACTGAACCGAGCGACACATAGCACGCTTCAACAATGGCTGGAAGGGTTAACCCATGATTTTCTTGAAGTGGGGCGTTTGACCGCTTCGCTGCGTTACCGCCTTTCGGCTTCGGTCCCCTATGATCGAATTGTACACAGCAATACCCTGGCACTCCAAGAGCACCCGTTGCCGTATGGTCGAACACTCATTGATTATTTTCAATGGAAAATTACTGGAGTAGCCGATGGATACCAGCAATTGCTCTCCCGTGTTCAGGCCTTAGAACAGGATTTTGAGGGCACTATAGCCGTCTTACGCACCAAGGTGGAACTCCTTTTACAAGAGCAAAATTTGGCGCAACAAGATCAAAATGTGAATCTCCTCGCCAGCTTGGATAAGACGACAAAAAGCCAAGTCGTCTTGCAACATACCGTGGAGGGCCTCTCCGTGATCGTGATTGCCTATTACGTGAGTGGCCTAGCCAACTATGTCTTTAAGGCCCTGCACGAACTCGGTTGGCTAGAAAAGTATGAATTGGCCTCTGGGATCTTCGTGCCCATTGCTCTGGGCCTCTCATTTGTCATCATCACATGGGGAAGAAACCGCATCCAAAAAAAAATTTCCGCAATGTCTCCGGCCTCCAATTCTCATACCCCCGATCGTGCCTAATCGTTCCTCTTTCCTGCCTCGTTCCTTCACTTGCATGACCGCAACCTGATCTGACAGAACAGGGCCATGCTCTCTCCTTCATGCTCCCCAAACCAACCGTTTGGGAACCAACCACCCCGGTTACGTGGCCAAATAGCCAACCTGAAACGGAAAAAGATTCATAAAAACAGCGCAGAATACCCTCAGCTTGCTGGGAGGAGCTTCACGTTAAGTAACACAAGGAAATATCCGAGAACTATAAGAAAAGGTCAACGTATAGGCCATTGCACACCAGAGCTGCACCAGAAGGGATGACCATGCTAACAGCAGAGGAACTGGTAAAAAATTGCACCAAGCTCTTTACGCTTCCCGAAGTCTATCTGCAAGTCAAAAAGGTTATCGATAATCCTGAGTCCACCATGGCGGATTTGTCCAGAGCGATCAGCATTGATCCTGGCATGACCATCGCCGTCCTCAAATTAGTGAATAGCGCATTTTACGCAATGCCCCGAAAGGTCGAGACCATTTCTCGAGCTGTCGGAATCCTCGGCATGCAACCCCTCCATGATTTGACGCTCGCCATCTCGGTTACCAAAACCTTCGCAGGCCTCAACCAACACGTGATGAGTATGAGCGTGTATTGGTCCAACAGTTTCTTTAGCGGACTGGTCGCACGGGAATTAGCAAGAAAATGTTTTCTAGTGGACAGTGAACGGATGTTTGTGGAGGGCCTGTTGAGAGATATCGGACACCTCCTCCTTTATGAGCAACTACCCGAACCATCAGAACAGGTGTTACGAGAATCCGCCAATACTGGAACTCCCATCCATATCTTAGAACAACGGATGTTGGGGTTCGATTTTACCGAAGTGGGGCAAACACTCATTGAAGAATGGCAGCTACCCAAAAATTTCGGGATCGCCATTCGGTATCAGAACAAACCGTCCTGTACCAACGATCACGGATTTGAAGCGGCACTCCTCAATATGGCCAGCGCACTCACCGAAGGATTCCAGACACCAAATGGGCATGCACAGTGGCAACATCTGGTAGCTCCTGAATCGTGGAAATTAACAGGCTTGGATGAGGACGGGCTCAAAGAATGTATGATAGAGGCGGAAAAGCAACTCTCCGGCATGTTAGACCTCATGAAAGAAGCCCACCAACCCGTAGCAACAGGATAAAAGCGAGTAGAGCGGCATGACAGAAGGGAACAAATAAGAAACACAACTATAGGGATTCATCATCCATACAATGAGGCAATATCCTATGCCCACAATAACTTGTTTGTCCGTCATGTACCAAAAGACTCCCTACCTCATGGCTTGAGTTCAATGGATGAATGCCACACCATGTCGAAACTTGTTGCCATGGAGGGTGTTGCGTAGGGCCATTTAGACCGTCGCGAATTGTCAGCGGCGCAGAAAGCCACGGTTGGGGAACAATGGAAAGAGGGCACGGTCGGCGGCTATTTATAATTGGGGAATTCTGGGGCACTGAGAAGAGGATTGCCTGTCGGAATCGAAGAACACCCATATGGCCACCCTCAGTATTTCCCCAAGGGGACGGATCCGGCTCGGTACCCACAAGAGGCATTAGAGCACGTAGCGTTACGGCTGATTCGACGGCCACATAAAACGTTGGGGATTCAGATACCAGCGAAGAAAATCCCAATGAGTGTGGCAATGCCGGTTGAACTCATGGAGCCTATCTCCAAAATTACAGTTTACAGATATCCATACCCTCTAATAATGAAAAGAATAAAAGGACCCGGGTATCTGTTGCCATGTTGACCGGCAATAAACACAAAATCCTTCCAAAAAAATTCGGGAGCAATAAAAAGCTAAAACCCGGGGACCTGGCGGATTCTCTTGGCAAGTCTGATTTGCGGATTACCGTTTAAACTGCCACCTCAGATATCACAATCTTAAACGATCTGGTTTCTCACCCCAACCAACCATTTGCGCTTGAAACCACACGAACAGCCATTAAGCACAGGACTCACCTTCGAGGAGTCTCTATACGATTGTGCTCGTCCGCTATCTCATCCTAGACAATCCCGCTCACGCAGCACATGTCCCTATCCCCACTTTTCCTTCTAAAGAATTAGGCTCCGGTTTCCCGAATGAGAATGGAAGCCACACGTGCCCAAAGATGCCCCATCACACTTTGGCCACTGCCCTTCACATGGACCACCCCTCGCACCACCTGATTCCAGGATGGATCCTTGTCCGTCACATCCAGTTCCACCCGGTATACGGAATGCTCGGGAATCAATCTGCCCTGCGCATCCTGGCGCACGGGAACGCCTCCGGAATAGGTGGAGGCTAAGTACGGTAATGCCATTTCCGATTCGTCCACATGACGAAGGTCCCTAAGCCGCCCCTGTCTGGGAGGCCGGGTGGGGTCGTCCGGATAAAACCATCCTTCATTTCCCACCGAGAGCCGGGTCTTTTCTTTTTCCGTGGCCAGGGCCAGCATTACGGATGGATGTTCACCAATCACCTGGCCCATCGCCATATCGCTATTGACCCACAGCCCTGGATGAAGTGAAGACGCCAGATCAGTGACCACTCCGGAGAACGGAGCATGCAGGGTCAATTGATCTCGGAGTGTAAGCAGGCCCGACAGTGCCTTTTGTTCCCTCTCCAGCGTCTCTCGAATCACCAGATGATCATCCCGATCATCCTGAAAAGCGATTTCTCGTCCCATGCGAAACTCTAGCGCCGCAATGCGATGCCCGACCATGTCAATCTGATGATTGACCTGTGGCGACTGTAAAATCAAAAGCGTCTGGCCTTGTTCAACCCGGTCACCCTCATCAACCAACACCTCCACCACCATTGCTGAAACCGAAGGGTACAATGTCGTGCGTTCCGGAGCCTCAATTATCGCCGGAACCTCTACCGTCGTATCCAAGGGCATCATACTCATCAGCAGACACCCCATCAGCAAGACGCCGACGCCCCGCCCTCGCCAGGATTTGGTCACAGCCGCCCGACGGATCCACCAGACCTGCAGTTCCTCATAGACCGGCCATGCCAGAAACCAGCCTACTTCCACGAAAAAGAGGATGACGCCCAGAACCTTAAAAAAAAAGTAATATACCAGGACAGCAATTCCTAAAAACACGACGGCCCGGTAAACCCACACCGCCCACGCATAGAGGATCAACACAGTTTGCCGGTGCGGAGGCATGTGTTCCGGAGGAGCATCTCCCCAGGCAAATAACCATTCCCGTAATTTCCACCGGCCAAACCCGAAGGCCCGTGATTGTAAGTTCGGGACACCCAGCCAATCGGACAAGACGTAGTACCCGTCAAACCGGAGCAGCGGATTCAAATTGATCAGCAGCCCGGTCACCCAACTGGTGGTCGCCAACACAAAAAGCATGCTTTTAACAATACCATCAGGCCAGAAGTTCCAAAAAAAGGTCGCGAGCATCGCCACACTGAGCTCAACTACCATTCCCGCAGCAGCAATGGCCGCACGTTGCTTCCGGACGGTGAGCCGCCAGGAATCGGTCGTGTCGGTATAGAGGACAGGCACCATAATGAGGAACCCGAGGCCCATCGTGGGTACCCGGCACCCGTATCGAACGGCGGTATAGGCATGCCCAAGTTCATGCAATATCTTAATGGCCACCAACCCGATGATATAACCGGTCATCCCTTGAAACGTAAAAAAATACAAAAAGACATTGGCAAACGATTCCCACTGCCGAACGACTCCCATACACCCGATCACTCCCAGGATGACCACACAACATAAGGCCCATCCACTAAACAGCGGAGTGACGAATGGAAGCGTTGTTCGTAAGAACCGGTCCGGATTGCATAAGGGAATTCTGAAAAATAAATAGTTGTGGAGCACTCTCAGCAGAAAATGTTGTTTCGCCTCTTCGGCCTGCCCTAAGAACCCCTGACTTCCACCGACTAACGAATCCCGTGTTAAATTATTCCGATAGAGAAACTGGACCAACTCCATCACTTCACCGGTTGAGACCGTGGCCGTGGTGGTTCGGGTAACCAGATCCACCAAGCCCCCGACAGTTCCCGCTTCCCAATGTGAAAGCAGTTGGAACGCGGACCATTCAATTTGGAAAAATTGATTTCGAACCATGTCCACGATCGTCCACGTGGGGACGCCATCAGGCGTCGGAGTACCGGACAGGATCTGAAGATCATCCCGCAACGGTGGAAGGGGAAAGTTTTCTTGAGGCTTTGGCTGACCCATTAGAAACCGACCGTTTGTCGAAGGACTCCGAGTGGTCGCCGAAAGAGATAGAAAAAGAGGGTGACCGGTTCTCCATAGATTTTGGCGGTGCCTTGCCAACCGATTCGAATATCCTCAGGGGGATCCGTGAACTCGGCTTCCACCCGATAGGCCAGGACATTGGTCGGGAGAATACTCGCATGATAACTGGCATGTGTTAATTGAGCAGGAATGGCTCGTAAAGGATTGGCATTCAAAAACACCTCAATCTCAGCGCCTTCCCGTAACACGATAGCGTCTTCCACCGGTAGATCGATTTTCAATTCAAATTCCCGAGGATCGGCCACTTCCATAATACGTTCGCCCACCAGCACCGGCTTGCCGATCCATTCGGATTTATCCGTAAAAATCACAATGCCCCCTCGGGAAGCGTTTACCTCTACTTGCTGTAACATGTCCCAGGCGTAATCCCGTTCAGCTTCTTTGAGCCGGACTTCTGAGGCCTGCACAGGCATACCCGCACCGGTCTCATGGTCGACAAATGCCCCCTGCGACACTTTGCGATACTCCATCCAGGTCACAGACAGATTCTTTTCCGCCACTTCAAATTGATTCCGGAACGTGGTGTCCTCATAGCGAAAGAGCGTTTGCCCTTTTCGAACAAGAGTATTCGGGTTGACAAGGATTTCTCCAAGCACCCCATCCAGTGGTGCCGTTACCACCGATGGATCCCGCGGGATCACTTCAACCGGAGCCAGCGTAGACAACCGTACGGGCAGCCACATGGCAGCCATCATCACGACAAGAACTCCCCATATCCAGTGCTGGAGAACCTTCCAGTTTTTCACTTTCCGTTTTGTGCCTTCGAGCGCCTGCCAGGCATGAGCCACCGTTTCGGCAAACCGCCGCATCAATTCCATTTCCCCATCTTGCCAGGGTATCTCCCTGGTCAACCATAGGCCGCCAATCACCTGCTGATCCGTAGTAATCAATGGACACCACAAGACATGAGGAAACGCGAAAGACTTCCAATCACGCTGAAGATCTGTGGAACAATTTGTTGCCGACAGAGTACCGGCAGTCCGGAGGCTGCCGTGATCCCATAATTCCGAAATGACATGTTCAACCCAGTTGATCATCGGTGCATTGCGGTTAACCACGGCCACGCTGGACACCGCTTCCACTCTGCCCCGCACTCGTCTTTTCGGCGTGATGGAAAGAATACACCCCTGTCGAAAGTCAACGAGACGACGAGCCTCATTGACTAGAAGAAAACAAAGTTCTTTGACCGTTTGCGCCTTACGAACCTGACTTTCCATCTGGAGGAGAGCAAGGAAAATACTTGAATCATGTTCGGATTTGCCCTTGAGAACGATGGAAGGTCCGCCGGGCTGACCGGAGAAGGACCTGAATTCATTCCCCCGCACTTGCGAAGAGGATTCGGTCGGGATTTCTGTCTGCACCTCTCTCGTTTTCCTCCTTTGAATTAACCGAAAACTTTGTCCGGAAGGCGTTAGTGTTTGACCGTCTGATTTATCGAGGAGGCCGGTGAGGCTGAAGGTTTCGTCTTTTGCTTGACGGTTGATTGGGTGGGAAATGTGCCTTCCGGAAATTTGGCACTTCCACTCATGCCGGCGAGGACACCCGCGGGATGTTTGTGGAACCGGCCGAAGACCCGAATGGTTTGACTCACGGGATCCACACGAGCCCCAATTTCCACCACTTCCGCCGGATAGGCCTCTTGAGTCTCATCGAGGCTAAATACAAATGCCTGGTTCTTGGTGATCCACCGTAGGGAGGTGGACGGGAGAATCAATTCGATATCCAGATCCTGGTTACTGACAATACTCACCAGATCATCATACGGATTCACGCTTTCATAGGGATGCACCAAGGTCTTCACAACCTGTCCGGCAAAAGGGGCAGCAATCCGGCAGCCTTGGACCATCACTTGTGCTCGCTTGAGAACCGCCTGAGCCTTTTTTAATTCGGCCTGAGAAATGTCCACCTCCAAACGGCCAATCCCGTGGAGCGCGGCAAGCTCTTCGTTATTGATGACGGTTTTTTGCCGCGCTTCCAAATCAGCTTGAGCAGCTGACAATTCCGCGCGGTATTTGGCACATTCAAATTCAACCAGGAGGTCTCCCTTTTTAAATGCATCCCCGTCTCGAAACGGCATCCGCTTCACTAACGCCTGGATTTCACTGGCCAGCACTGCTTCAACGACCGGCTTCACAATGCCCCGAATTGTTTGAAGATCCGATGAGGGCACACTGCTGCGTCCCACGCCTTTTGCCAGACTGAGGCCTGAAGGCAGCAGGATCAAACTCAGAACGAAACACAGAATAGTGCTAGAGTGTCGATGTATCATGGATTAGCTCTCTCTTGGGTTTGAGTAGTTGTCTCTTGGGGTTGTGCGCCAGCTTCTTCGAATTGCCCGACAGCCTCTTGGGATTCCCGGACAGTATCCTGGGGTTGAGACTCGGCCCCTTGGGATTGAGTTGTTGGCGATTGAGTTTGAGCGTCAGTTGGATGAACCTGCGCGAAGACCTCGGGGCGTTCAAGCCATTCCCAACGCTCTTGCAAGGCTACGGCCAATTCTTCGACACCGTCTCCAGTGATGTCCGTGGGGAAGGGGTCTTCTCCAATCGCGGCTAACACATTGGCATAGGCCATTTCCAATTTGGCTAGTGAGGATTCATACCGTAATTCGGCTACAAGCCCTTGCATTTTTTCCCGGATGACCAGATGCTCACTGAGCCGGTTCAGGGACCAGGCACGTTGAACCTGATCGGCAATGGCCATTTGAGTCTCGAGATAGCGCTTCCCCGTGGCCACATCCTTCATGGCCGCATGATATTGCGCCACCGACACATGGACCTGACTCATCAGTGCCATCGTCAACGCCAGGCTTTGCATGTCTAACACCTTTTCCTGGGCGTCAATGACCTGCAAGCGGACGGGATGCCGGAACACATTCAATAGATTCCAACTAACTTTGGCTCCGTAATTCAGCCAATTATTATGAAACAGAAAATTGTTGCTATCGTAATTGCCCCCCATATACACATTAAGATTGGGAAGCAATTCCAGGATGGCGGCTTTGGTTTCTTTGGCGTTAATGCGTTTTTGGTAGTCGACCTTTCGCAGTTCCGGACGATTCATGAGTGCCCGGAATTCCAAATCTTCCAGCTTCTCAGAGACCTTCGACACGAGGGGCGGATGTTCCGGCACCGCCAATTCATAGGGTTCACCGGGATCCAGGTTCATAAGCTCGGCGAGGTGAATTCTGGATAGGGATAATTCCTGATACAGTTGTTGAATTTCCCGTTGCGCGCTCAGGAGTTCCCGTTCATATTGTAGTGAAGTGAGTGGATCCGCCAATCCCCGCTCCCGAATCAGATGGACCTCACCCAGCGCTTGCGTCACCCAATCCTGAAGAAACGCCAGACGTCCCAACGCCCGTTCCGCTCCCACGGCCTTCCAAAAGGCTGAACGGACATCCTGAATAACGCGATTGGCAATGCGACGTTTATCTTCTTCGGCAATGAGCACGTCGTTAGCCGCTTGCTCCGCGCGGACATAGGACAGCCCGAAATCCAGCACATCCCAGCTTAGGGCTAAATTGGCCGTGTAAATATTCTTCTCAGAAGACGTGGAGGACACGAGGGATTGTTGGCCTGTTTCTAACGACCGGCTGCTCGCTCCCGCAAAGTTGCTGCGCCCATTATAGGCCGCATCAGCCACCACTTTCGGCAGCATATCGTAATGCGCCAGATCCAATTGGCGATGCGTGACCATTTCCTTTAATCCCTGCACCCGCGTTTCCAAATTATATTTCAACGCCCGCGCCATCGCCTCAAAGAGCGTAATGGGACGAGCCACCGGTTCCTGATATTGCGTGAGTTGAGCCAAATCTTCTTGGACCCGTTGTTGAATTTCGTCCTGACTGAGTGGAGTGGGCATGACGGCACAGCCGGAGTCAATCAGGACCAATCCCATCACCACCAACCCAACCAGTAATTTTTTAATAGGTAATGGCATCGAAACAGAATTAACCATCCAGTCGGTCAATGTACGTGTACACCGGTCTCATGCCCACCCGAACATGCCTGCGGATAGTCACCAACCAAAAGACGGCACTGGTCGGCACCTCAAATCCTCCGCAAATCTGGTCTGGCAATTCTCCCGAGCCCTAAGACCATGTTGGTTCACAATAGAAACCAGAACGACGTCTTTGCAGCTTTCCAATTCTGTTTCTCGGACTTTCCCCTGGCAAGATTAATATAGTAAACCGTTCTCAATAATGTGATTTCTGTCCAGTCATGAAACAATCTTCATCAATTCCTCACAACTGCATGTGACCTCGTCGGTTGAATCAGAATACCCCCCAATTTAGTTTTCAATTTCACCTCTTTTTTCCATCAAATCTTGGGTCCACTTTCCTCATGAACCAGAATCCGTCTGATTTTTCGGAATCAATGCCCCGAATCGGTTCTCTCAATTGCACACCCAGGTTCCCTAATTCAATCTCAACCCCAACAACAATATTACTTGATGGGAAAATTTTCCTTATTGCTTCCAGTAAATGAAGCCAATAGCCGAATAAGGAGATGGAGGTTTCTCATGCCGTAAGCATGTGCCTAAAGGGAAAACACGATGCAAAAATACCATGAAATTTCCGTTGAATTTATGGCCACAGGAGAAACTCAACACGAAGAATCACGTCATAAGGATAGGTGCGTGATATCAGATGAATCAGCTCAATCAGGGAATACCAGCACGAAGAAAGGTCCGGGCAAACATTCACCGGCACCAGGGATCGCTATGAAATGAAAACACTATTGGCTCTTGAACCAAGGATCTTATTTGATGGGGCAGCCCTCGCCACCGGGGCAGAAGTGGTGCAGGACCAGATTGCCCAAGTTCAAACTGTCTCGGAAACCGATGTTGAGGCAGACACGAACTCCGGTGAAACAATGGGCATTGACGGTGTCAACTCCCGTCCCTTCGCTTTCTCCCCGGCTACTCCAACTGATCGTCGGGAAATAGTCTTTATCGATACCCGGGTTGAGGATTACCAAACCCTTATGGAAGGAATTCATCCTGCCGCCGAAGTCATTCTTCTTGATGCAGGGAGAGACGGGATCGAAGAAATTGCTGAAGCGCTCAAGGGCCGAAGTAATATCGATGCCATTCATCTAATTGGAGAAGGCACCGAAGCGGAACTGCATTTAGGCACGGCCTTTCTCAACAATAATTCGATGAGCAATCACTATGCGGCGCTGTTGACTCAGATCGGGCAGAGCTTGTCTGCCGATGCCGATCTGTTGATCTATGGCTGTACCTTTGGACACGGTCAGCCCGGCTTCTCTGCAATCCAAACCCTAGCCGAACTGACAGGGGCTGATATTGCCGCGAGCACGGACCGGACCGGGCACGTTAGCGAATATGCCAACTGGGAATTGGAAGTGGCAACCGGGTTCATTGAAACGTCAATCGTCATCGGCGAAGCCACCCAAGAAGCCTGGGAGGGTGTCCTCGCGACCTTTACCGTCACCAATACGAATGACGCCGGAGCAGGGTCACTTCGTCAGGCTATTATCGACGCCAATGCCGCACCCGGAACCGACACGATCATCATTCCAACCGGCACGTATGTCTTGACCACAGGAAAACTGGATATTACTGACAATGTGATCGTCACCGGTGACGGTGCCGACACCACCATCATCGATGGCAACGCGAATGAACGGATTTTTGAAACCCAAGGCAGCATTACGGTCACGATGAGCGGGCTGACCATTCAAAACGGACGTGAAATCAGTAATGGGGCCGGGGTATATGTCAACGGTAACAGCATCCTCAATCTCAGCGATGCCACAGTGTCCAATAACAACAGCACTGGCGGCGACGGCGGCGCCTTTCACGTACACGGAACGCTGAATCTCAACCGGGTCCTCATTGCCAATAATCTGGCGGATGAGGGCGCCGGGATTCATTTTCACGCTGCTAACGGGGGCACCCTGACCAATGTGACGTTCAGCGGCAACACCGCCGTCAATAAAGGGGGCGGGATCTGGACGGATACACCGATCACCGTGATCAATTCCACCTTCACGCTCAACAATGCCAATGACGCCGGTGGCATTTATTCCAACGGCACCCTCGTTCAAATTTCCAACACGATTGTGAGCGGTAATACGGCGGCTACCGCCAATGATGATGTCCTGGGCAGTTTCAGCAGCAGTGGGTACAACCTGCTCGAAGTGGTAGGCGGAGCGACCGGTTTTGTTGGCAGCGACATTACCGGCATGAGCGCCAATCTTGATGTCCTCGCCAACAACGGCGGCCCCACGAACACACATGCGCTGCTGGCGGCCAGCCCCGCCCTCAACGCAGGGACAACAAGCGGTGCGCCTGCAGTTGATCAGCGCGGCATCACGCGTGATGCGGCGCCGGACATCGGCGCCTACGAATATAAGTCTTCCGCCTTTGTCTCGAAAAATGAATTCACGGTCAATGATCCCTCAGGAAATAATGAGCAGACCAGCGGCCCGTTGCGAGGAGCCGAACGGGCAGTCGATATCGGGCCGAACGGAGACTACGTGGTGGTATGGACGAACGGCACGTCCAACGACAAAGTGTTCGCCAAAGTGTTGGACGCCAGTGGCAATCAGAAGGTCGCTCAATTTCAAGTCAACATCGGCGGCGGAACAAACGCGTGGACCGATGTCGCCGTCGACGACAGCGGAAATTTTCTCGTCACCTGGACCCAAGGCGGGGATATTTTCATGCGAAGATTTCTCGCCAACGGCACAGCCGTCGATGCTGGAGACCTGATCGTCAACACCGGCACGTCTAACACTCAGCACAATCCATCCGTGAACATGAATGGCGCCGGTGATTTCGTGATCGCATGGGAAGGCGACGGCGGGGGCAACGAAGGAATTTTTGTACGACGCGGCAGCATGGGCGGAGGGTTGACCGGCAGTGACATCACCGTCAACACCGCAGCGGCTGCGAAGGATCCATCGGTAGGGATTGCGGATTCTGGCGGATTTGTGGTCGTCTGGGATAACGGTTCGGACGTCTTCTTTCAGCTCTACAATAGCGGAGGGGTTTCACAGAATAGCGGTCAGGTTGACGTGCTCCTACAGCTCAGTGCCGGTGCCGCTGCAGTGGATATGAGCAGCGATGGGCGGTTTACCGTGGCCTATCGCGCTACAGTCCTTGATGTGGAAGTCTATGTCAGGCAATTCGACGCAGCAGGAAATGCGCTCTTTCTCCCCAAAATTGCCAATACCTCAGGTCTCTTGACCACTCAGACTAATCCCTCTATCACCATGGATGATATCGGTGAGTTCATCGTTGTATGGGAGGGGGCGGGAAATCGGCCTGGGCAGAATGACACCGCCGGGGTCTTTGGCCAGAAATTCAACTCCAGTGGTCAAAAAATCGGTCTCGAGTTTTTGATTAATCAAACCACCGCCAACACTCAGGACCGTGCCTCGGTGGCCATGCTGGACCGGGATAACTTCGTGGCCGTATGGACCGGCAGCGACGGCGCACAAACTGATATCTTTGCCCGCCAATACGGGAGTACGGCCGCCCCAACGTTGGACCTTGATGTGAATAACAGCAGTGGAGCTTCGGACAATGATTATGCTTTCACCTTTACCGAAGGTGACGGACCCACCGCAATTGCGGACGCCGATACAGATCTGGCGGATGTGGACAGCACCACGTTTGCGTATGTGACCTTGTCAGTCAGTGGCCTCCTGGATGGCGATGCGGAAGTCTTGATCCTCGACGGGGATACCTTTGCGCTGGCCACCGATGCGCCCGGTCAGGACACCAGCGGCGGCAACTACCATGTGCGAGTGTCTACGGCCGCAGACACAGCCATCATGACGATCGTCAAACAGAGCGGGGCCACCTTTAGCGAAGCCGAGGCGGAAACGCTGATCAAGGCCATTCAATACCAGCACACGGATACGGGCGCTCCTTCTGATGGTGACCGGCTGATCGAGGTACGAGTCAATGACGGCACCACGGACAGTGCGGCAGCCCGCACGACGATCAACGTGGATCCTGTCAATGACCAGCCGACTGCCACAATTAGTCCGGTTTCCTACGGGGTGAATGAAGATGATGGGTTCAGACCCTTAGGCGGAGTCAGCGTTTCGGACAGTGATGCCGGAGTGAATATCATTTCGGTCAGCCTGTCGGTGAATGACGGTATTTTGCGATTGGTGACCACAACCGGCCTGACCTTCGCCGGCGGAGCAAACGACAGTGCAACAATGACTGTTACCGGCACTACGACAAATCTCAATAATGCGTTGGCCACCCTCATGTACCAAACAAACACAGACTTTGACGCGTCGGATCTGCTGACCCTGAGTGTCGATGATTTGGGCAACACAGGTGGTGGATCCCTTACCCACATGGATACGGCTACTATCATCGTTACTCCCGTCAATGACCCGCCGACCGTGGACCTCGATGCCAACGACAGTTCCGGCGCCACAGGCAACGACTATGACGCCACATTCACTGAAGGTGCCGGGCCGATGGGCATCGCCGATAGTGACACGGATCTGTTGGATCCGGATAGCACCACCTTCGCCTATGTGAAACTGGGCGTGAGCGGTCTGCTGGACGGCAATGCTGAGACACTCGTGCTCGACGGCAATACCTTTACCCTAGGAACCGCCGTGGCCGGACAGGACACCACCGGCGGAAACTATCATGTGATGCTCGCCACCGGGGCAGGAACAGCCACGGTCACGATTACCAAACAAGGCGGCGGGACGTTTACAGAGGTCGAGACGAAAACGTTGATCAAGGCGTTTCAGTACCAACACACGGATACGAACGCTCCCAGCGATGGCGACCGATTAATCGACGTGTATGTCAACGACGGCACGGCAGACAGTTCGGCCGCCCGCACGACCATTAACGTCAATCCCGTCAATGATCCTCCGATAACCGTGGGGGACGGATTTATTGTCAATGAAGGGTCGACCACCCAGCTGAACCTTTCCAACAATGATAGCGATCCCGATGACGGATTGGATCTGACCAGCCTCACGATTGTCTCCGGCCCCATCAATGGCACCATTGCGAGCATTAATCCCGATGGGACGGTGGACTATACTCATAATGGCTCCGAAACCCTCTCCGATAGTTTCACCTATACGATCCGGGATCTCTCCGGTGCCACATCGAATATCATCAGAGTGGACTTGACCGTGACCCCGGTCAACGATTCGCCCATAGCGGTGGCCGACAACTTTACCGTCAATGAAGGGGCGACCACCCGGCTGAATCTATCCAACAATGACAGCGATCCCGATGACGGATTGGATCTGACCGGCATCACCATTGTCTCCGGCCCCACCAATGGCACCATTACAAGCATTAATCCCGATGGGACGGTGGATTATACCCATAGTGGTTCGGAAACTCTCTCCGAAAGTTTCACCTATACGATCCGGGATCTCTCCGGTGCCACATCGAATACCATCAGGGTGGACTTGACCGTGACCCCGGTCAACGATGCCCCCGTCATCACCTCAGATGGAGGCAGTGCCACCGCCAATATTTCTGTTACCACCGGCACCACGGCCGTGACTGATGTGAATGCCACGGATGCGGAGGGCAATTCCCTGACCTACAGCATTGTAGGCGGTGTCGATGCGGCGTTATTTACTATCGATCCCGCGACCGGGGCTCTTACATTCATCACCGCTCCGGAATATCAGACACCGGGCGATGTCGGGGCCGATAATATCTATGACGTGATCGTCCAGGCCTCCGATGGCACATCCGTCGATACGCAGGCAATCGCCGTCACGGTGACCCAAGCCAATGTTCCGCCCCAAATTTTTATTCCCCCGCCACCGGACTCTGCGCCTTCAACCGATCCCCCCCCGAGAGATACCGGCGAAGAGACTTCAGAGGACCAGGCGCCGGGCAATGGGGGCAGTCTTGATCCCGGCTTGCCATGGAATATCCCTGACGGCGGCCAGGACTCCACAATCACTGGCGCCAAAAATTCGGAGACGGATAATACGCTGGGACGACATGAATTGCCGGCTAAGCAGGAGGATGAAGAACGCACGGGCCTCGTGGAGATGGTGAGTGACATATGGAGTTTGCTCAGGAAGCCTATTGAACTCACGACGTTCAAAGATGAAATCCGATCATTACTGCACCGATCGGGGTTCCTTCAGGACTTGGATCGCCTCCGCGAGGATGTTCAGGAGGTCGCTGCCACCCAGCACACCTTTTTGGCATCCAGCATTGCCGTATCCTCCGGGCTGTCGATCGGCTATGTCGTCTGGCTCCTGCGCAGTGGGGTGCTATTGACGGCATTGCTCTCATCGGTACCGGCCTGGCAGTTTGTGAATCCGCTATTAGTGCTCGATTCGGCAACGAAAAAGAAAGGACAAAAGGGGCAGAACAGTGTGGAAGGCGATTCGGTTGAATTATTATTTGAGAAATCCACTGCATCCGAGATAGCTGAGGGAAAGACCGGGAATCCCGCTAAGACTGCTCGAGCCAGGTGGTTTCATTGGCATAAGTGATGAACATTCTTTCAACAAAATCTCGTCTGGCCTTCGGCCAAGTCAGTCTCCTTATCAGTGTGTTACTGACGGCAGGTTTGTTTGGCTTCATGCCCGACCGAAACGGAGCGGTTCGCCAGGGACGTGCGGCTTTGGCCGAATCCATTGCCGCCAATGGCACAATCCTGATAACCCAGAACGACGTTGACCGCCTGGAGGGGATTTTGCAATTGGTCGTGGACCGCAACCCAGACCTGTTATCAGCCGGATTGCGAACTGAAGCGGGTGATTGGCTTATTACAATACGTGACCATGAGAACCATTGGCTGGACAACAATTCGGATTATTCTTCCAATACCCAGGTGACGGTCGCAATTTGGGAAGGAGAAGACAAATGGGGACAAGTCGAATTGCGATTCAGTCCATTGAGTGACGATAGCTGGTTTGGGTTTCTCACCGGCCCTCAACCACAATTCCTGTTGTTTGTGGGTCTGATGTGTTTCATCGGATTTTATCTATATTTAGGAAAAATGTTGAAACAACTCGATCCCTCCCAGGCTGTTCCTGAGCGTGTGCGATCCGCTCTCGATACGATGGCAGAAGGGCTCCTGGTGCTCGACAACAAAGGGCAGATCATGCTGGCCAATCGAGCCTTCGCCATGTTGTTAACCAAGACACCTGAGGCGCTCTTGGGCCAGGCGGTCGGAGCGTTTCCGTGGTCGGACATCGAAGGCCATCCGTTGGCACCGGGGGCACACCCCTGGCATATCGCCTTGAATTCGGGAGAGGCTCAAAAGAATGAACGCGTCCGATTGACTCTGCCCGACGGCACACGGCTGACGTTTATGATAAACTGCTCCCCTATCCTTGGCAGTGGAGCCAAAAATGTCGGTGTCCTGGTCAGCTTTGATGACGTCACGCAATTGGAAGAAGCCGAAATCGAGTTACTGAAGTCCAAAGAGGAGGCCGTTGCGGCCAATCAGGCCAAGAGCGCCTTCCTGGCCAATATGAGTCATGAGATCCGCACGCCGATGAATGCTATCCTGGGTTTCACTGAATTGATTAAACGTGGTTACGGACGTGACTCGGTTGAAACCCGGAAACACCTCGAGATCATCAATTCCAGTGGGAAACATTTGCTTGACCTTATTAACGATATTCTGGATCTCTCGAAGGTCGAGTCGGGGCGCCTGGAGATCGAACGGGTACGATTCAATCCCTATGTCGTGATTATGGATGTCGTCAGAGTCCTTGGTGTGAGGGCTCACGAAAAAGGCATCGCACTCGAACTCAAAGTACCGGAAGACGTCCCGGAGACCATTATCGGAGATCCAGGCCGAATCCGCCAGATTATCACCAACCTCGTGGGGAACGCGGTGAAATTCACTGAGCGCGGCGCGGTCACGGTGACCGCACACGCCAAGCAGGTGGCCGGAGACCTGATCCAATTTCATATTGATGTCGCCGACACCGGTATTGGAATGAATGAGGAAGCCACTCAGCGAATTTTTGAAGATTTTGTCCAGGCCGATGCGTCGGTGACCCGGAAATTCGGTGGAACCGGCCTTGGTTTAGCTATCAGCCGCAAGTTCGCACGTGCCCTGGGTGGGGATATTACGGTGGAAAGTCAGTCTGGAGCTGGAAGCGTATTCAAGATCACACTGGATGCCGGCAGTGCGAGGGAGGTGACCTGGGTCACACCCGAGCAGGCCTTAATGATCGACGAATCGGTCATGACGCAGGAACACACCAACTGGGTCTTTCCATCGGCTAGGATCCTGGTCGTAGATGATGGCCAGGAAAACCGCGAATTCGTGAAGGTGATCCTGGAGGGTTATGGTCTGAGCATCGACGAAGCGGGAAATGGTCTGATCGGCGTGGAAATGGCTACGGCCAGGGAATATGATATCATTCTCATGGACATGCAGATGCCCGAGATGGACGGGCTCACTGCCACTCGCTCGTTACGGGACAAAGGCCTGCAGATCCCCATCATTGCGCTCACCGCCAACGCCATGAAAGGCTTCGAGCAGGAGTTATTTGATGCCGGATTTTCCGACTATCTCACCAAACCCATCGACCTCGACCGGTTCCTCGCAAAATTGGCTCAGTTCCTTCATGGTCAACCAGCCGGTGAATCGTTCAGGCAATCCGTCCTCCAGGAGTCCCTGGACCATCAAGCCTCACAGATTGAGGATTCCTCACCCATTGTTTCCAAATTAGGGGCAACCAACCCGAAACTCGCCAATGTGATTGCCCGTTTTGTGGGTCGCCTGGGTGAACAACTGCAGGCGATGGATGTCGCCTATTCGAATCGGGATATGGAAACCCTTGCCAAGCTGGCTCATTGGCTGAAGGGTGCGGGTGGCACTGTGGGATTCGATGTGTTGAATAAGCCGGCAGCTGAAATGGAAGCCGCGGCCAAGGCTGCCGATCTGGCAATCATCGAGCAGCACCTTCACCGAATTCACCTTCTGGCGACACGAATAGCTCATGGGGCTCAGGGCAGCACAGGGCTAGTGGCGATTGGAGTGCCCTCTGAACCCAAGTCTGTCGGATAAGGTTCCGGTTGCCTTTTCCACCTTAAGGGACCACCCCACCTTCCAGCTCAATTACCGTCCGGTCGCTTCGCGATTTCCAGACACACTGGGCAACCCTTTTTTCTGATTATTTACCTTTTTCAACTTTATTTTCCCCTCCAAAAAACCGAAAAGATTGCATGAAAAAACAATCTTGGCCCAACGGCTGGGATACCGGCCTTTTTAGCTCTGAAGTCATCCCGACATGGAAACAGAACAGGCAGATCAGAAAGCCCTTCAAACACAAAAATTCGAACGGCTGCATTTGGCTAAACCCGTTCTTAATGAATTAGGATGCGATGAAACCTCCCTGACTCAGGCCACAATCATGATGGTCGATGATGAGGAAACGACCATGGAGATCATGCGGGCCTACCTGGAGGATGCCGGTTATCAGCACTTTGTGCTTGTGGAGGATTCCTCTCAGGCCCTGGAACAAATTGAAGAGCATCGACCGGATATTCTGTTGCTTGATCTGATGATGCCAAACGTCCCGGGATTCGAAATCCTGGAGCAGGTGAGGAATCATCACAAGTTGAAACATCTTCCTGTCATTATCCTGACTTCTTCCTCCGACGCGGAGACCAAACTCCAGGCTCTTGACCGGGGTGCCACAGATTTTCTCGCGAAGCCGGTCGATCCCAGTGAATTGAAACTTCGGGTTCGCAACACCCTCGCCGCCCGAGCCTATCAAAACCAACTTGCCTACTATGATGCCTTGACGAAATTGCCGAACCGGAGTCTGTTTCTTGACCGATTGGCTTGGTTTATCCAGCGAGCGGAACGCCATCATGACAACCTGGTATTGCTTCATATTACCCTCAACCAGTTTAAGCGCCTCTCAACCACCTTCGGTCCGGAAATCTCAGATCAACTCATCACCCAAATCGCGGAGCGGATGAGTTCCTGCATGCGCCGATCGGATGTGTTTGGGCGGGGAATACCCGATTCGACTGAACTGGATAGCCTGTTTCGGGTGGATGGGGATGAATTTTCTCTATTGTGTCCGACGATGACTCATACCGAACATGCGACCAAGTTGGCTTCCCGTATTCTCAAGGTCATGGAATCTCCATTCAATGCCAATGGGACCGAGGTCTATATTCCCCCAAGTATTGGTATTGCGAGTTTTCCTGCGGATGCTACAGATTTAACCGCCCTCATCCAATGCGCCGTTAGTGCGAGCACCCAGGCCAGTCTACATGGCAAGGGAGGTTTCAATTTTTATTCGAGCGAACTGAATTCTCAAAGCCTCGCGCGCCTGCGAATGGAAGCAGACTTGCGCCATGCTATCGAGGGAGATCAACTCCTGTTGTATTATCAGCCGAAGGTTGAAGTAAAGAGCGGTCACATCATCGGGGTCGAAGCGCTGGTTCGATGGCAAAAACCGGACGGCACGCTTATCTTTCCGGATCAATTCATTCCCTTAGCCGAAGAGACCGGCCTGATCATCGCTCTGGGTGAATGGGTGCTCAAAGAAGCCTGTGCGCAATTAGCCCGCTGGCAGGCTCAGGGGATATGGATTCAGGTGGCGGTGAATGTATCGGCAAAACAATTCAATGACGGCTATCTGGTCCATTTGGTAAGGGAAACCTTACAGAGCAGGGGGGTCGATGCAAAGTATTTGACACTCGAACTAACGGAAAGTTTGTTAATGGGAAACGCAGAGCAGGCAGTGGAGACCTTGAACCACCTGATGGCCTTGGGACCAAAAATTTCTATGGATGACTTCGGGACAGGTTACTCCTCTCTCAGCTATTTGAAACGTTTTCCGATTCATGAGTTGAAGATCGACCGCTCCTTTCTAACCGATATTACCCACAACCCTGAAGACCGGGCCCTGGTCTCCGCCGTGATTTATTTGGCGCATGAGTTTTCCCTGACCGTTGTCGCGGAAGGGGTAGAGAATCAGGAGCAACTTGATCTTCTTAACTCGCTGAATTGCGACCATTACCAGGGTTATTTCTTTAGCCGACCCATTAAGGTTGAAGCCCTGGCTACCCTGCTCCATCCTGAATTCCATTCAGTTACGGAATAGACTCTTTCCCCAAAAAAATTGAATCTTTCGCCGGGCATCGACGTTCGTTTTCTCAGATACCATCTCCTGCCACCCTATTGTGCGTCATCTCCATACTCCGAGGTTCTACATATTAATACCTAATCGTATAAGAAAATCTCTATATAGTGGCAGTTTTCACTCTTTTCATGATCTCCATACTCAACACGTATTGGTGAACCTTCGGGAAAAACTGTCTGGAACGCCTGAAAGGGTCAAGGAGCTGAGCAATCGTGAAGTCCTCGGAATCCTGAACGGCGAGCAGAAAAATGGGTATTTCCTGATCCAGGTCAACGACTTCCGTATTCTATTGCAGACTTCCATGCATTTGTATGATTTCTTAATTCTTTTCGGTGAACTGCCGACAATAATGAAAGGAGACCTCTGACAGATTGGAATGCTCAGATGAGAATAATCGGTATCACCATAGACCTCCCCCTACCCGCTAGACCAATTAATACGGCTAATCTCCGCCTTTAGTCATGAACACCGGCATTACCAACTATGGAAATATCTTCGTCGGTCGCCAGCCGATTTTAGGCCCGAATCTGAAGACCATTGGTTATGAGGTGCTTTATCGAAATTGTGAATCCGACTCCGCGGCCATCCATGATGAAGCAATCGCCACGGCCCAGGTCCTCTTAAATACCTATCTCGATATTGGCCTGGAGCATGTGGTGGGAACACACCTGGCTTTTTTGAATATTCCCAAACAATTTTTATTAGACAGATATTGTGAGGCTCTCCCCAAAAACCGCGTGGTTTTGGAAATATTGGAGACGGTGGAGCCCACCCAACAAGTGATTGAAGCGATAACCTCCCTCTCTCAGCAGGGCTATACCATTGCCTTGGATGACTTTGTATTCCATGATCGCTTTCGACCGTTTCTGGAATTGGCCGATATCGTGAAAATCGATGTCTTAGGAAAAAGCTCCCAACAACTACAACAAGAGACCCATCAACTCCGCGACTACCGCGCGCGCCTCCTCGCCGAAAAAGTGGAAACACGAGAGTCCTTTGAAACTTGCAAAGAACTTGGGGTTTTCTACTTTCAAGGGTTTTTCTTTTATCGTCCTGATATTATTCGCGGGCACGAAATCCCCGGGAATCGTGTAGCCCTCCTGGAATTATTAGGAAAAATTCAGGACCCGAATATTTCCTTTGAATGTCTGGTCGAGTTTATCCGTAACGATCTGTCTTTGAGCTATAAGATTCTTCGATATGTGAATTCTGCCTCTGTCGGACTTCCCCGGCGGGTAGAATGCATTGAGCAAGCTGCCTGTATGGTAGGCCTCGACCGGATACGCACCTGGGCCTCTCTCATTGTGATGGCCATTGGAAAGGACCAGCCGATGGAAATGCTTGTGATTGCCTTGGTGCGAGCGAAAATGTGTGAAAGCTTAGGACAGCAGCTTGGCGCCGATTCTCCAGAAAAGTATTTCACCATGGGCCTTCTTTCGGTCTTAGAAACCTTGTATGGATCTTCTATGGAAAAACTTGTGGGGAACCTTCCGCTCCCGGACGATATACTTGAAGCCTTAATACTGGAAAAGGGCACAATGGGAGCGGCGTTAAGTAGCGTGAAAGCCTACGAAAAGGGGGAGTGGTTGCAACTCAAGACATTCCAACTTTCCCCTGGCACGATTCGGAATTTCTATGTGAAAGCTATTGATTGGGCCAACCACTTTTCCCCGATGATTGATGAGCCCGTATGACATACTGCTACAACTGCCCAGGTGCTAACCTCCGCTGATTTCCGCCTTCATAACTTTCAAGATTTCCCTCGTTCCTTTAGGCTTTGAGAGACCTTTCAATGAAAGTAGGCATCCCTATACTCACGTGCTAGAATATACCATGCCTATTGGTGGCGTACCCGACTCGATTCCATCTCGAGACACATTACACAGATCACCTTAAACTCGAAGACACTCATGACATTCATCCCGACTTCAGAAATCACTCCCGTCTCTTCTTCCGTAAAGACCTCCCGGAGGAGAAATCTCCCTTCCTGGTTCAAAGTCCGTTTCAGACCGGGACCTCACTACCAGGAAATCCGTCAGTTGATGGATACGCACCGCCTGCATACTATTTGTGAAGAGGCACGATGTCCGAATATTTGGGAATGTTGGAATAATCGGACCGCCACATTCCTTATTCTTGGAGATATTTGCACCAGGCGTTGTCATTATTGTTCGGTGACAACCGGACGCCCGTCCTCAGTGGACATAGAAGAGCCTCGGCGCGTGGCGGATGCCGTCAAAATCCTAAAATTGCGGCATGCAGTGGTGACCTCGGTCAATCGAGACGATCTCCCTGATGGAGGGGCCGCCCTGTTTGCAGAGACCATTCAACGAATCCGACATGAAAATCCGGCATGCAGGGTCGAAGTGTTGATCCCGGACTTTCAGGGGCATCAGACTGATCTGGAAATAGTCATGCAGGCTCAACCGGATATTTTGAACCATAACATTGAGAGCGTCCCTCGCCTCTTCCCCTCAATTCGTCCACAGGGAAAATACCAGCGGTCGCTCCAGATTCTTCATTGGGCCAAAACCATGGGAGGACGAACAAAATCGGGACTCATGGCAGGACTAGGGGAATCAAACGATGAAATTCGGCAGGTGATGCAGGATCTTCGAAGGGTAGAGTGTGACATACTGACCATCGGACAATACCTTCAGCCGACTCTTCAGCATGCTCCGGTTTCTCGATATTATAGTCCAGAGGAGTTTGAAGAATTCAAACAGGAGGGAATAGCCTTAGGTTTTCAACACGTAGAATCAGGCCCACTCGTCCGAAGCTCTTATCATGCGGAAGAGCAAACCCACGGACAAAACCGACCCTAAAGCCCATTTCTCTGCATGTCTCACGGCATTTGATCCGCGAGGCCGCAGGCAGCGCCGGTCAGACCGGTTGGTGTAGATTTAACCGGGAAACTGACTTTTCGGACTTGGATAACGAGGGATTCTGTTTCTGCGCGAGGGAATCCAAATACACATGCTCACAGAGATTCCGCAAAGTGACGAAATCAAAAGCCGTATACTCTTGACTGCACGTTTCACATTTCATCATTGGCCTTCTCTCCAATAATTTGCTATCATGCACCTAACGATGTAAAATTAGCGGAAGGATGAACACTTCGAACCACACACCGTATCTCCCCCAAGTGACAAAGTGAATAATTCTGAAATGTTCACCCTTCCCGCATTCATGTAATCGTAATGGTTACCTCTTCATTCCCTACGTAATGCCCTCTTCCCCTGACATTATTTCTCACGGATTCAGCCTCTGACAGCCAATTACCGAGGTTCCGGTTATCGAATGATCAACGCATGTCCATCCTGGGCGGAGACCAAGGCATTCACGGGTTGCCCAAGTTGTTTTTGCCCATTGGGAAAGGCTGTATCTTTCCCTACCTGTATTCTTATCGGTTGTTCGGCCGACGCCCCTTCAATGATAAACAGATCTCCCTGGATAGCCTGAAGCGTCCCTTCCACATTGACATACCGGGAGGTCGAGCTCGGCGAATTGGTCTGAATTTCCTGTCGAGCTTCAGGTGCTTGCGCCATCTGTCCATCCATAGCGAGACCCGAGAGAACTCCCTGAAAACCACCCATCACCAACATCAGGATACAAAATTTGGTCAATGGTCTCATTACAACCTCCTCCACGACACAAAAATGCGACTGAGTACCTTATCGTGCTTCATTGGATCCTATATAAAGATATTGCAAAGCTCATTCCCTCCCATGACATGTTTTCTTTCATGAACAACATCAAGTGGTTAGATGTCTTCCTGTGGCAAACCGCACCAGGAATCGCATGAGGATGTGCAGGCAATCGCATACAACTACACCAATAACCCTGTAGGGAGATAAATGCAGATTGACAGATTCAGGAAAACCGACGGGCCCCTTCTCCTAGTGAAAAGAAGGGAAGGGGCCCTTATGAAGAAGGACGTATTCGGGATGATCGATGAGGTGAAGCCAATTCTTCCCCCTCAGGGCCTAGGATAACGGAGGGGATCATCTTTTAGAGATGCGCTTGATATTCACGGATGGTTTGTTTCTATCTCATCATCATGACCATGATGTTTTTGCCTTTCGTGCATCTCTCCTCCATGAAAGCCCATGCCTTCCATATGTTCACGAAGCCTGGCCCGAAACTGCTCATATTGCACCGGCAACAAGATCTCCCTCACTTTGAGATAAATCCCGACACGATACATCATCATGTTTTTTTGTAATAGGCTGAGTTCATCAACCTTCCCGTTAATGGCCGCCATATCGACTTGCTTGGCATCCATAAGTGTTCCTAAATCGACCATCGCCACCCGTAAATCGGCCCCACTCCGGATCATGGTCTTTCGGTAGTCCAATTCAAGTGGACGGAGCCGGGTCACCTGATCCTCAGAAAGACCCAATTCCTTTTTCATGCCCAAGGGAGAAAGACCTCCATGATGCTCCATTCCCTTATGATTACTAGTCCCATATTCCATTCCCGCATGAGGCTGCTTTCCATGCGGATCGTGAGCATTTCCGGGGTCCGCTCCTGTCAAGGATACTGATCCCCCCATAACCAGTGTCACCAATCCCGCGACCATCATGAAGTGCTGAAAACCCCGCATATTCACATCCCCTTTCTTGAAATTAAAAAAGCTCGCCCACACGAAAACAATCGTTAAGGTCTTTTTTTACCCTCGAAATCTCATTTCATAATAATTTTTCAAATTTCATATAGCAATTTCATAAGGAAAGTTGGGGTAAAGATCGTGAGCAAGGTATACTAAGATTATACGCCACCATGCGAAAATGACATCAAAGAGAAAGAAAAGGTGATATGGAAGATTTTTTGCCAGGACTAGCAGGCATTCCTGCAGCGAAATCAACAATCAGTTTTGTAGATGGACTCCAGGGAATTCTGGAATATCGCGGTATCCCGATTGAGGAACTTGCCACCCGAAGCACCTTCACCGAAACGGCGTTTTTATTATTATTCAACCGGCTTCCAACTCAAGCAGAACTCTCCCGGTTTCATGAGGATCTTACGCACCATCGCAGGATCAAATATCGCATCACTGATCTCCTGAAATGCCTCCCGGAGCATGGACATCCGATGGATGCCCTTCAAGCGGCTGTGGCTGCCCTCGGCATGTTTTATCCAGTGCCGGATGTCCGGGATGATGCCACCCGGTATTGGACCGCTGTCCGGCTCATCGCCAAACTCCCCACCATCGTCGCAGCATTTGCCCGCCTGCGTCATGGTGATGAGCAGATCCAACCGCGTGACGACCTTTCCTTCGCCGAAAACTTTTTATACATGCTCACCGAGAAAGTTCCTGCTCCCGACATTGCCAGAATGTTTGATATCTGTTTGATTCTCCATGCCGAACACACCATGAACGCCTCGACATTTAGCGGACTGGTGACGGCCTCCACACTGGCCGATCCGTTTACAGTAATCGCCTCGGCCATTGGTACCTTGGAAGGCCCGTTACATGGCGGCGCCAATGAGGCGGTCATTCACATGCTGGAGGATATAGGAACCGTTGAGGCTATTCCTGCCTACCTGGATCAGAAGTTTTCATTAAAGGAAAAAATTATGGGGTTCGGGCATCGAATTTATAAGGTCAAGGACCCACGCGCCACTGTGTTACAAGAATTCGCCCAAGAATTGGATACCCGACCGGATGGCAATTCTTTATTTACTCTGGCCAGGGCGGTTGAACAGGAAATGGAAAAACGCGTGGGACCAAAAGGCATACGCCCCAACGTGGATTTTTACTCCGGGATTATTTACCATCGAATGGGCATCGACACTGATTTATTCACTCCGGTCTTTGCGATGGCCAGGGTGGCCGGGTGGTTGGCGCACTGCTTTGAACAATATCAGGATAATCACTTGTTCCGGCCTGACCAGATTTATGAAGGGCCCCGCCATCGTTCTTATCAATCAGTGGAAACACGTGAAACCCGATAATCAGGGCACACACCCGGCCGACGTCATCGCTGTAAGAATCTTTGTGCCACGTATTGTTGCTTGAGAATAATGAACTCTTCCTTTTCTTATGAAGTGCTCGTCATTGGGGCCGGTCTGGCGGGAATGCGGGCGGCTCTTGCCGCGCATAACCAGGGGGCTTCCGTGGCCATCATGACGAAAGTCCATCCAGTGCGCAGTCATTCCAATGCCGCGCAAGGCGGCATTAACGCCGCCTTGACCGACCGGGGAGACCACTGGGAAGACCATGCCTTCGAAACCGTGAAAGGCAGTGATTATCTAGGCGACCAGGACGCCGTTGAGATCCTCGCTCAAGAAGCCGGCCAGGATATTATCGCCTTAGAGCATATGGGGGTTATTTTTAACCGAAGCGAGGAAGGCCACCTCGGGACGCGCCGATTCGGTGGACAAAAACGGGCACGAACTTTTTTTGTGTCCGACTTTACGGGGCAGGCGCTGCTTCACGTGCTGTATGAACAAACGCTGCAGGCAAAAATTCCCGTCTATGAAGAATGGTTTGCGACCTCCCTGGTGAAAGACGACCAGGGACGGTGTGCTGGAGTGGTGGCCTTTGAAATTCGTACAGGGACGTTCGCGCTATTTCGGGCCAAAGCCGTGATCATGGCCACAGGCGGCTTAGGCCGGGTGTACGAACCCAGCACCAACGCCTTGATTTGTACGGGCGATGGCATGGCCGTGGCCTATCGGGCCGGGGCCCCATTAATGGATATGGAAATGGTGCAATATCACCCGACAACGCTGAAGGGGAAGGGCCTCTTGATTACAGAAGCCGCCAGGGGAGAGGGAGCCTATCTTCTCAACAGCAAGGGGGAGCGCTTTATGGAACGCTATGCGCCCAATATGCTTGAGCTGGCTTCCCGTGATGTCGTCTCCCGTGCGGAACAAATCGAAATCAATGAAGGGCGTGGCGTTAAAGGCTGCGTCTTGCTCGACTGCCGGCATTTGGGACGGACCTTTCTTCAAGATCGCCTTGGACAAATTTACGCCGAAGCTAAAACATTCGCCAATGTTGATTTAGCCGAGGAGCCCTTACCCATCCGACCGGGCATGCATTACCAAATGGGAGGCATCAAAACCGATACCGAAGGCCGATGTTGGGATGTTCAGGGCCAATGGGCGGGGGTTCCAGGTCTCTTCGCTGCCGGGGAAACCGCCTGCTTGAGCTTGCATGGCGGCAATAGGTTGGGCGCGAACTCGTTGTTGGACACTGTGGTGTTTGGCCGACGGGCTGGAACATGTGCCGCAGAGTATGCCAATACGATCTCTTCTCCCACCGTTCCAGACAGCGTGATAGACGCAGACAACAACCTAGTGGCCGGCATCGTGGGACGGAAAGGACCGGGAGAGCGAGCGGCTGCGTTGCGCCTGGAGATGGGAATCACCATGAACAAGCATGTGTCGGTTTTTCGTGATGAGGAAGGGATGGAGGCCGCCCTCCGGCATATAACCAACCTAAAAACACGTTGGTCGGACCTCACCATCCAGGATAAAGGGCAGGTGTTTAATACCGGATTGATCGCGGCACTGGAACTGGGGTTTATGTTGGACTGTGCGGAAGCCATTATTGTGGGCGCGCTCACCAGACAGGAGAGCCGTGGAGCCCATTTCCGGACGGATTTTCTTGACCGGGACGACGAACACTGGCTCAAACATGTGTTGCTGTATCATAAACCCGATGGTCCTCCACACGTTGACTATCTACCGGTGCGGATCACCCAATGGCAACCTCAAATTCGCGTCTATTAATGAAACCAAAGGGCCCATCATGGCCTCTTCGGAACCGTCTTAGAGCTGCGAAGCCACCCGGTAACGGCTTAAAGGAGGTATACTATAAACATAATCCGAGGAATCACCCTCACTGATGCACACCACTCTTCGCATACGCCGCTTTAATCCTGAACACGATCATCCCTCCTCGTACTATCAGGAATATGACCTGGAAATCGATCCTTCCGACAGTGTCCTCGATGGACTTATTAAAATTCGCGAAACGATTGATGATTCTTTAACACTCCGTTGTTCCTGTCGTGGAGCCATTTGCGGATCTTGCGGCATGCGCATTAACGGACACGCCACACTGGCCTGCAAAACCAAGATGATTTCGGTCGCCTCGGAAGGAGGGACGATTCAAGTTGAACCCATGAATAACATGCCGGTCATTAAAGATCTGGTCACGGATATGGCGCCGTTCTGGTCAAAGATTCGACAGATTCAGCCGTGGCTCCAACCGGAAGGGCGGCCTCCCACCGCTGAATATACCGCCTCGCCGGAGTCCATGAGCCACCTCTCCGGGGTCATGAGCTGCATCATGTGTGGCGTCTGCGTCTCCGACTGCACGGTCTTGGATGTCGATAAGACATTCGTCGGACCTGCTGCCCTGGCGAAAGCCTATCGGTTTGTCGCGGACCCACGGGATTCGGCGACTTCCCAACGACTGAACTTCCTTAACCAGCCGAATGGCATGTGGGATTGCACCCGGTGTATGGAATGTATTCAGGTCTGCCCCAAAGGGGTCGGCCCGATGGACCGCATCATGGCCTTGCGGGCCAAAGGCCTGGCAGAAAAAGTACCGGCCACCTGTGGCTCCCGACATGCCGAGGTATTTTCGGACATCATCAAACACAAAGGGATTCTTGACGAACCGATGCTGGCGATCAGAACTTTCGGTCTTAAAAATATTGGCCGGTTACTCGGGATGATTCCCATGGTCGTTCAATCGGTCCTCAAAGGCAAAGTCCCCTTATCGGGCCCACTTCACCGCCCGATCCCCGGAATCCACCATATCCAACAGCTTTTCAAACAGGTCAGGATTAAACGATGACATCTGACAACACCATTTCATTTTTTTCCGGAAATAAACCTTTTCTCCCTGGTATGAGGGTAAAAATAGAAGGGAGAGAGCGATGAAATATGCCTTCTTTCCCGGTTGCGTCTCAAAGGGGGCCTGTCCTGAATTGTATCAATCCGTCATGCAGGTCTATCCCAAATTGGGAATTGAACTTGCGGAAATGACGACCGCCTCCTGTACCGGTGCGGGAGTGTTGCAGGAAAAAGACTTGCGGCTCGGCGATGCGTTGAATGCCCGAACCTTTGCGATGGCCGAACAACAAGGCCTCCCCATCATGACCATCTGTAGTACCTGCCAGGGAGTGATGAGCCAAGCCAACCATCGTCTCACCACTCAACCACACTATCTTCAGGAAATTAACGGCTTGCTCCGAGAGGAAGGATTAACCTATCGGGGAACCACCACGATCAAACATTTTTTGTGGATTCTCTTGGAGGACGTGGGCGAGGAGGCGTTGCGGCAACAGATCACCCGTCCCTTATCGGGTCTTCGTGCCGCGCCGTTTTATGGGTGCTATATTCAACGGCCGACCAATGCGCTGGAATTCGACCGGCATCCTGATCGGGGTAAATCTCTTGAACGGATCATCGAAATTTTAGGAGCAGAGGTTGTAGATTTTCCAGGGAAAACCCGATGCTGCGGATTTCCCATTTTGACCATTAATGAAAAAAACTCGCTTACCATGGTCGCCACCCATACGCGGGACGCCAAATCACATGGAGCCGATATCATGGTTACCCCCTGCCCGCTCTGCCATCTCAACCTCGACGGCATGCAGACCAAAGCCGCCAGCCAGGAACAGACTTCTATCGATCTCCCGATACTCCATCTTCCCCAACTCTTAGGCCTTGCCATCGGATTGGAAACCAAGAGTCTCGGATTACAACGGAACCTCATCTCTCCTGAATCGGCTCTGGCCAAAATTGGTGGCGCCGGATAACCACCGTTTTCCCGCTATTGAGAAAAGGACCGCAGCGCTAGATCGGCGCCTCATCGAAGCTTAACGCAATCGCATAGATTCCGAATTGAGGCACCCAATGTCCGTGTTTTCGATAATCATCCCGCCAATACTGAGGCATCTGCATATGCGTCACAATATGATTGACGTACAATTCACGAAATGCCAAGTTCCGAGCGGATTGAAAGAGCGTCCAGAATGCCCAAGCACGGCTAAAGTTGAGTCCTGCGGAATGTGGCGTGGAAGATGTGGGAATCGGTTCCATAGAAAGGCCGTCTGGACAAAATGACTCAAACCATCGCCAAGATTCTTCTTTGGAAAGAATCGTAAAAATGGTTCGGGTCCGTTGCAGAGAGGCCGCAAAAAACTCATTCGTCACGTTGTCATATGAAGGAGGTAAGGTCTCATCAAGAAGGACAACCCACATTCGTGTAAACCTAAGAAGTTTTTCGATTAAAACTTGGTCAGCCTTCCATTGACTCCAATTCCACAAATTCAGCAAGGCCCATGACAAATTACCATAGTTCCTCTGTTTCAAATGACAAATAACCTCTCCAGCGGGAAGAGAAAAAATCCATTGTTCCAAATGTGTGGAAATTTCTGCCGCCAACGGTAACAAGTCTATCTTCCCCCACCCCTGCTCCCGTTCTATTGCCAGTTTCAAAAACCAAGAAAAGCCATAGGGTATTTCATGATTGAGTTCCCCGTTCCTGAGTGAGACCAATTCGGCCTCCAGACAATCAGGCGAGAGTGCCGCATCGACTATTTCAGCCCAGCGAGGTTGTCCGGTCAGCCGCGAAGCCGTTAATAACGCATAGGCACCATGAACACTGGAATGCCAATCGATACAGCCACAGAAAGTCGAATGAGAGGTGTCCCGCCGGAGAAAACTCTGTTCCACCGTCTCAGCCAAGATCCGAACATAATCCAGCCGGGCCCCGCAAAATGCCTCCCACGACGGATAGTGTTGACCGGATTGTGCATTCACCATTGAGCCTACTCCCTCCTCGAATAGTAACCTACATCACTCCATCATGACTCAGCTAGAGAGTCTTGTTCCTTTATAGGTTTCGTTTGTCACTTGCCCGATTTGGATACGCAATCTTATCATGGATCTGCTACACTCACTCGACGTTCACATACCTCATTTTCACAGACAAAGGCGTTTCCCATGAATTTTGATCCAGCCATCGCTGCCTTGAATGCTCTTCAACAGGCTGAGGAGTACGGAGAACTTGAGAAACTTGAATCGGACATTTTAGAAGCGGAAGCCATATTTTCCACCGATCAAGGCCCACAAGCCAAGCGCGCATTTGATACCCTTCAGGAATTGGGAGCACAGCTTCCACAGGCCCAACACCTGCAGGAATTCCTCATTTACATCACCTGGCAGCAAGTCACGGAAGGCCCCCTACCCCGATATTTTCAACTTGGGCTGGCCCTCTGCAATCGGTTCCTCGACCGATTCGGGAAGCAAATTGAGGGCACTCCCTCACATCAACAGGTAGTCGCCATCAGGGAATCGTTTCAAGGTGGATTAGGCATCGAGGAAGAAGTAGACCTTATGCCGGAACTTGACGAAGATGCTTTCAAGGGCGGTGATTGACCTTGATACATCTTTTGTGGACTCGCCGGTGTCTCCGAGAATGATCAAAGCTCTTCCCGGTTCTTCCAATCCGGTGAATGCCCCCTCGGAAAACACATACCGCCTTTTCTTCCCTTTATCCATCCCCTATATTCTTGCCTCACAACTTCCCATTTTGTACAGTTACCAGAAGTCCGTTATCTATAAAATTTTTGACGAATCGTATTCCTCTTCGCATGCCCCCAACTCATCGCGCTTCAGCCTGCAAAACCAGATGGCCTGTTCCGATGGAAGTCAAACCCAGTACCATTGAGGGCCGAGGCCTATTCACCAAAGTTCCATTGCGCCCCAGACAAAAAATCGGAGAGTATGAGGGGGAACGCATTACGCAACGAGAAGGACGAAGGCGCGCCAAAATCCAAAAGTGGATTGCCATTGTCGAAGTAAATAATGGGAAGTCGATCGATGGGGCAGAAGAGACGACAGGGTTTCGATTCATCAACCATTCCTGCACACCCAATACCTTTATGCGCATAATCGGAGAACGGGCAGAGTTTTATGCCTTGCACCCTATCAAAGCCGGAACCGAACTCACGCTCGACTATGGCGACTCACACCACAACGGGGAACTGCCCTGTACCTGTCAGGCTATAAACTGCCGGCGCTTCATTTAACAGAGGCCGCATGTTTCCTTCAAAAAAGATTCTGAATTGTCGAATGAAAGACTTCCAATGAACCATTCAATAAACAGGCTTTAAGGATTTTTTCTTACTCTTTGCCATTTATTGTCTTAGGCAAAGCAGAGGCCCTCTTTCATTTGATATACTAGGAAAATAACCATTTCAATTACTGTTTTTCACACAGGAGGTAAGAATGAATCGGACAAGTCAACGCCGCATGATCCATGAGGGAAGAATCCAAATGATCTCGCGCATGATGGGGCTTTTCTTGCTGACCGTCGTCTTGAGTCTGTCTGGGGCAACAGCCTGGGCCGATGGAGATGGTCACGGTTACAGTCATGATCCAAAATCCAAACTGGAGAAACTCACGAAGAAGCTGGATCTTACGGAGGAACAACAGGCCAAGATTCTCCCCATCATTGAGGAGAAGCACCAGAAGATGGAGGGGCTTCACCAACAAATGAAAGAGATGCGCAAACAGGCCATGGCAAAAATTGAAGCCGAACTGACGCCGGACCAACAAGCAAAATGGAAGGAAATGCAAGAGAAGCGGCATGAAAAGATGAAGAAATACAAAGAAAAACATGGCAAAGATTGTGACAAAAAAGGAAAGCACGGCAAAGACGAAAAGCACGATTAAGACTTAATCAAGAGAGGGGGACGGATCTATTCACTACGAGGTGCATATCCGTCCCTCCTTCCTATCCCTTCGACATAATCCTGCTCCCAATACAGACCCGCACAAGTGACCGCAGGGCATAATCTGTCTCTTCTACCCACGACCCCACCGATGATGACAAGATGAACCAGTTTGTTATCCCCACACCATCCATCATGGAGAACGTGAGAGGCCAAAAAGAAGAGGCAGAAGTTTAGCTGTGCTCGATTACAATCAGGCATAAAGGAAACGAAGCGGAAAAAGGCAAGGAATGGCTAAAAAGCAGAAACGAACCTTTCCCAATAAGCGCCATAATTGTTAGGGTAGGATTTTCCAAACAGAATAGGGTCAGCCACACAGAGTGATTAAGATATGGTTGAAGTCGTAGAGATTCGGGTCAGCTATCGATATGTGAAAGAACATGCCTGGGTAGTTCAGGGCATCACAGGATTTCTTTCTGCCTATTTCATGGAAAAACCGGGATTTACGCTGAAACGACACTTTGAAGAATTGGAAACCGGCATGCACGTCTGGTTGTGCGATATCCCTCCCAAGATGAAAGTTCCCACGCTCCTAAGGCGGCTGAAGGACGATATTCCTCCCTGCCAATATAAACAGCTCGACACAAATCCTCCGGCGCCACCGCGATTTCTCATCGATTCACTGGAGCCGGAATCCGTACCCTCCTGATATACCTCCAAATAAAGATTTCGAAGCGACTGAGGACGAAAGGACAACAGGGTAACAACACGGAAAGCGCCACGAGGTGAGCGGAAATTCACGCTCGCTAGGCTGAGCAAACTAGAGGGGTTGGTTGGGATCGATGCGCAAAGCCGACCGAAGAAGATGGACCCGTTCGGACAGCTGTTCAGCGGAAAGCCGAACAGGCTCATGCGGCACACACCACACCGGTTTCAACGGATC
>BQIW01000037.1 GCA_021604105.1 Nitrospirales bacterium | reverse complement strand
CTCTTCCCCTACGGCCGATCCTCTTATTCTTCCTTCGCCTGTTCGAATCGGATGGATTGGTGCTGGAGTGATGGGCACGCCCATGTGCGAACATCTTATTCGTGCGGGATATGCCTTGACGGTCAATACCCGCACCCCTTCTAAAGCTCAGGTGTTGTTGGATCAAGGCGCCCGGTGGGCAGAGTCTCCGGCCGCCGTAGCTGCGGAGGTCGATGTGGTTTGTACCATGGTGGGCTTTCCTCAGGATGTTCGTCGGATTTATCTTCAACCAGGTGGGCTGATGTCACAGGCTCGGCCGGGTCAGGTCTTCGTGGATTTCACCACTTCTGAGCCGACGTTAGCCCGTGAATTAGCCAGTTTGGCCACTTCAAAATCTGCCTCGGCGCTTGACGCGCCGGTTTCCGGGGGTGACGTTGGGGCTAGAGATGGTACGTTGTCCATTATGGTGGGTGGAGATCCCCAGGCATTTGAAGCGGTCAAGCCGATCTTGTCCGTATTTGGAAAAACTTTAGTGTATCAAGGTCAAGCAGGATGCGGGCAACATGCCAAACTCTGTAATCAAATAACGATTGCGGGCACGATGATCGGTGTATGTGAAGCGTTATTGTATGCCCACAAAGCCGGGCTGGATGGAGAAACCTTGTTGCGCTCCATATCCAGTGGGGCTGCAGGATGTTGGACACTTGACCATCTGGCGCCTCGGATATTGAAACGTGATTTCCAGGCAGGTTTTTTTGTGGAACATTTTATTAAAGATATGGGTATGGCGTTAGATGAAGCCAAGCGAATGGGCTTACTTCTGACAGGGCTTTCACTCGTTCGAAAGCTCTATATGGCGATCCAAGCCAATGGTCACGGGCGTTCCGGGACGCATGCGTTGTTGTTGGCATTAGAAGATGTATCTCCGACTTTTTTGACCGCTGACTCCTCACCTCCTTCAATGTCAAAGTGATTCACATCCCGATCCGCATTTTCTCAATTCTTTGTCCCTGTGGATAGGGTCGTGCCCCCGTTCCGGAAAGAATTCGGCCATCACCAAAAAGGGTGTTAGCTCTTTTCTGCCAACGTTCCGAGAAATAAAATGGCTAATCCGAATTTTTTCTTGAGTATTGGATCCACCCGATCTCTGTCCTTTGACCCTCCCCCACGGTGGTTGGTGGATTTCGTGGATTGGGATGCACGATTTTTTTCTAAGGGGTGGGTCTTTGATGTCATGTTGGTGGGGTGAGTCCTTTGGACGTTGAGGTATTGACTGGGGGAAGGCATGGGCAGCGTTCGGGCTTGTCCTTCATTCAGGAAGAACGCGACCAGGAAGGCCAGGCCTGTGAGGCCCAAGAGACGCCATGTTTTTGTGGGCTGTTGCTGTCGGATCTGTTCCATTTTTTGAGCCCTCCGTTTCGCCGCTGATGCGGTGAGACATCCTGGGGTCATGCTTGGGCCTGTATCGACAGTATTTTTTGGAACTTGCGGGCTGGCTCAGTGGTGTTTCTTCGTTGGAAATGCTGTGGATTGCGGTTGAAAACAGGGGGAACCTGGTCTTTTCTGTTGGGTTGAGGGTGTATGTGCTATCTGACCGACAGGCAAGGATGGCTACAACGACATCCAATTTTCCAGAGCAGAATCGAGGTCAATGCCGACTTGTTCGGGAGCAAGGACCCGCACAATTTCTGGCTGTGATTCATGAGAGGAGAGGACAGAGAAGTTAAACGGGATCGGTTCAGGAAAAAATTGATGAATGGCGTCCTGGAAAAGGAGGATCGTGGGATGAAGCAAATTATCTCTGGAGTTCGCTGTGACGATTCCCCGTTCCCCGGTACTCAATTCCACCAGGGCATAGGTGGGATAGATTCCAATAAGATTAATGAAAGTCGCCACTAATGCGCCATCTAATATCCCTTTTTTGCCTTGTTGATACAACGTTTGGAGGGCAATTCTGACCGGGAGGGGATTCCCTGTGTGGTGACCGGTTAACAATTCATCATATTCGTCGACAATACGAAGGATTCGGCTGGATGTTTGAATTTTGGCTGGATCACTATTCGCAGGATATCCTGAGCCATCAAGGGCCACATGATGTTCCCGGATTAACGTATCAACTTCGTCCGCGAGACTCGACTGTTGGGAAAGCATCTCAATCCCTCGATGGGGATGTTTATGGTAAAGGACTAATTCTGTGTCAGATAACTGGTTGAGTGGTCGGTGAAGGACTTGAGGAATGTTCAAGAGCCCTGTGTCATGAAGAAGGCCCGCGCTTGCCAGGTGTTGTAACGCGGTATTGTCCAACCCCACTGCTCTTCCCAATAAAACGGCTAAGGTACTGACCGCGAGTGCGTGATCGAATAAGGCCGGAGAAAAGTCTCTAGTCCGAATCATGGCGATGCAGGCTTCTTCATGTCGGAGGGATTCAGCCATGACGGATTCAGTGATCTGATGAACCTGTTCCATGGCGAGCCGGCCGGTTTTCTGCAACGTGTGGAGGATATCCTGGACGCCTTCAAGCATATACATCCGCACCATCTTCATCGTAGTGAGTTCACCGGATAGTGATTTGCCCTGAACAGAGGGTGAAAGCTGGTGAAGTCGTGCGACTTCGGGCGGGCGGGAGGAATCAGGTATTGGTGAGTGCGGGGTGGATGAGACATCACCATGGGTGTGTGGCGGCTCGGAATTTGATACCACGTCATGCCCACGATCAGTATCAATGGTGATTTCCTGAATTCCGGCGTGTTGTAATTTGGCAATATCGGTGAAAGATTTAATGAGAAACCGGTGTAGGAGGAATGGAGTTTTTAGCCATGATCGGTCGATTCCACAGAGGTACATACCCACTTGAGCGGAGGTTATTGGAATTCGTTTGATGGCCATATGTATAACCGATGAGGCGTTCTTAGGAAGGAAATTGCATTTCTTTTTTGTGGGAAATGCCTGTGTGTCCTCATCGGCGTTCTTTCGGCTGTTCTTAACCTCCTCCTCAAGTAGTGAACACGTGATGAGTTCGAAGGGTTTGCCATATCTAAGGATCTGTTGTGATAGGGGAGAAGTTTCGTTGGGCAATGAAAGAAAAATCTGTGAATGGATAACGCACAGGGACTATCAGACACAGGGAAATATGGTGCCTGACCTCCTGAGGGTTAAGTGTCTTCCTTGCCAGGCCGAAAAGGATGAAGACAGCTTTCACGGGGGATGGCGATGGGTGGACGTCGAGCATCATTTCAGGGGAGTTTTTCAAATTTCTGTGTTGTTGTGGGTGGTATCCAATGGGATAGACGCTCGACATCTGGGTCCTTCCTTATCGGTGTCTTCCTCTCGGTGTTCCTGTCATGGTGGCTTCCTTCATCCGGGCATGCCGCTTCAGAATCGAATCCACCAATCAAGCATGTTCGAACAGTGATTCCCATTCTTGGGACCACGATGAATGCACAATCTGAACAAGTTGGAATTGTGGCGGAAATTCAATTGGAATTTCTTCAGCGGCGGGATCACAAGGGTATGGATCTTCAATTTCTTTCCAGGCCAGGGAAGTTTTCACCGTATGCCCAGCAATCGGTCAAAGACGCTTTGGTTCTGGTGGTTGAAGCAGCCGGGCTGAACCCTGATTCCTGGACAGTCAGGTTCATGTTGCCCTATCCAGGAGTCACGCTGTACGGGGAAAGTTTATCGGCGATGGCGGCCTTGAATGTTGTTGCCCTTGCTAAAAATGAGCACGTGGATGAGGAGACGGTTCTGACGGGGACCGTCACGGCGGATGGACATGTGGGAACTGTGGGAGGAGTCCCGTTAAAGATTCTGGCCGCGCATGAACAACGGTATCGACGGGTCCTCATTCCAGAGGAACCGGACGTGGCGGATGATGATTGGGAAACCCCGTTTCTCATGGAAGTGACACCGGTGGGATCTATCAAACACGCCTATCTCAAGTTAACGCAACGGCCTCTTCGAAGTCATCTTAAAGACCAGTCCCTTACTGCAAGCCTCACCCACTAAATTCCCGCCTGCTGAACATCCGTTCCTGTATCTGGTGATCTCTGTGAGTGATGAAAGCCCTATTCCCCTTGTGTGGTAGGTGAAAGGGCTTTGTTTTCCGCTTGCTTGTTTGGTTCGAATATTTCTATGGTAGAAAAAATGGCAAGGAACGACTGCTGTCTTGGGACATTCTCCTTGTAGTCTTACATGTTCAAGGAAATATCTATGGAGTAATTTTCTATGGTCCGACCATGTTTTGCGGTTGATATTGATAATGTCTTAGGCCGGGCGGAACCTGAGGTGCAGCGTTTATTTCAGGAATTGACAGGAAGGTTATGGCCTGTGGGTCTGTATGGCAGTGCGGGTGGATTAGATGCTAGCCATTTAGCGCCTGAGCTGCTTGAAGAGATTTTCTCTCGGTTTCACCAGGAGTCTATCCCACGGTTACCCCTGTTTCCCGGGGCAAAACTGGCCTTGACACTCATCCATCGTCGCTATCGGATTATCATTGTGACGGCTCGGCGTCCGTATTCACGACCTCAGACTCTTCGTTGGTTAGAAGGACATGGTCTTCCTTTTGATGCGCTGTACCACACTGAGGAGAAAACCGACATTCCCGAATCGATAACAGCCGCAATTGACGATCATCCTCACCATATTCAGGCCTATCGTGCGCTCGACAGACAAGTCTTTGTTATGGATCAACCCTGGAATCGTGCAATTTCCCATGCTGATATTATTCGGGTAAGTGGTTGGGATGCTCTGGTGCAATGGTTGCATGTCCGACATCTCCCTGATTGGCCCAAACATATCCCTGAGTCTCCTCCTTTGCGACAGTTGTTCTCCTCTCATCTCAAGGTTCCTTCTTTGATGGCGGCTGGTGTTCCGACGGGATTCGCACAGACGTAAGTGTCCAAATGCTGCGTGTTGCAGGAAAGTTTTTTAAGGAAATTGCCGATAGAGAGTAGAGGTTTTTTGCTGTTGAGAAGCGGGTATGACCCCGTATCCTGAATTTCCTGTTTTCCTAATTCCAGAAAACTGATGACAACTTTACCTATCCACACGGTTCTGCTTGTTGACGATAATCCCGATGATTGTGAAATTGTCAAAGAGGCATGGGACGAAATCCCGGTAGGACAGGAATTGCGGTGTGTGAATGATGGCACCGAATTACTGGATTACTTGTATTGCCGTGGTTTATTTTCGAGGAGAGATTTCGCACCACGTCCCAGCGTGATCCTTCTGGATCTGAATATGCCTTACATGACCGGCGAGGAAGTTCTTACTGAAATCAAGAAGGATCCACTCTTAGCATCTATACCCATTGTGGTGTTAACGACGTCAAAAGCTCCAAGAGATATCTGTCATACCGCCGGGATGGGGGTGAATGGATACATCCAAAAACCCAATTCTTATAGCGGCTATCTTCAGATGTTTACCAATTTGAGAACGCATTGGGCGGAAATTCTCGCACAACCATTGGCTGGAAGTGGGGGAGATTTCTCTAACAATGTTGCCTGGTGTTAACAGTCTCTGTCGTTCCATATTTGCCATTCTTCCACCTAAAGTTTGGTGTTTTTTCCTTCTTCTCTCTTTGCCCCCATGACCGCTCTTGTTCTAGATTGGTTCCCCCAGTGACGGCCCGTTTTGTAAAATGTCTTGAATTGAATGCTCAATTAGATTTCTTCTTATGATCGATTGCTCCTCTTTTTGTAAGGTGCATACTTCTCTTTCAGTGATTCTGTTATTCAATATGTCAAATCCTTAAGTGGGATGGTGAATGTTCGATTTGTCTGGATACCAGACTTCTGTTTCCCCCCTCCCCTCAAGTTCCCTCCTCAACAACCGACACTATCCTATAGTGACGAACGAGTAGTGATAATGGGAGGTAAACCTGTGTGTTCATCCTTTCAGGGATCCTCCGATCATTCCTTGCGATTGAAAACCTTGGGGACAATGGGAAACGCTATGAAAACACATTTTATCTTGACGGGCGTAGTTTTTATGATGGGAACAACCTTGTTACCGACATGTTTTGCCTCTGAGGTCTCTGAATATTTGATATTGACCCGTCACCGGGACTCGAATGGTCATTTACTGGCGGGCCCCACCCACCATCAATCGCAACCTTCCGTCATTCAAAAAACGGTCGTTCCTGTTCAACCCCAGACTTTTGAACGGCGAAGCACGGAGTGGGGAATGAATGCCCAAGAGGTCAAACTGAATGAACCGGTGCAACCGGTTTGGGAACTTCAATCTCCGGTATTGGAGCCCTACGAGCAGCGAGTAGGGTATCGTCGTCAAATCGAAGGAATTGACGCGTCGTTAACCTACACGTTTTATGAAGATCAACTTGCACAGGCGAGTTATTTATTTGAACCCAAACATGATGATGCCGTGGACTATGTGAAAGATTTTCATACGTTACAAAATTGGATAACCGAGTCCTATGGTATGCCGACATCGGTTCAGGAAATCTGGTTAGATTCCTTGTACCAATACGATCAAAGTCTCTGGGGACAAGCTCTGCTTCGTGGTCATCTAAAGATGGTGGCGGAATGGCGGAACGAGACCACGAATATTACTCTTCTGTTAGACGGAGGAGAAGATACGATTGGGTTAATGGCTGATTTTGATAGTGTGGCGGTCATCGCTCCGGCTTCAGTGGAGGCCAAAGTTATTGAAGAAATTCCTCCTGTGGAAGATTCCACAATTGGAGAAGTCTCTGTCAGCGAAGAGCAACCAATGGAAGCCCCGTCAGAAGAAGAGATGGCAACTGAACCCATATCCCAAGAAAATCACCAGGACACAAAGTTGTAAATTCGCTGTCCAGTCCCTACCGACGTTGAATCCTTGTTTCCTGTGGGAGGAGGCCCTGCCTCCTCCCTTTTTTTTGTTACTCCAATATTTTACCAATGTTGAATCTGGAAGCCATGACAAATGGAGTTCTTGGATTTTCCCAACCTATAGAAAAATGGTGTGCTTGAATCCCAGGTGTCTTTGGTAAATTTATGGAGAAGGTGAGCCGGTGATTTTGGGAGAGTGTCTTACCAATAACCAAACGGATAATACGGATAAAACCGGCCATATCCTCCCCAGTAAGGAAACGCATAGGGATAGAAGAAGGGTTGAGGATAGGGTCCATACCGGTTGAAATCAGGAGAATACGCTGGCCAGACTTTGAAATGTTTAATGGTGAGAGTGGGATAGGTATATATAGTTTCATCGAGACTCTGTTGGACAGAGCCGGAGAGTTCTCCAACCAAGGAGAGCCGGGTTCCAGGGGGAACTGTGGCGGGATCTAGAAATTTTTTCTGTTCTGCAATAAATCGTCCTTGGGATTGCGTAAGTTCAGTTGTGGGCTCCTGTTCATCTATGAGGGGTAATTGAAGGATCGTGAGTTGGGTTGAATCCTGTAAGCGTTTTGCCGCCAGGACTTGACCTCCAAGTATAATCAGTTTTCCCTTGAAGCTGTCAGGATCCTCTTTAATGCGCGGGAACAGTAATAGAGGGTCGATGTGTTCGGCCAGATCAGGAGGGAGAGTGCTTTTGTAGGTGGTAGAGCATCCACTGACACAAAACACGGTGAGAAATAAAAGGAAAACCAATTTATAGGGAAAAACAACAGGTGGGAGACTAATGGCCCTCGAGTAAGTCATCTTGCTCCTTCATCATCCTTTTACAGCATATTCCTCCAGCGAGAAAGATGCAAATACAATTAGATGAATTTGATGATTCTGTTGATCCGAGATATTTCTACGCTATCGGGCCTGGCTTCAATTCTCGCAGATGGTATCTCAGAACGGCTGCCGTTTGGTGGATAGGCACTCCAACCCATTTGCCCAATCTTGGCTCTGTCGGACTTGTTTGTGAGTCTGGTCGTCAGGGAGTTCCGAGGTATCGCTAGCTATCTGGTCATGGACATCCTGTTGGCATGGACTCTTGATGGCAGGGGAAAATGCTCAAAATCCTTGAGGATCAGAAACACCAATTACATTGAGAAGAATGAATATAGGGGAAGAATCAAATTTGAGTTCGATCCATACGGATGGAGGCCTGGATTCGGCTTCTCCCCCTAAAAAACTGAATGACTTGTGTTCCTCATGCTGAGAGGTGAATCGTGCTCATCAATTAAGGCTTCTTCTTTGGTGTGGAAAATGTGATTTCGGTTGCAACCCAGTCTCGGTTTTCAGGAACGTCCTTTTTTGAAACCTCGGCCACGAGGCGGTCCCCAACCTGCGGCCGGGCATGTTCTACATGAATGCCATTTTGTTGAAACGTAATTTGAGGATGAAAGGCGAGAGTCACGGATTCCCCTTTTGGAGTTGTGACCACCACATGGTCATTTCCCATTTCGGTGACGGTTCCCATTACATGAGGAGCATCGCCATGGGCCCAGGCGGGGGAGGTCAGAAACAGGGAGCACAAAATGACCAGAATGTTGAAATATTTCATGATGGTGACTCCTTTGATTATAAAATCAATGATGGTGCTCTTGGGGGAAGACATCTTCTCCTGATAAAAATTGATCAATGGCTTCTTGTTGCTCCCGTTCTTCACGGGTAAGAGGATTATATTGTTTCATCTCCGCAATTTCTTCAGGTGTGATATTGGGGAAATGTCGAATGAGATGAACTAATTTCCAACTATCGAAATCTTCTTCCGGCAGACCTTTCCCCCAGGCGGGCATTCCAGTAAATCGAATGCCGTAATGGATGACATAAAATAATTCTCCATCAGCCATGTCTTGAATCGCAGGGTCCCTGAGGTCAGGAACAGGAGGATAGAAATTCGGCCCCATATGTGTTTTCCCACTTCCATCATTGGCATGGCAGGTGGCGCAGTGATCGGCAAAATGATGCCGGGCTTGTGCAAGATTTTCAGGAGAAAAAGGGACGGGGTTTGACATTTTGAGAAAGTGGCTCGGCGTTGCCAGATGGCGGATAAACCTGGCCGCCTTCACTTCCCATTCGGGCGGGGTGGCTTTGGCGGAGAACGTGCCAGGTAACAACCAGAGCGCAGCTAAGGTGGACCCGACCAATAGGAGAAGAATGATAATGAAAAAGATTTTGATTCGTCTCAACATAATTGATCAGCTGTTTATAGTGTACCTGTTCGGGGATTTTCTTCACAAGTCAAATGAAGGATCATCATCACTTGAATGTTATTTCCTGCTTGGTGAACGGCAATGAAATTGGGTAGGATGGGCACATGCACTCAGTGAGGGTCATACGAAACAACATACTCTTATCTTCTTTCATGGGTCCCATGGCCTTAATGTGATGGCTACGACTTCTTCCCAGTTAGTCGCATCGCTGCAGAACCCGAAATGTTATTCACACCTTGTGAGTGAGGTCAGGTTGGTGGAAACCCATATTTCGTGGGTGTTGTTAACCGGTCAGTATGTCTACAAAATTAAAAAACCGGTGTTGTTTTCATATTTTGATTTTTCCACACTTGAAAAACGGAGGAGGTTTTGTGAAGAAGAGATTCGTCTCAACAGACGTCTAGCTCCACAACTCTATCTGGGTGTGGTGTCCATCACCGGGTCTTCGTCAAATCCGCGTATGGATGGCGACGGGATCCCGATTGAATGGGCCGTCAAAATGAAACAATTTCCTCCCGATCAGGAATTTCACCATCTCCTTGAGACAGGCAACCTGCATGAATCGGAGGTCGGTCAACTGGCCATAGATATCGGAACATTCCATTGCCGGATTGAATCTGCAGGAGATCCCTTTCCCTACGGAGAGCCGGATAGGGTATGGGGTCCCATAGCAGAGTGCTTCGAAGACATTCCTCTTGCTGCACTCCCTGTGCAGCTTCAATTCTATTTGAAGGATATCGAGGAATGGACAAATCAGGAATGGAAACGATTGAAGCCAAAACTCAGAGACCGCAAATCTTCAGGGCAGATTCGAGAATGTCATGGTGATCTTCATTTAGGAAATATTGCCCTATTTGAGGGGCGGATCTGTGTGTTTGATGCTCTGGAATTTGAACCAGAGTTGCGTTGGATTGATGTCATCAGTGAAGTCGCGTTTTTGGTCATGGATTTAGAGAGCAGGGGCCGAGTGGATTTGGCCTATTGGTTTTTAAACTGTTATCTGGAAGTGACTGGTGACTATGTCGGGATGTGTGTGTTCCGGTTGTATGAGGTTTATCGGGCACTCGTTCGAGCTAAAGTGGCTGCCTTGCGTCTGGATCAGGTCGAACCAGGAAACCCGGTACGGGAGGATATCCTTAAAGAAATAATCAGATACGTGGAGTTGGCCCATCGATTGATGTTGCCTTCTCCTCCCATGTTGATACTGATGCATGGAGTGTCTGGGACTGGGAAAACGACGGTTTCTACTGAGGTGGTGAAAGCCTTGGGTGTCATGCGAGTACGATCCGATGTGGAACGGAAACGGATCCATGCCGAACAACGTAAAACCGGCACTGGTCAGGAAACGTTAAAGAGGTTGTACGCGTCAGACATGAATTGTGATACCTATGATCGGTTATGGGATCTTGCTAATACGATGTTACAGGCGGGCTATTCTGTAGTTGTGGATGCTACATTTCTTGAGGTCGCACAAAGACAATCATTCATCCGACTCGCTCAGGAACGGCATGTGTCCATTCTCATTTTGGATGTCTGGGCGCCAGATGAAGTGTTGGCGGAGCGAATAGCAAGTCGGGCAAAACAACAGACCGATGCCTCTGACGCGACGATTGGAGTCATGGAACAGCAAAAGGCCAAAGAGGAGCCCTTAACCGAGTTGGAACAAGATATGGCCATTCGCGTGGACTCGACCGACCTGCAGATGTTCAAGTCTACAATCAACAGTCTTATTGAACAACGAAAAAATCCTGCAAATTAGACCAAAAATTGGGAAGCGAAGGTGTCTCGATTATCGCGATATGCTGCCGCTGTAGGAGATTTGGACAGTGATTGAATGGCTTTAAGGGGTAGTCAATCCTCCAGTCAGAAATTTTATCCTGATAATCAGAAGGGTCTGTTGAAAAAAGCCGCCAGCGGCGTTCTCGCCCTTTTCCCGTGCTCACGTACTCAGCGTACGCTCCGCGCGGAAAAACGGCTGCGGCCTGGCTGGACGGACCCTTCGGGAAGCCTCAGGGCATGCTTTTTTGAACCGACCCGGAGCCTTTGATGAGGAATCTCATCCTGCGCAAATTTGCCCTTGAACATCCTTATTATTCAACACTCCCCTATACCAACCCTCGTTCCTTAACAATGGAAGGCATGAGAAGAACGACTGTGAAGGGTGTGTTGGCCCGGCCTGATTGCTTCGCAAGTCTGTAGGATAGATTGCTGTATTATTCAACCTAAAAGTCTATGGTGCGGGAAGATGTTATGAGAACAGACTTTTGAGTCATTGGTCAAAAAATCGCTTGGCTGAACAGGGTCACACTATTCCCCACGCTGCCTGCCCCCCATCCAAATTGCGTGGCTAATGCTCCGAGCGGGGTTATCGGGTCATGTTCATAATAGACCTTTAATACGGTAAATTGTTGTACTATTGCACCGGTGCCGGGAACATACACCAAATAGTCGTAAAGATTTTGCGGCAAATCACAATTCGGAAGTGCTGGAGCTGCTACACCTGAGCCGTTTAAGCCTCCCTTTTCAACAACCGCACAGGAGGGGTTATTGTTCGCGACGGTCCCAGCGGTGATTTGGGCTAAGTAAATACGATATTTGGATGGCTGGTTTTTAAAGTCTAGTGCATTGTCGGTTGAGCCGAGAAGGTCCATCATGTTCTGACTGGTCGTCAAATTTCGCGAGGCGAGGCTTGCACCTTCCCTTGCTAGCTGTGTGAGAGCATTGCGTTCATTGATGATGCTTCCATATTCAACGATTCCAAATGCGACGAAGAGGAAAATCATGAGGGAAAAAGCAAGTTCGATGGAAGCGGTTCCCCGTTCATTTTGCCCAGGCTGTAATAGGGATGCCATCATGAGCCGCCTCCCAAGATAAAATTTTCATTGCGATAGGTTCCCTCGGACGAAATGACAATGGAATCTCCTGGTCCAAATAATCCACCAATCAATTGTGTGAAAAATTGATGGGTGAAATTTACCCGGACTCGCATAAACGCTCCTGCACCACCGGCGCTAGCGGTTGCTACGACAGCCGGATCGTCGGGATCGGTCCAATCGGCATCGACGGGGAAAATGAAAATTTGCGACGGGTCAATGTCCATGACCGCTGAGGCGCTTTGGTGAATCGCCTGTTTTATTGAATTTTCACGGGATAAGGCATTCCCATTGCCATCGACTGAAGTTGCACCAACAGTTCCAATACGAATGCCCTCTCGTACTGCAGACGTGAGAGTATTCTGGTGCACAAAAAACCAACCCATTTCCGCTACGGCAAGGAGAGCGGTGAGGAACACCAGCATGGTTGCTCCCACTTCCACAGCCGAGATTCCCGATTCGGTCTGGCAAGGAGACATCAGTTTCCGAAAAGACCTGATCAAACTGTTCATTGGGGAACCCTCCTGCATGTGGATTTATCATCCCCGGCCCGCGTGTTGTGTCTGCAATCGTGTGGCATCGTGGTTGCCTAACTAATAAGGACGAGTTTGAGAATATTAGCAATTTGTTGGAAAATCCCTTCAAGTTCTGATGAATCCGGGGTGTAATAGACAAATTTTGGTCCACTGGAGAGAGCACTCAAGAAGTTTTGGTCTATATTCCCCAAGCCGATGGTATAAATTTCAATTCCGTTGTTTTTGATGGCCTGGGCATTGTCTATGGCCATTTGACGAACCAGGTAGTTCACATAGTCTCCCAAGGGTGTGGGATTGGTCATACCACAGTGTTCAGTATCCATCCCGTAAGTTGGGCCGAAGCTATTCAATCCATATGTGCTATCTTGGAAAATGTCCCATTTGACCGAGTAATACCATGTGCTACCAAACTTTCTCTGGGAACAAGATGTTCCTGTTTTTTTTCCATCACCGGTAAAATTGACATAAAATGAACTATCGTAGGATGCCTGTGGGTCGGGATACCCCATATAACTATAAACACTGGCATAGCCTCCGTCCAAAGCCGCCACTCCATCAAAAGTCACCCCTTCATGTTTAAATTGGCCTCGGAAGGCTGATGGATTTCCATCCGAGAAAAAAATGACAACTTGTTTGGTGCGTTCATTCGCGGGAACCCCGGATTGATCGGACCAGGGAAGGGTCAGGGCTTGGGCTAACGCATCTTCGGCATTGGTTCCCCCTGACGCACTAAGTCCATTAATGGCTGAAGTCATGGGGGAGACGTATCCGTGGTCCATAGGGAATGGTTTTTGGACCCCTGTGGCAAAGGTCAATAATGCAAATCTATTATCAGCTTGTTGATCGGTGAAGTTTTCTACGAAGCTCTTAGCCCCATCTTTCAGATCGCTAATGGGGCTGCCTCCCATCGACCCCGACACGTCGAGAACTAAGGCGATTTCCGCGTTACGAAGTTTTGCGGATCCGTCGGCAGCAATAGCGGTCGTGTCGTGGCCTCCCCCAACCACTCTCGAAAGTGAATTGATGGAGTTCGTGTTACCTTGCACCGTGACTTTTCCGTTTCCGTCGTCGGAGACCACAAACGTTGGTGCGTCAGTTCCTAACAGTCCTGGAGGGAAGTTGGCTTGAGCCACTTGTTCGACAAACCCGTGTAAATCGGTAATATTCGGGTTGTTGACATTCTTGGCCCCCGCAAAGGCGGCCCCATCAATGGCTTTACTCATTTCTCCCTGGATGGCATACCACCGTCCGACTTCAATGCCCAGGGCTGCAAATCCAAACAGGACCACAACAGCGATGCCGGTAATCAGGATGTATGCCCCGTGTTGGTTTCGTAACGGATTCTGTATCCCCTTGATTGAATTGCGTCCCATTTTCCATGTCTCCCTGGATAAAAGGATCAATAACCTCACAAACCTCACACCAACTGATTTATTTTTCATTAATACAAGGCGGAGGTTCTTTGGTAGGAGAATATCGACTGAAAATTGAAAAACTTGCCAATTGAAAAAATTTACGAATGGCTGGGTTTCTAGAATTTGTGTGTCGTTATGATAGAAAGTTTGTACTTTTCGAATCTTTAGAACAGATTTTTTTGGAAACACCTGGACATTCCGTCCATAATCAATGGGCCATAGTGCTCAGCGGGTTACAGCCGTGGATCAAAGACATGGAGTGAGGAAATGCAATTGCTTCGGATTAGCCTTGAGGGTCAAAGTGTCAATGACCGAAGCCCATGATCCTTAAGGAGAAAGAATATTGGGAAGACTCAGGAAATGAGGGGATATCAAATCATTGACAGGAGCGGTCCTGATGAAGAATTCGGGGAATTTCTTAAACAGATGGGAATATTCTATTGCTCTAGTTGGTTAAGCAATTGTTGGATTCGTGTATCTGTTCCGCCAAGAGCAAGGTATTTCTGGTAGTGGATTTGTGCTTGAGTGAGATCCTGCTTGTGGAATTCGTAAAAGGCTCCAAGATTGAAATGGCCTTCCAGGGAATCTGGTTGCAAGGCGATTCCCGCTTTGTATGCTTGTTCTGCCTCCCCGAACTGTTGGTTTCCTGCAAAGAGGACTCCAAGATTGAGGAAAGCCTCCGCATCCTGAGGCCTGAGTTCACTGACGCGTCGGAAATGTTCGATGGCTTTCTGTAGGTTCCCTTGCTGTTGGTAAAGAAATCCAAGATTGTAGTGGGCTTCCGAATGTTCTGGATTGGCTTGAATGACGTGTTGGTAAGCCTGTAAGGCCTGTTGGGGTTGATTCTGCCGTTCAGCAATCCGGCCAAGCAATAACCATCCGTCCGTTTTATGGGGATGGTGTTCTGTCAATAGGGTAAGCAGGAGCTGTGCTTGGTCGTAATCTTGACCTTGCATAAACCGAGTAGCCAGATGAAACAGCGCTTCTTCTTGGTAGGGTTGTTGGGTTAGAACTGTCTGGTATTCCTCAATAGCCTGATCCGTGAGTTCCTGCTTGTCCAATAGTTTAGCGAGTGTAAGCCGAGCCTCCCAAAAACGCGGATAGATAGCGAGGGCTTGCTGAACCGCTTTTTGAGCTTCTTCTATATGATCTTGCTTGATAAAGAGTAGCGCCAAATCATACTGCGCTTGAGCTAAATTCGGGTTTAGGCGGATGGCCTGTTGAATGGAGGAAATCGCACGTTCAGGTTGCTGAGTCAGTTGAAAATCCACCAAACCATACAGATGATGGGCTTCAGGAAAACCCGGAAATTCCTGGATGGCTTGTTCGAGTAATGATTGGGCAGTCTTGAAATTCTGATTTTCAATAGCTGAAAGGGCATCCCGATACAAATTTCCGGCCTGGTGCCCGAAGGCTGGCAGGGGCCAGAGGAATATAAGGCATAGGAGCATTCTCTGCCACGTGATGTTTTGTGACTTAGCGCGGAATAGAATGCCATGACTTGGATTGACCATGAGGATCTTCTTTCAGTCGAGGGGTTTGCAATCGGGAAGATTCAGAAAAACTCAGGTTGAAAATTGTATCGTATTGCCTGCTGGTTTTCTAGAATTTAAATCAGGGAAATGGAAAAAGTAAGCCTCAGGGCCAGAGGCTATTGTCCACCTGACAGATAGGCTCCTCGATAGGGGAGGTTTCTTCTATTGATGTGCGATGACCTTCTGCCACTCACGCAAAAAAGCCCTGCTTTTCATCATGAAGGCAGGGCTTTTTTACTGTAAGTCGGTTGCCGGAACCCGGACTTATCGAATAATCAGTAATTGGCCGGATAGGCCTCCCTGGTCTGCTGGATTGCCATAAATTAATAAATTATTGGCGGTGACATAGGTCAAATCGCTCGTTGGTATGCCGATATACTTTGTTTCTCCTGGTTTTAAAACCAGGGTGGTATTTAAGGATGTTGGTCCGGCCATTGCCGAGTCAGCTGAAAGATGAAACGTATAGTCTGTAGACAGTGTATTGGTCACTTGAAATAATACCGGTCGTCCGGCTCGTCCGCCCGTTCCACCTGCGACAAGGCTAAGAATAGCTGTCGGGGGGTACCAGGCATTTTTCCCGGAAATTTGCATCGCCGTAAATGCGAGATCTACATCAAGACGCTTAAAGGGTTGTCCTGTTACAGAGCCTGTTTCGAGATCGCCGATTTCGACGCCACCCGATTGAAGCGCAAACCCGGGTGATCCGACACACAGGAGACCGAACAAAATAAATCCTGAAATGATAACAGAGCCACGCATCATAAATCCTCCTTTGGAAACCAAATAGTGATTGAACATCACGTCTGTAGATTCATGGATCGGCATGAATCTCATGCTTTCGTGCGCAGGTTTCAGGTTCCGTGAAGACCGGGATGAACAGCGGAGGTAGGCGATACCAGGCTCCATCCCGATCGTTCTCCACAGAAGGAAGAAGGCTTTCCTAGGGGGTCAGGGTTCCCTATTGCACCTTCCATCCAAAAGAGCAACACGCTGTAACGTTGGTCAGGGTTTCCTTATGGATCGTCATGTTATAAAAACCACATAAAGGTCTGTCTGACTGGAGGAGAGTATAGGACTAGCCACCAAAACCGTCTACAGATGGTTGCTCATGCATGCAACACATTTTCCAATGCATTCAATGAAAGGCTCAGGGTATCTATGCCTGGTCAATGGTACAGGCATCAGAGCGACGCTGGTATGAATATAGAATCCTTTTTGCACAGACTCAAATGTAGCTTGCAGTTGACATTGTTTGTCGGGTAGAGCATTTTCAATGGAAAGGTTATGTAAGGGGCATAAAGGATGATGACCAACATGTGGGTAGCAGGTAGAACGGGGCGTATCGTGAGGAAAAAGGTGGTGAATGTTGGTAACGGATTAATCCCATTAGATCTCGTTCAATTACAGATGTGAAAAGGCGGGTCACTGGATATGACAAGCCTTTTTGTTTTTTGAGCGAAAATCAAGATGAAGGTTTGATGCAGGCGATTTCTGGTTCCATCCGATCACGTCTTCCATACCTATTGGCTGCAGGCCAATCGGATTACGATCGGCCAGGTGAGGGAGCACTCCGGCCTCCCTCACCCATGGCCTATCCATTGAAAACCACCATTGAATATCTAGAACACTCCGATTGTCACACCTCCGTAAAAAGAGCGGCCATACCCGGCAAAGAACAGTTGTTTGTTGGCGTCGGGTGTCGCGTCGGACACGACCTGACCTGACGCTGCGTAGGTCTTGTCCGCAATGTTGTTCACTTCGAAAAAGAACTTGGCAAAGCGAAACCAATCATTGTTGAAGGTAAAGGTCTTGTGAAAATTGACGTTTAGAATCCAGTAGGAAGGAATTCCCACGGTATTGCCATTGTTCAGGAAATAGCTATTGTAATAATTAGACTCAAGCCAGACTCCCCAATCATTTTTCGCATCATCATACATGGCCTTCATGTTAAGGACATCCGAAGGAACGTTGGGGACGTCATTGCCGTCCTGTTTGACCTCGGTGGCCACGCCATTCACTAGATACCGGTCTGTGAAGTTGATGTACTTGGCATCAATGTGGGTGTACGCAGCGTGAAATTGCCAACCGGGTATCGGTCTCCAATCCGCGGAGACCTCGACACCCCGATACTCCGAAGAGTCGGCATTGACGGAGGCCGTGTTTGTACCTGAAATGTTTTGCGAAATAATTTCATCGCGAAAGAAAATCCAGAATCCCACAAGTTGCATATTGAAGGTATTATGAAGCTGGGCTTCATGACCGAATTCCACGTTCACATTTTTTTGGGGATCCAAGTCAAAATTGGAGCCGGGAAGACCCGTAAGCGGATTGCGAGTCAAATTGCTGAATTGCGGGATGCCATATCCAGTGGAACCCCTGATCCAATGCCGATAGCCTGCTTTGGGTCTCCACGTCAGGGACATTTCAGGAGCCCAATTGTAGTAGGTCTTGGTGGTGCTGGGTCGGCTGGAGACCTCCCCATTGGTATAATTAATCGTCTGGATGCTCACGATGGACTGTTCAAAACCCAGACCGGCGGCGACGGTCCAGTTCGGTAGGAAGGTAAGTTCTTCTCGGAATCGTCCTCCGATATTTCGAATGGTTCCCCGGTTATTCTGGATCAACGTGCCGCGCGTGCCTTGGCCGTCATTCAAATTTTGAAAGGTTTGCCCCTCCTGTTCCATATTGTTGATAAAGAACCCGAGGTAGCTGTTCAGCGGCATGTCAGAGATGTGGCCGGTGTGGCGCAAATCGGTATAGTGTTTCCAATTGGTATTCACATTATCGAAGATTTGATTGAAATACTGGTTTATATCTTTGACGTCATAATCCCCTTCTGTCGTCAGGATGAGGTTGGGTGTCAACTGCCGTTCATACATTAATCCGATAATGGTGCGGCGGTCGAGACGCGATTGATCCCTTGATTTCGTTCCGGTTCCGGCCTGACGATCGTTTGCATTAAATTGGCTCTTGGTAAGCCGGGTCGGCACCTTCGTATCCAGCCAGTTGGTGATGGCTTTGACGTACAGGCTCTGTTTTTCGTCAATGGTGAAGCGGAAATTCAAATTCAACGTCTGGGTATTATATCCACTGTGATCGATATACCCGTTTTCAGCGGCGTTACTGGCAAATAACGATACATCAAGATTCTTCCAGTGTTGCCCGAACGCGCCCGCCTGTTTGTTATATCCGTATGATCCTCCGGCAAAAAACCCCTCGACTCCATTGATGTCACTGCCCCGTCGGGTTTTAAAATGCACCATTCCGCCCAGGGCATAATTGTCATACAGTGAGGAGGCCGCTCCACGGATCACTTCGGTCGATCTCATAAACCACGGGTCCTGGATATCGAGGCGTGACAATCCATCCGACTGCGTTTGCTGAAAGCCATCTTCATAGACTTTGATATCCCGGATGGCAAAGGCCGTTTTGATTCCGGATCCTCGAATGGAAATACTGAAGTCCCTGGGTCCATTAGCCTGGCGGAGTACCACGCCGGGAAGAGATTCCATGGATTCTTTCATCGTTCGGGTGGGTTGGGATTCGGTTTCCGATTGAGGGGTGGAGGAGAGTGTCAGACCTTCCGGACGTTTCAAAATCCGGGTGCTGACAATACTCATTTCTTCGAGTGTCACCACTTCCTCCTCCTGGAGTATCGCCTGTTTCTGCCGTTGTTCCTCGGTTTGTTGGGAAGCAGGTATGTGATCTAATTCCCTAAGTTGTTTTCTGATTTCTTCTAACCTGCTGTTGATGTGATCCAGTTCCCCCTCCAATTCCTGTTGTTGCTGAAGAAGGGATTCTTGGGTCATCGCAGAGGGGTCGCGTGATGCAGCAAGGGCTGGAGAGGAAACGCTGAAAATGGTTTGGGCGGTCAAGAGTAAGACGAAGATTGGCCATGACCAATTCCACGAACAGACAGAAAGAAACTGTTTCACGAGATAATCTCCTTACAAAAAAAGATGAATAGAACACGCATGAGCCAACCGGCTATGCATGTGGCCAGCAACGAAGAATCAGGCTCACTGAAGGAATGTTCAGGTGAGGCCCAGGTTAGGATTCATGAGTATGGGGAAGGAGGCGTAAATCCCCCGCAACTCACAACGGAGCCTTGAGAAACATTTAAAAAGAAAACAGCAAGAGGACGTGTGGAGGTGCCCTGGCAGATTTGTTCGGAAGGGAAGGGAGCAAGCCAGGCTGGGAATGGAAAAAAGATATGGCGCCCAATTCCTGGAATGGCGAATACCACGATGGAGAGGTGATGAGAGACGTTGTCGATAGTTTTCCGATGTGACAGGCCCAGGTGCAAAGAACCCCATGGAGAAGTTTCGTATTGCTGTGATGCGATTCCGGAGAATCGAGAGAGAGGTCCTGCACGGCCATGCACGCCGAGGATGCCAGGAGCATGGCGAGAAACAGGCTTGATGTCAGGAGGGCTATCGGTTGAAGCCGCTGGTGCATTTACTTCGGGTTGAGGAGGGTGTGGATGTACGCGACGGATTCAGGGCTATCCCATTCTCTGGGCCCCATGATTCGTTTGCTCAGATGTCCGTGAGTATCCACAATCACCGTTGTGGGAAGATTTCTGACCATGAGCGCCTGAGAGAGTTCTTCCTGTTCATCCAGGAGGACATCGAAATGCAACTCGAGTTGCTGCCAAAATACTTTGATGTCTCGTGGACGAATATCGGTGGTAACCGCCAGTATGGCTAATTGGTCTGGAGGGAATTTTTGACGAAGACGTTCTAGCGAGGGCATTTCTTCTTTACAAGGGCCACACCAGGTGGCCCAAAAATTCAGGATGAGGACTCGTCCTTCCAGTTCATTCGAATGAATAGATGTGCCCTGCAGGGTGCGGAGCTGGAATGGAGGAAGGGTTTGAGCGGTATCGATTCGGGTAAGCATGAATGGAGTAGAAATGGGATTTCCCAAAGCCAGGGCCATTCCCAGGACTCCTGAAGCGAGCAGAGAAAGCGGTGTCATGGTTATGGGCGTAATTGAGCCGTCCGTGAGGTGGGAAAAGAGAGACGATGGACTACCGTACTCCATCCCGGGAAAGCCACTTGCTCGGACCAGGCAATGACGGCTTGTCCCTGGTCATTTAATGCCACGGCCGGACTTTTGGCTTTTTTCTCATTTAACTTTTTCGGGGGACTGAATGTCTGTCCCCGGTCGAGGGAATAAGTGAACACGACTTCCCGCCGCACCGGAGATTGCTCTTCCCAGGATACGAGTAGATGGCCTTCTTGATTCACCGCCAGTTGAGGATGGTCGGGAAACGTCCCCTTGGACATGTTCAACATACGTCGAGGCGTGAAGGTTTTTCCCCGATCATCAGAATAAGCCAGATACACACCCGGAGTATCATCCGGGCCTTCCGTATACCAAGTGACATAGAGGCGTCCATGCCGGTCGACCCCCATGGTCGCGGGGCGATGGGGACAGCCCTCGTAGACCCATTGATCATTGCCCACGATGACCGGCGGAGAAAACGATTTCCCGTTATCGGTTGAACGAGATACGACCGTTTCCCGGACCGCCCCGGACAAGACCTTGCGCCATGCCAGATAGACGGTGCCATCGGAGGCAGTGGTCATATGGGTCCGGCAGCAGACACAACTGGATTCGTCAATTTTCAGGTTTGGGGAGAGGGTTTTGCCCTGATCTTCAGAAAAAACGGTATAGGTGGCCGGATCTTTTTTCCCTTCCCGTGCATCAAGCCAGGAGATATGCACGGAACCATTTGGACTGACGGTTAAGTGGTCAAACGAATGGCCGGTGACGGCGTCGTCGTCATTGACTCGAACAGGAGGAAGAAAGGTTTTCCCCCCATCAAGTGACCGGCTCAGGAGAAGAAGGTTAGTAAATAATTTTTCGCCGGCCTTGGGGTGAGGTGTTGTCCAGGTGATGTACACATCGTTTTTGTGGCCTAATGCCAAGGCCGGTGGTTCGTGGAGGGAAGTGGAGGGAGGACTGGATGGATTGACTCTGATGGGTGTTGGGTAATGTTCCTGTTGCGCTGGAACCTTGAGATAAAAGACTCCTCGATCTTCCTGCTTTTCTCCGCCCCAGGCAAGGTGAAGGGTCCCGTCTTTATCTAGTTGGGTGGCTGGGCCGGTGGTCTGCATGCCTTGATGGTCGATGATGTGTTTAGCTCCGGTCTGAACCATTGAAACAGATGGTTCCGCTCCGAGGACTCCGTATAGTTCACCTCCCAGCCCCATCGAGAGGACGAGGGAAGTGGCTCCAAAAAGTACAGGTCTTATCATGGGTGCCTCCTGGGATATTCGAATGTCGGAAGAAGATTAACGTTCATCATTCCTAAATGTGAGAGTGTATATTTTTACCAGAAGGGTGAAAGCGTACGCTACTTTACGAATGTGGAGTTTGCGCCATAACCGCACCGGATGCACACCGATACTACAGTAATTTTTTAAAGGAAATAGTTCGAATCGATCAATCTTTCCGGAATTGTTACCGAGTGATTTTTTTCTTATCTATTTCGCAAGCCCAAGCCAATGGAGAAGTATAGGAATCCGGCGAATGAGCGGTTTCTTTATAAGCACTATCAATATGAGGGAAGCGGCCAACAGGGGAGGGTAGAAACAAAAGAACTGGAGGAACATTACGAAGCCGAAGGAAAATGGTTAGGCTTGGAGTAGGGAAGAAGCACCCAGTAATCCGGGAGGACGCGAGAAGACGGATTTCAAGCTGTTTTGTCTTGGGCGTCGCCAATAGACTTCATGAGCGACCAGATGACCCGCTTCTTTCTCTGCCTCCGCTACAACCCGGTCGCCCACTGTCGGACGGGCCGTGGGCAAAGACGAAACTTGGGAAATTGAGGAACATCACCAACAGAAAAATTGAATTGGCATATTTCATTAAAAGCATCCCCCAGTTCGGTCGCTGTCTGATGGAGCGTACCTGTTGGATTGAAGAGAAATACTAACCAGCCAAAGAAAAGTCTCAGGCTAATTTTCTTCCTCAATCTGGTTCAAAAGTGAAAATGCGGTCTTGTGTGCCATGAAATCATTTGCTGTTCAGCGAGGCCTCTCATATGTGATGGAGTTTCGTCCCACTTCCCCTGATTGCCACCGGTCGTGATCGATGAAACATAGAGCGGGAAGGCATGGTGGTCAACAACGCCTGCTTGTCGATGCAATAGTTATCCAAAGCACTGGTATGCGTATGTGGAAGATGACTGTGCAAAGAAAGTGGTCCTCAGTATTCGGGATGTTCACCGGATGAATGAAACTATTGGGGAAAGGGAGAGATTGTAACCTGCATACCTTCAATCGGGACGTCCACACCGGACAGGATGACCCGGTCCCCCGCCTGCAACCCCCCGCGGACCATCATCCGATCGGTTTCGGATTTTAATATGTCGAGCTGTTGTATCTTAAGCCGGTTGTCGTCATCAACGACGAGAACCTGCTCTGTTCTGGTGTTCACGACGGCTGGTGGTATGACAAAGACACGGTGATATTCCAGGCCTTCGATCTCCGCTTGGAGGAATGTTCCCGGTAGCAGGGGCCGTCCATGATTTTGGTCGGAATCCGGTTGCGGGACGCGTGCGACAAGGGAAAGCTGACCGGAGGTTGGTTCTAATGCGCCTTCGGTTCGAATGATGTACCCAACCCAACGAGCCATGCCCTCGCCGATGGTCGTATGTAAGGTCACGGAAGGCGCGGTGTGTGTTGACCCGTTCTTTTCCGAGATCCATGGGATGTCTAAAAACGCTAATTGTTCCATGGATACGGGGAGACGCACTTCCAGGCTATCCGTGGCATAGAGACGGGCGACTTTTTCTCCTGGAACGAGGTATTGGCCAAGGTCTACATGCTTAGCCCGAATTCGTCCATCGAACGGTGCCCGTAACACGCAGCGGGTCTGTTGCAATCGAGCCTTAGCCCTATCAGCTTTGGCGGCAGCGACTTTTGCACGTATTTCCCGAAGTTGCGGTGTGCGTAAAGCCAGCGGTGTCGCTTCACCCTTACCGAGCACCTCCCATTCTTCCAGTGCTTGTTCGACTTGCGCCTCTTCTTGGGCTAAGAGCCGTTGGGCTTCCGCCAGTCGGCTTTGCGCTTCAATCCTCGCGAATTGGTAATCTCGGGGATCCACCGCCACGAGGATGTCTCCGCGTTGAAACGATCCGCCGGCCGCGAAGGCGGGATGAACATGAATCACCTTGCCGGCTACCTCTGTGACCAGATCAATCTCCGTGCGCGGCATCGCGACTCCTTGCGAGGTCACGGTCACACGCACACTTTGGGGGTGGACCTCAAGGACCTCAACCTGCGGCGGTTCCGGCTGGAGTCTTTCTGTCTCCGGTTGGGAGCGATTGGTCAGGACAAGGAAGGCGGTGATTACGCCCATCAATAGCACGCCGATGGGCAGCAGTATTCGCGTCATATGGTGCCTCCAAGCGCAAGATATAAGTCAATGCGGTTGGTCAGCAGGCGTCGCTTGACGGTCAAATGAGCACTTTGAGCCATTAAGGTTCCGCGGAAGCTGTCGAGCAGCGTGAGAATGGTCGTAAATCCATGGCGGTAGGCATAGACCGCCATCTGTTGGTTCGCTTGGGCATGTTTCACCGCCTCCGATAAAGCGTGTTCCTGTGTTGACAGTTGTTCTTCAGCTGCCAGTGCCTGCTCCACTTCACGGAATGCCTCCAGTGCGGTTTGTTGAAAATTCTCCATAGCTTCGGTGACAGCGGCACGGTTCCGTGCAATCTCACCCTGTATTTGGTCTCCGGCAAAGATGGGTTGGAGCAGACCGGCTCCTACATTCCAGGCGAGGGCACCAGGTTGCGTCAGTTCCTTCAAAGAATTACTGCGGATTCCCCCGGTCCCCGTTAAGGTGATGCGCGGCAACAACGCGAGGTTGGCGCTAATGAAGCGCTGGTCTTCTGCACGCAGACGTTCCATGGCGGCGGCAATGTCTGGTCGGCGATTGAGCAATTCAGAGGGAACACCCGCCGCGAGCGTTGCAGGTAATGTCGGTAATGGTAAATGGGCATTCAATTCGCCGGCGGGATAACGGCCAAGCAAAACTTCCAACCGGCGGGCGGTCAGCTGGACTTGATTTTGTGCCTCGGCCTGTTGAGCTTCAGCATTGGCGAGATCCGTCAGCGCCAATCCAAGATCTAATCCGGGTGTGAGTCCGCGGTTAAAACGACCGCGGACTAACTCCACGAGCATACGGCGATCGGTGACTGAGTGTGAGGCGACCTTTTCTTGAAGGTCGGCTTCAAGCAATTCAAACCAGGTCTGTGCCGTTCGTGCCGCGAGTGATAATGCGGCACCCTGCAAATCCGTTTCCACGGCTATGGCGTCTAATGAGGCCGCTTCCTGCGCTGCACGAATTCGTCCCCAGATGTCCAGCTCCCAGGAAAGGTTAAAGACCACTTCCATGAAACTGTAATCCTCGTTGGCAATATCGCTATCGAATGTTCCGAAACGCCCATGGCGGAAGTCCGGGATCAAATTCACTTGAGGAAGGCGAGGAGCCCCCATAATGCGTACATTAGCTCGGGCGACCTCTACCCGAGCCGCTGCGGCTTTGAGATCGTGGTTGAAATTCAACGCTTCGCGGACCATATCCGTCAATATCGGCAGGTGAAACGTGTCCACCCATCCATCCGTGACACGTTCGACCGTTCTGTCCGTGATCGTGGACCATTGGTCGGGCACATGTCTCATGATGAGTTCCCCATCACGTTCCGGGGTCGAGAGGCATCCTGACAGCAGGATGAGGCAGACGCCGATCGTCATGATGAGCGGTCGGCATGTTTCAGTCATGAGGCGGTAGTGGCGAATCCATATCTTTGGCCATCTCATGTGCTATTACCCTCACAAGAGATTGGAATATGTTGTTGTGGGGTTCCAGACCGGAATGAGAATTCGCAAAAACACTCTTCGGGAAAACCTACGGCCTTCTGAGATTTACTATTCTGAGCAAGGAGCCTGTTGGATCCTTTATATTCGATGGGTTGAGTCAGTTTCCCTAATGGCAGATACAAATGACCACGTAAAAATTTCGACTTCTTCTCGTATGTCTTCCTACCATAGTAGACGTTTAAGTTCCCAAAATCCCCACAAGGTTGGGTCTTGAGCGTTCATTTAAGAATATTCGGGTGTGTCCCCATGACTTGACAGAGTCGTGGGGTGTGTTTGGGGCCTGGAACCTTCTAATATCAGCGTCGTGGCCGGAACGAGCAATAAGGTGGCGATCAATCCTCCAAACAGTCCTGCAGCTAATGCAACGGCCATGGGAACCAGGAACTGAGCCTGAGCACTCGTCTCAAACAGCATGGGCACGAGGCCGACCAAAGTCGTCAGAAACGTCAGCACTATCGGAAGAAAACGCACTTCACAGGCCCTGAAAATAAGACCTTGTGGACTAAGGGCTGTCTCTTTCCGCTTGCGTCGTTGAACGTAATTGAGCAGGACCAAACTATCATTGATGACGACTCCGCTCGCGCCAATCATGCCTACTAATGATTCCATGGAAAGGGGTAATCCCAGGAGAAAGTGAGCGAGGACACCGCCTACCCAGGCCATGGGGATTGCAAGGAGGATGAGGACCGGGTATCGAAATGAACGGAATGAGACGGCTAAAAGGGCATAGATGATTCCGACGGCAAATAGCGCATTGCGTCCAAGTGTTTCGAAGGCAGCCATCTGGTCTTGTCGCGTCTGTCCGACGTTGATACTCAACCCGGGAAAACGCTGCTTGAGGTTTTCGAAAAACCCTGTTTGCATTGTGGCGTAGATGGCGTTGGCATCGGCAAGTTCCGGATTGAGCCGAGCTCTGACCCAGACCAACTGTTGTCGGTTCTGTCTGGTGATGCTCTCCGTTTGAGGGAGCCAACGCCATTTGGCCAGGACTTCCAGGGGGGCCTGGTCACCCGTGGGCAACAGGATCGGTAATTGCCGAAAATCATTAAAGTCACGTCGCTCGTTCAGGGGGAGGCGTACCACGACTTTGACCTGTTCACGTTGACGCTGGAACCGTTGTACCTCTTCCCCCAGATAGGCCTGACGCACTTGTGTGGCCACGTCCTCAAGTCGCACCCCGAGTCGCTCGGCTTCAGGTCGAAGTTCCAAACTCAGTTGTGGTTTGCCCTTGATGTGTGAATGCATGACATCAAACACCCCAGGAAGGCTGGAAAGGTGTTCGGTAAGCATGGCCAGCGCAGCGGGCATGATTTCAGAATCTGTTGCGCTGACTGCCCATTCCAGGTCGTAGTAGTTGTCTCCCTGTCTGTACAGAAAGTCGAGTTTGGCCTTTCCGATATCGCCAATATATTCTCGCCACTCCCGTGCGATAGTTTCGACGGAAAATCGCTGTCGGGCACCCGGTGCCAACTCGACCCAGAATCCTGACCAATGATCGAAGATCATGCTCTCAATCCCGGAGACGGGGCTGGGCTCATCAGGTGGTTGGCGGGTTTCCAGTGAATGACGTAATTGCTTGTAGGCCTCTTCAATCTGGGTGGATAATTTCTGTACGGTCGAAAATGGCGCCCCAGCGGGGGCATCGAGATACAGGGTAATCGTATCTTTCGGCACATCGGCCTGGATGGCCAGACGGACATGGCCTCCTGAAACCAGCGCGGCGGTGATCATGATTGCTGAAGCGCAGAACGCGATTATCAGATAGGGTTGACGGCATGATCGATCCAAAAACGGCAAATATCCATGGTGGATGACCGCCTCCAGCCCACGAGTCACTCTGTGCCGAAGGGTTGCCATCCATCGGGTTGATATGGGAGCGGCTGCGGTCAGATGAGCAGGCAGAATGCACAGGGCTTCGACAAGTGAAAACCCTAATGCCAATACCATGACCATGCAAATAGGGCCTAGCAAGGCGTCAGCCCATCCATGGAGGAAGAGGCCAGGAAGAAACGCGATGCCGGTCGTGACCACGGCCAAGGTGACGGGTCCTGCCACCTCCTTGACCCCGTCAATGGTCGCTGAGCGCCTGATTTTTTTCCTCAGTCTTGGGGGTTCAGTTCCGGTGAACGCCTGTGCTGCAGCGTTCTGATGCCGGTTGATGCTCTCACTCACTATGATGGTATCATCCACTAAAATACCCAATGCGAGCACAAATCCGAATAGACTGAGCATGTTGAGGGAAACGCCCAGCACCCACATGCCTGCCAAGGCACTCAGCAACGCCGTGGCGAGCCCGGCTGCCACCCAGATTGCGAGCTGTCGATTCAGGAAGAGGGTCAAGAGCAAAAAGATGAGGAGAAAACCCAAAAGCCCGTTTTCAAGCAAGGTTCTGACCCGTTCGTCGAACGCTTGAGAATCGTCGTACCAGTAAATGAGCTTCAGGCCTTCCGGGAGGCGTGGGGCCATCTCTGTCACATAGGCTTTGACTCGTCGGGCGACCGCAACTTCGTCCTGCTTCGCGTAGATAGCCCAACCTTGCGCGGGCAAACCGTTGTGGTGCCATGAAAAGTTTTGCTCAGCCAAACCGTCCCGGATGGTTGCGATATCCTGGAGGCGGACCGTGTTGCCATGTGAGCTGGAAAGTAGGACTCGACTCCCAAAGGTGGCCTTATCGATGGCTTGCCCTTGGGTTTGCAATACAATATCGCCGGTTTGGGTTTTGAGAAGGCCTCCTGGCAGATTGAGGGAACTTTGTCGCACGGCATCGGCAATCTCGCTGAGCGTTAATTTGGATCGACGCAACCGTTCCGAAGGAATTTCGATCGCTAACTCGTATGGAATGTATCCGTAATTTTCAGCTTCCTCGACTCCTGGAATTCGTGAAAGGGCAGCCTTGATCTCCTCTCCGATTCGGACTAACGAAATCAAATCGGTTTGGCCGTACAGAGCCACCCAGATCACTCCATCATCATCGGAAGCCCGCCCCTCTTTCACCTCTATTCGATCCATCCCCTTCGGAAGGTGGGGAATATTCTGGATACGCGCCTGGATAGCTCCAATAAGTGTTTGGAGATCCTGGTTTTCGGCTGCTTGTACGTGAATCGCACAGACCGCTTCCTTTCGGTCAGTTTGCCCGGCTGTGGTATTTAGACGGGTGATTCCCGGTAGATTATGGATGGCCTCTTCTATTGGGATGCAAATCCGTTGTTCGATCTCTTCAGGACTGCCGCCCGGATAGAAAGCATTGATATCGATCCTTTGCTGACTGAAACGGGGAAACACTTCCTTCTCTACCGCGAAAAGCCCGACGAGCCCGGAGATAATAATAAGTCCCATGAGCACGTTAGCTGCGACAGGGTTTTTAATGAACCAGGTTAAGGCCTTCATGGTGGCAGTCTTTTTGGCGATGCTAGTGTTCCGTCATATTGGCGGGTTCGAATCTATCACACGGGGATTTTTGCGGACTACACAAACAGAAGTTTTCTCTATCAAATAGAGGGGAAACGCACAAGAGGGGAAAGGGCCTAGGCCTTAAAGGTATTTTCAAAAACCCGATGGTGGGGTGAAATCTTGGATGGCCGTCTTTAACGTCTTGGCCCATCATTATTCTTCCGGTGAAAAGGGTGGACAACCCAATTCAGATGCCTCACCGTCTCCGTTGGTGTTGCCAGCGCATCGTACCGGTGACAAAGAGGACCGGGGGTACCAATCCGAGGAGTATAACGCCGATCCTGCAGGGAAGACCGAAGGCTTCTCCACTGTGAAGAGGAAAGAGCCAATGCCCGAATGCATCGCCTGCGGTGAACTGCTTGGGATCATAGGTGTGGAGAATCTGCCCGCTGTACTGGTCAATCCAGAGTGCTCGAGCCGGGAGGATATCGGAGCGCTCATCTGGCGCCTTTTTCACGATCCGATAGAACCCTCTCTCTCCTTGGGGAAAGTTCACCCGATCTGCCAATGAAATGTTCTGGAAGAACGGAATACGGTAGGAAGATAAACAGGGTGAAGGCCAAGGAGGTTGCAAGTCCAACAGCCTTCACCCTGACGTGGAGCGGGGTAGGTCAGGAATGAATCACGCCGCTCCGGTTGGAACTGAAAGAGTGCAATACTGGTTCAGCCATCCTATGAGTTATACCCGGTTACCCGGAGAAGGATCTACAGAACCTTACTGATGGATACAACACCCCGAGGGTTGTTGGGATGTTACAGGGTGCCCACTGGGAGAAATGGTCTTCCCTCCATGATTTTGCGGATATCTTTAAAAAGGTTCGCTGGAGAATGGGAAGCGGGTCATGAATAAGAGGGGAACGTATGGTCTGGCGCTCAAAGAAGAAGCCGTGACCTTGATGGAGTGAGTCTCTTACGTGGCCAACGAAACATTTACAAGGGCTCAATGTCTGTCATGACTGTCAAGGCGGGGCCATCGGACGATGTGCACACGAGACGTGGCCATTGCCGAAGTCAGCGGCCGAACTGGACATGGCACTTTTTCTTATGATTCCTGAAGCCAAATAAAACACGGTCGGGGCACCATTCCACATTTTCCGTTGCCGTTCTTGGCAATATTCATGGGTTGAATATTGGTCTGCTCATGTGTGCCAACCCTTACTACACTCCGCAAATAACACTGGGTATGAAAGCCTCATTATGTTGCAAACGTTTGCAGACCCATTCCCCAATTTTAAGGAAGAAAAATCAACCCTACCGTTAAGCCCCTTTCACCTGCTCAATAATTTCAGTCCTTTTTCTTCTTCATCCACAGACAATGCCCTACGGCATGTCGGTTGCAAAGCACATTGGAAAGGTATTTCCCAGGACTGTGACGTAGCAACGTGGGGGAACATATTGCGTCACGTGTTTCCTCATAGATTCTCCCTCACCACTGCTGTTCCGAGTTGCGTCCCAGAGCACAGTCGGGTCGGGAGAAGCAGGAGAAGTTTACGGTCCTTGGAGTCCTCACATTATTTCATTCTTTCACTCATCTCAAGGAGGCGTTATGTCATTGATTCGCAGATTGCCATCCTGTATGGCAATGGTGTTCGTAGGAACAATTGGTGTCCTGTCGTTTGTGGGCTCAGCTCAGGCAAGCGATGCAAAGGGTCGTACTGTTGTTGTTCATATCAATAGTTTTGATGCTGACAGGACGACGAACGGGCTCTTATTTGCCAAGCATACCTGTCAATTTCTTCCCGATGCTGCGCACAGCACGGTCCGTATCCTGTTCTCGAACGCCGGCGTGTTTAATGCCCTCAAAGATCTCAAGCATCCCAAAAACCGTGTTCCGACTCTTGAATCGGGTGATGATGATCCCAAACAAGCAAAAAGTCTTGTCCGTAAATTACTTGGGCGTGTTGCTGTGAATCCTCCGCTGTTATGCAATATCGAAGTGGTCGCGACCGGATTAGGATTAAAGACCTATGGGAAGACCGCGGATGATCTGATTCATGGAGTCCAAGTAGGCGGACCCATGCCTTCCTCGCCGGTTCAAGTTCCCGCTTACCTCACCACGCCGGCTGAAGAGGGGCAGCCCATTGTCGTGATAGATTGGTGACCGCGTGTGAGTGGCACTGATTCACGAAGTGCATAGTGATGGCGACCAGGAAATTCCTGGTCGCCGGTTTTTTTTTGATGCGACAACGGTGAACTTTTGTCGTGTTGGGTGTGGATGGAGGCAATTCGGGCCACCGCCTCTCTCGCTTGTTTTTGTGAGCTGATCGGCCTCCTGAATAAATTCCTGCGTCTCTTGCCACCCTTTATCCCATGAGGCTCCTCCCGGTCCATGTAGAACCTTGTTGAATGTGTACCCAAATCTAAAGGAGGACTCGTGTGAATTCACGGGATTTTTACAATCGAATTCATAAATGTTTTGAAACAATTTCGCTCTCTTATTTTTCCCAAAAAACAAGTTTTCATAGAAATCTTACAAGAGGAGCATTCTGATGATGTTTGAGCATTTCATGAAATCACTTGCTTTGCACATGAGGCGGCCTCACCAGACATCTTGCATTCGCCTTATCACAAGATTGTATTTCCTTACAGGAATATTTCTTATCCCATCTCTTACCGGGAATCTATCTTACGCTGAGAGATGGCCAAAGCCGGCTATAGATTCGGATTTTTTTAATAATGGAGCTCCCCTTCCAGCGAAAGTGGAGCTGGGAAAACTATTATTTTTTGACAAAATTCTCAGTGGCAATCGGAATATTTCTTGCGCGACTTGCCACCATGCCCTGACCGATACCGGAGACGGACTCTCCCTTTCTATTGGAGAAGGTGGTCGGGGGTTAGGTGTGACTCGGGATACGGGAGTTGGCGCTGACGCCGTGACTGAACGGGTTCCTCGGAATGCCCCCCCTCTGTTCAACCTCGGAGCCAGAGAGTTTGACACGATGTTTGCGGATGGCCGCGTGCAGGTCGATTCCTCCCAACCCTCGGGATTTCGTAGTCCTGCGGGCAATACGTTACCCTTGGGATTAGACAACGTCCTGGCTGCTCAAGCGATGTTTCCCGTCACTTCCAATACCGAAATGGCAGGGCAACCAGGCGAGAATCCGATTGCCGATGCCGGCGCAATCAACCGGTTGGCTGGCCCGGGGGGCGTGTGGGATCAGTTGGCCGAACGCCTGAGGGCCATTCCTGACTATGTCAATCATTTCCAGAGTGCGTTTCCCGACATCACGTTAGCTGCAGACATTACGTTTGTGCATGCAGCCAATGCCATTGCCGCTTTTGAGGCCAAAGCCTGGCGAGCCGATAACAGCCCTTTTGATCAATATTTACGCGGGAAGAATCGAGTGCTCACACCAGCCCAAAAACGTGGGATGGTTCTCTTTTATAGGAAAGACAAGGGTTGTCATATTTGCCATTCTGGCGTCTTCCAAACTGACCAGGGCTTTCACGCCATTGGTATGCCACAGATTGGACCAGGGAAAGGCGATGGATTCGATGGCCATGAGGATTTTGGGCGTGAAAGGGTGACAGGCGACGTCAATGATCGGTATCGGTTTCGAACGCCTTCCCTTCGAAATGTGGCGTTGACCGGGCCATGGGGCCATGACGGAGCCTTTAACACCCTTAGAGCGGTGGTAAAGCATCACCTGAACCCAGAAAAATCCCTCCTCAATTATGACCACAGCCAAGCTGTCCTTCCGGGACGACCGGATCTTGACGACATTGATTTTGGTGTGCAGAACGATCCCGGCCGCCTATCAAACATTGCGGCCGCAAATGAGTTGCAGGCAAAACCTCTCAGAAAAAAACAGGTAGACGACCTGCTCGCTTTCCTACAGGCTCTTACCGATACAGGCAGCCTGGATTTGCGCAATGATGTCCCAAAGTCGGTTCCTAGCAATTTACCATTGGGAGATTAAAAAACTGGCAGTGGCAAGTCGCGTTTGTGGGGATTAATGGAGCAGTAGAGCCAGGCGGAGGCATCTATGGTTTTGGGGCTTTTGCCAGGGGGTGTCCTGTTTGCTCATCTATTGCCTCTATGACAAGAAGGTCAGTAGCTTGATCAGTTTAGCTTTGCCATTGGCCAGGGTGAAGGCCAAGGAGGTTGCAAGTCCAAATGCCTTCACCCTGAAATGGAGCGGGGTAGGGCAGGGATGAATCACGCCGCTCCGGGTTCCGCTGGAAGAGTGCAATGATCTCTCAGCTTCAAGGAAAAATGTATCCGATCCGGTGAGATTGTTCTACCGATCCCTACTAATCGGTGCAACAGCCGGGAATATTCCTGATACACATGTTCAAAGCTTTCGAATAGTGCCACACCCATACCCGGTTCGGGAAAACAGCTTTTCAATATCTTCCTTCTTTTTCACGCTTTCGAGAGGCCATGTCAGTGGCTTTCCGATGTTCAAAAACATCGCGTGAAAAATTCATGGTGCAAACATTGGCAGGCAAGAGCATGCTTTGGTAGCGAGTTTTTCGATCACAGGATATATTTCTGCCCGGTTCCTGGAAAATTCTCGTATTCATGTTCACGTTCACCAAAGAGGAGGATGCTGGTATGCTGTGCACGCGAGTTGGTAAATGGTATGGAGTGGGCTCGGGAATATGTGTCGTGATGGCAGTGGGATTGTTGGTGCAATCGGTCGCCATGGCCAACCCTCATGAGCCCAGAGAAGTCGGGCCCTATACCTTAGCCGTCGGGTTTAGGATCGAACCGGCATTTGAGGATGTCGTCAACGCCCTTGATTTTTTTGTGACTAGAACATCAGACGGGAAGCCTATCAGCGTGAGTAATGGGGACGTGGTGGATATTGAAGCGCAGGTCCAGTTTCGAAAGGAAGAAAGCGTGGGTTCCGCGATCATTCAGGAGCATCGACTGGCCAAACCCGAGCAGGCCTTCGGAGCCGACAATCGGTACAATGCCTGGTTCAAACCCACGATTGACGGAGCATATGGGTTCAGAGTCAGGGGGGAGATCAATGATCTCAGCGACCCGCAAGCCGGGCCATTATTTTTTGATGAAGTATGGGTATGCGGGGCCGGAACGCAAAATCCCCAAGGCAGCCGGTTTGCCTGTGTGGCAGATCCGCAGACCTTCCCCAAAGGTGTTCTTGACCATCGAGGCATAGACCACCATGGGTATCAGGACGATGATCGAAATAAATTTTTCAGGGAAGGCGAGTCGCGTAGACACGGATTTCGCGGTCGAGACTGAGAAACATCATTGGCGTTTCGTTATTGACTCCGGTGAGGGGGGAGAATTCGCATATGCGTGTTCTCCCTCATCGTGGTTCTGAAGGGTGGTCTTACTGGGAGAAGCGATGATGGCTCGCTCTACTACATTCTTTTCCGAATTTCTGTGACGAGGCCGTTCTGATCGAAGATAATCCCCACTTCCGTGGTTTGGCGGTGAGCACGGGTAATCGGAACTTGCGTCACCCCGATGGGTGGGACACCGGTTTGAAGATCATGAACCTGTGTCGTGAGTAAATAGTTCCACTTTGTATACTCCCTCTCATTTTCGAAAACAATAATTTTTTTCTTTGGTTCTCCAAGGTGATTCTGTACCTGTTGTTGGGTTGTCATCCCAATGGTTACCCGAGCAAGCTGCTCGGGAGTGATCATATGGCTACCCGCTCCACAACCTCTTAGGACGATACTCAGAAGCAGGAAAGCATAGATCCATCCCGGTTTCATGACCACCTCCTGATAGAGTTCCCGTGTCATCGCCCGTGAACCTTTCGACGAATATCCTCTATATTAGGAACCGCTATCCCACGGGCACACAATCCTGGAAATGTCTCGGGATCAGGTTGCTCCAACGGGTTGATGCGGTGGAATCGACGATTTCCGGAGTCGGAAAGGTGTGGGTACAGGGGAGGCCGGAAACGGAGGTCGGATGAGATGGAGGGGAAGACAAAGCCGGATCATTCACTCCTGCCAATCGAATCCGGAGGCCCGTGCCAATTCCTGCGGGGTTTTGAGGCCGGTTAACCGGCGTTCCCCGATGATCCACGTGGGGTAGCTTTCAATGTCAGCCTTGACGCAGGGAGCGGTGAGAGCGCTTCCTCGTCCTCCAGAACTACATTCCACATAAGGAAGCCGTTTGGCGGACGAAAGAAATTCGACTTTTTGTTCCTGGCAGCGGGGGCACCAATAGGCACCGTAAAACTTGGCACCGGTTTCATTGAGGTGGATGGCTAAGGCTTGAAGTTTGGGGTCTTCCGGGCCGGCGGCGGCGTCAAACACCCCGCTATAATGCAAATGAAGCCCGCCGACGATGAGAAGGCCGATCACGACTGCCTCTTTCAGGGATTTCGTCCAGTCGGGAGGCCGTCGAGCGAGAGCCAGACCAAGGATTGTCGCGATGATGGCAAATGAAGTCAGGCAATATGGACAGGTGGCTTCGATCTCCACGACCGAGACCGTGGTCAGGTAGGCGCTGACCGCGAATCCGGTCATAGCCACGTAAATCAACACCGTTCCACTACCGGATTTGCCACGACCGGACCACGCCAACCCCGCAATCACCACATAGGTCACGAAACCCCACAAAGCCATGGGGATTCCCAGAAAGGTGGCCCATCGACTGCTCTGTACAATGTCACAGCCGGAACCCTCGCTGCAAAATGCCGGGTGAACCTCGAACGAGGCCGTATAGGTCAGGTAAGCGGTTAACATCAGTCCTGCACCGGCCAGGATGATGATGAGAAGGTTGAGCAGGGCGTTCGCCCCTGAGAACATGGAAGACGGAGCTTTTGATGTCTTTCTTGCTGTTTCAGGAACGATCGTTTGTTTTTGATGTTTGGATTTTGCCATCGTGAACGAGTGTATCATGAGGTTCTGGTCATTGAAATATTAATAATGTATCAAAAACTCCCCACCGTAGGGGAGATCCATAACAAGCCATGGTAGGGTGGCATCCCTCATGATGGATAGGTGAACATCCGGTCAAACCTTCAGATGTCCTATGAAGTTCAATGCCTTGATTAAGGAAGGGGTTTTGGCATCATTGAGGGATATTGAGGTGTTGAGCCGTGGCTCTGTCCCTGGAGAATGTGAATAAATCGTTAGAGGGTGTGTTTTGTTTTTTGAGATACAAGTTCGTCAAGAATCAGGCGGAGGTTGTCGGCCGAGGTGTCGATGACCAGATATTTCCTGTCAAGCACCACAACCGGTGTCATATCCAACCCGATTTTCAAGGCATGCCTTAGCTGTTGTTCCACCCGATCTTTGGCTCGCCCGGACTTGAGATGCTCATGCATTCGATCACTGTCGAGTCCTAATGTGTGATACAACGATTCTCTCATCTTGATCGATTGAATCGACCGGCCCTTGATTTGCAGGGTTTCAAAGAGCAGGTGCGCCATTTCCTCTCCTTTACCCTCAAGACGTGCGGCTTCGTAGATTTCAAAGGCTAGGGTGGAGGCATTTTCAACCACCGGAAGTCCGATATATTGGATGTTTAAAGCACGTCCGAATTGTTCTTTCAGCGGGGGAAGAATGGTGGTGACGAAGTCATGGCAATGCGGACAGTAAAAATCGATATAAATGTCCATCGAGATCGGCTTGAACGGAAGGCCTTCTTGACTTGGGAGGGAAATGGGTCGAGGGGCCGTGTCCCATGCCAGTGCGGGGATCATGGTGGCCACTGTCGCCAGACAGGCGAAAAACAACCGGTTCATCAGTGCAATGGTGTTACGAACGTGCATAGCCAGAGTAATCCGAATTTCAGGTTTGAAGGCGTTCGGCGAAGAAGTGGTTTGTTGCGTTGCCGTTTAATTGAAGCGATGGCGCCATGATTCACCCCTTTCGTTTGCTTCAAAATAGAAAAGTTTGCGGCGTGAGTCTACGGATGGTTACTGATTGATGCCACACCTCCTGCACCGTTGTCGGGTGAAATCTTAGTGGTCGGTGATCAGGGTAGGGCCGGCCGGCAGAAGATCTGGTTGTGGGAACACTACACAATCATTGAATAATTGACTGTGTAGTCTCAAGACCGGAAAGGGAAAAGCTTAGGAAGTTGGGAGGCCCAATCGGCCGGTTTGAGATGAAGAGAAGTGGATAGGGCCGGGCTGCGGTCTACGGTTGCGTTGCAGGTCGGGAACGGGTTGTGGTCTTTCATCCTTTGGTTCTATGGTATCGGATGTCGGAGTAGGGGTTTTCTGGGCTGAATTCCTTTGCCCGTGCTGAACAAAGTTGAGGAGGAAAGAAGTGGGGTGCGCATAGAAGTAGGGTGAAGGTCTAGGAGGCCGCACGTGTGCAAACCACCTTCACCCTACTCGTCCAAGGTTGGAGGCCGGTCCGCCCCTGGATGGTCTACGCTGTTCCGTTCTTCCTGGAAACAGGCAAGGATGCATGGTATTGGTTAATGTTCCCCGTGCATGCGTTTCTCAAAATATTCATCATACCGGTGTACAAAGTCTTTGGATTCTCCCAAGGGTAAATGGCATCCACGGCAGGTCGTATAATCAACATTCAACCGTTCGCCATTGGCCTTGAAAGCTGCGTAAACCCAATCGCCGTTTTTTACATTTTCCGGAGCGCCTTTTCCCCATTCCGCTCCTTTTTGCATGACAAAGATCTTGGCCAAATCGGCTTTCACCAATTTTCCGTCTGTTCCTTTTTCCAAAGCCCCCTCGGCATTTTTCTTGGCGTTGTAGATGGCCATTACCAAAATAGACCCGTTGGCAAAGGCTTGACCTGGTTGGTTTTGGGCACCAATCGGGTTGATGTACAGGTCGCGGATCGCATCGGGTTTTTGGACCCCGGATAAAAAGACGGGGAAGGATTGGTATTCTGAAGGAAACGCCAGCTCACCATCTTTCGGCATGGGGCCGGACTGGGCCGCATTGGGCATGGTGGGAGAGGAACAGACGAGAATTACCAGGGTCAGAATCGCGAGACTCATTTTCTGCATGTTTCTTTATCCTCTCTTCGGTGATTTCTTGTCGGATTGACGCAATCGATACCTTGTGACACGCCACATTCAGAACGATTACATGGTGGCTCCAGCATACGATGGCCTTGACAGTCCGTCTACAGCTGGATACTGGCTGTTGCTACATCGAGAAGGTGCGTATGGCATAGAGCCCTCGTTTTTCGTATTTGTTGGGTTAGGGATATTGCGAAGGCATATAAAAATTGAGTGGATTCATCGCCTGGTAGCTGACGTTTGTGCCCATTCCCGCATCGGGATCGACAAATCCACCGGCCATCCCGGTTTCGTGCCACGTGAATGCAGACGTTGCGGAGGGATCACTGTTGAATTGATGGACCCGTTTGGCGAATGTCCGTCTGGCAGCTTCAATCCGGTCAATTTCCTCGTCCGTACCGTACACGACAAAGGGTGGATACGAACGGCAGGAATCGATGGCCGCGTAAAAGACCTGACGAAGGTGCAAAAACGTATTCAGGGCAGCGTTTCCCATTCGGTGTTGGGGTTCAGGGAGTGAGTCCATAAATTTGCTCCGTGCTACACCTTCGGGGTGGTCTGCCGTAAAGATCACAGCATAATTCCGATCAAAGGCAATCGCGCCTTGTGTGACGTTTCCGTCGGTTAAATCCTGCAATCTGATGAAATGGACATACTGTTTGATTCTGGCTTGCCCCGATTCAGACGGTACAAATTGTCCGGGAACTCGGCGAATGACGAGATCCCGATATTTTGCCACCTGAATCCTGATGGATTTGTCATGGCCGTGGCTTTGACAGAGCGCCGGGCTGAAGGGGCGTGAATCAAGTCGAAGAGGAAGTATATCCTGATCCTGCGCGAACCCGTGTCCTGGATGGATCATGAGAAGGACGTTCAACAGCATGAAACGGAAGGATGGTCGGGAAGTTTTCAAGGAATCATACCACATGTGACAGTACCTCCATTGCCTATTCACTAAAGAATGCGGAGAAGAAATGCGCGTGTGTCTGCGTCTGTTCAAGGCACGCAACTGGATTGAGACTATGAGAGAACCTCTAAATTCCTCTTTCACCAAAGAGGAACTGTTATGGATCAGACGACAAATCTAGACGGAGAGAAAACGGGGAGGAGCACGAGAAGGGCTATGGTGATGGCGGATGAGATCCGGTGCAGTCGGCTTGAAGAGCGGAAGAAGGCCCAACAGAGAAAAGGACCGGGGGATGTCAGCTGACAGGGCCTGAAGCCCTTGCCCGGCTTGACATGTCCAGCTACACCAACTGTTCCCATGGGTGTGCTGATCATGATGACCGTGATGGATGTGGACCGGAGCCGTATAGGCAAGGCCCCCAGTCATGAGCAGGAAGCACATGCTGAGCATGAGAACGGCAAATGATTGTCTGGGAGTGGCCTTCCTCATCGTTGGTTGTGTCAGCATAAATATCGATAATCTCTTCCGTCAGGCTAGCTCTTCATGTGTAGGGTGTCTACGGACGGCTACTCATCAATGCAACATTTTCCTCCAGGTTCATTGACATTCCGTAATGGCGAATTCCCAATGGTCTTTTCGATTTTGTTGAATCAATGTATCGATGGAATCCCGAAAAATGCGTAAGCTGCCCTTTCCAATTTTTGTCGCCTTGAGGCGATCCTCTTCAACCCACCGGTAGATGGTCCATCGGCTGACATTTAAGGTTTGAGCAGCTTCACCGACACGCAAGAGTTGTTTGTCCATGGGGTCTCCTTCCGCAGCATGTATGCTGTGTCAAATGATTAACGTCATGTGTTTGTCTCCGGTTCTTGCCAGAGGCGTCCGGAACGAAATGGTTACAATTGGGCTTGAGCGTGATTTCTTCTGGAGCGTTTTCCATCAAATCAATGGAAGATGGAGATGGTTCAATCATCAACCATGCTGCTCACGATGACACGCTGCTCTTGAAATGTGTGTTCTGGGATGGACTGGTTGGGTCCCAATCTATCCATGAACCAGAAAACGAACGGGTGGGCCGCGAGGAGAGAAGATGTGGACTGGAGAGGATTGGGAAAAGGTAAATGTGGGTTTCAGAGACCAGAGCAGGAGGGGAAGAAACGGAGCCGCCCATTGTGTAATCGAACCGGCGCCTGAGGCAATTTGGGCGACATGACAGGCCCATGAGCAAAGAAGGGAAAGGGATTCGGCCGGATGGGAATGATGCGTAGGATTGGGGTCCAGGGAACTTGGAGCACAGAATGCCCCCGCGCCCAACAGCACCACATGTAATCCAATCAACAGCACGATCAGGCCGGATGCCAATCGAGAGTATAGATTGGTGAATGTGGCCAATGAGGGGTGCTTCATGGGGTCCGGGCGCTTATGGTTCCGAATTAGGTTTTGTCGCAATTGCCATGTTGGGAATTCCGGCCAATCGAATGATGTCCATCACCTTAATGACCTGGCCATGGGGAACCTGTTCATCGGCGTTAATGACGACTGAGGGGTCCGAATCGGTTTGCCCGAGGGTTGTCAGCCGGACTTCCAGTTCCGGTAATTCAATCAGTTCTTTGTTGTAGTAGAGCGTCCCTTCATGGGTCAGCGTGAGAGAAATTTGATCGGGAACTTTATCCGTGGCCGAGTCGGCAGTTGGTAAGTTGACTGGCATCCCATGCTGAATGGTCATGGAGAGTGTGGCGATCATAAAGAACACCAAGAGAAAGAACATCGTGTCGATCATCGGAATGATCTCGATGCGGGCTTTCTTCTGTGTGGCGGCAGACAGTCTCATAAAAATCTGAACGTCCAGTTCGTTGTGGCGAAAAGGTTATCCGATAGGGTGAACGGGAATCTAAAAAAATCCTCTTCCCTTAAATTGTTGGCTCATTGAGTGTCACACCTAGAATAACGAACTAGGTGTGACAACCTCAATATTCCGTTTCATGAACTATTGTCTCCGGCCTGAACTCGTTAAAATTTCCATTCGATTCCACCAAACCCGCTGATCCCCTGACCCGGATTAAAATACCGGCCCAGACTATCATTGACCACGACCGCACCCGCATAGGTTTGATCGGAAAGGTTTCGTCCTTCTGCGAAAATGGACAGGTTCTTATTGTAATTATAGCCCACCTTCAGATTGACGAGGAAATAGGCCGAGTTCTTGGCGGTATTTTCGCTGTCCACGTAATATCCAGCGAGGACCCATTCAAAATTCGGCGCGATAAAAAATCCCGCCGGATGGTCATAGCGTACCTCCCCGGCAAGCTGGTGCTCGGGCGCCCCGGGAACCCGGTTGCCGTCCTTGGCCACCCTGAACTTTTGAGTTCCATTTTCTCCTCCGCCGTACACGTCATCGGTGAATTTAAATAAGGACCACGTATAGGCGGTACGAACGGAGATCGAGTCGCTTTGGTTTTTGGGACCCTGAACCAGCAATCCGTTGGCCACGACCATACTGCCTCCTGCTTCAATGCCTGTATGTCGCGTCCCTTTGGCATTTTGATAGGTCGGTTGGTTCTGGACATTAAAGGTCAGAATTTCCTTTTGCATTTCCAGATTATAGAAGGTGAGGTCCCAGGTATAGCGGTTATCCGCCGTGGAGCCTCGTGTGCCGATTTCGAACTGCCAGGCCCGTTGCGCATCCAGGTCGATGAAGGGGGTCGTGGGGACTGTGCCGTCGGGGTTGATTGATGAGGTCAATTCGACATTGATCGGGGGTTCGTACCCACGGCTGACGTTTCCGTAAATTTGCGACGTCCCGGTGGTTTGGTACACGAACCCCATCTTCGGGATAAGCGCATTGAAATGACGTACGCCGGTATCGCTGGTATTTAAATCTCCCGTAAAGGGACTGTAGAGTTGATTCCTGCCCTGCCGGATGCTGTATTCCCAACGTCCGCCTGCAATGACAAGGAATTTGTCGGTTACGTTGAATTGGTCTTCCAGGTAGGTGCTGAGATTGGTCGTCTCCAACGTAAGATTTTGGGTCTGAATTCCGCGTTTGCCTAAATTGTTGACAAAACGCCGTTGATTGGTGTCTCCGTATCGTGGCTGATTGCCGATGAGAAACTTGTTTTCATGTCCAAAAATAGGATGTGAATTGACGTATCGTATTTCCCCTCCCACATTATAATTGTCCTGAACGATTGTTTGAAAAATAGGATGATCGACGTACTGGTATGAATAATAGGGGATAATCTCAAAAAACTGGTGGGAGGCGAATTCGTTGCGATAGGCGGCCCCGACCCGGATATAACTATAGTATCGCCCCCACTTGCAGGCCTCGTTTGGCCCGCAGGAGAACGGGTTAATTCCCCCCAAGGTATTAGCCTGTCTTCGATCGGAATCCAATTGTTCTTGGGTGATCGACCCTGGGAGGGCTTCTGACACCTCGGCTCCCAGGATATAGGCGCGCACTTCCTGATGATCACCGATCTGAAATCCGAAGTTGGCATTTAACCGTCCGCGTGCCTGCTGGCTGTTATCCTGAAAGCCGTCCTGATGATTGCCCGACGCGCTGATATAGTAATCGGCTGTGGTGTCCATGGTGCCGACCTTAAAAGGT
>BQIW01000036.1 GCA_021604105.1 Nitrospirales bacterium | reverse complement strand
TCGACGTTGGGGGTGTGGGTGGGAGAGTTCTCAGGGAGTCTGTCCGCAGGGCGGCAGATGCTAGCCGATGTCCCTCCACCCCGGCTCCTTGTAGCTTCTCAAGAATGAGTAGTAAAACACCATACAAGTCTTCCCGAAGGGTCCGTCCAGCAAGGCCAAAGCCGTTTTGACGCGCGGAGCGTACGCTGAGTACGTGAGCACGGGAAAATGGCGAGAACGCCGCTGGTGGCTTTTTTCAACAGACCCAACTCGGTAACAACCGAACGGCAGTCATTGATCGGGCCACCCCTATCATAACCGCCGCGAAGTCCCCCTATTGGTATGGATCAACTGATTATGCATATTCTCAATCACCAAAATGATCTCAGAAAATATGCTCAACCAAAAGCCGGGGGTGTGTCCTCGATTTTCAATATTGTTTGACCTACAATAGCGCGAGCGATGTTCAAGATAGGATGTTCCACGACGTGTTGGCAGTCATAGCCACCCATTGAAAATCGTTCTTCCTGACAGAATAGCCTGCATGGAAAACCACAGGACAGGGAATTGAACCCATCCACAATACACCCAATAGAATGGAGTGCTGTCATGAAATCCTTCACAGGTATCGTCCTAGGTGTTTTTGCCATTACTGCGGTGGCAGGGTGCTCCTCTACCAAGATCACCGAATCTCACCCGATGTATGGCAAAGAGAAAATTCCCAAGCCTGAGCGCATTTATGTGTATCCCTTTGCGGTCACCCATTCGGATCTCCCGGCCTGGTCCGCGGCAGCCAAACAGCATGCCGCGCCCGGTGCACCGCCCTCGCCCGAGCAAATCGAGGCTGGGCGAAAACTGGGAGCGACTGTCGCGGAAGAATTAGTCTCGAACATTCAACAAATGGGACTCTCGTCCCTGGTGGCCAACGCACAGACCGTTCCACGAGTCAATGACCTCTTGATTGTGGGGTATTTTGGCACATTCGAAGAAGGCAGTACCCTCAAACGTATGGCCCTGGGTTTTGGGTCAGGGTCAGCTGAAATCACCACGGCCGTCGAAGGGTACCAATGGACGAGCAATGGCCCCAGGCAACTCGGAGCCGGGAAATTGGATTCCGCCGGAAATAAAATGCCGGGAGTCGCTTTACCTATTGTCGTCCTGGCGGCCACCGCTAATCCAATCGGATTGATTGTCGGCGGGAGCGCGAAGGTGTATGGAGAGATGTCGGGAAATGATACGATCGAGGGCGCGGGGAAACGGACGGCAGATGCGATCGCCGAACACCTTGAGGGAAAATTCAAAGAACAGAAGTGGATCCGGTAATTGTGATCCCAACGGTCCAAATGGCACGAATAGAAGCCGAACACACATCCATCGGGTACGATGCGTGATACCGACCAGGTGACCTGCGGATGGAATAGCGGAATACAGGAAGTCCTTTGACTGACCTCCCTGCTCCCATTCCGGAAACGGATTCACTGCAGGGAAGAGAATCATGGTTCTCTTTTCTTCTCCGTTCCCTTGCGCAAGAAGATGGAATGGATGTGTTCGGAATAGAACGCGCGTGGCCGAGACAGACGATGAAAAGGTCCGGCATCATGACGAATCGCATCCGGAACGATTTCAGGCCCCGGCGGGCAATACCAATTCGCATGGTTTTTCAATCGTAACCATCGGGGCGATCCAGGCATTCGTTATGTACGAATGTTACGTCTTCGTCATTAAGGAGGTTTATTATGCCATTGTTAACACGTATTGTCGTCTCGGTGTTAGTCCTCTGGTTGGCCTCCGGATGCGCTTCGACCAAGGTAACCGAACGTCATCGAAATATGACCACCGAAAAACTCGCGAAGCCCGAACGGATCTATGTGTATCCTTTTGCGGCAACCCTTGCAGATATTCCATCCTGGTCCACGGCCGCGGAAAAATATGCCGAACCCAGCAAGCCGCCCACTCCGGAGGAATATGAGATTGGTCGAAAACTCGGCGTGTTGGTGGCCAAGGAACTGGTTACGGAGATTAACGATATGGGAGTGTTGGCCTTGGAGGGTAGCGAACACAGCCTTCCGAAACCCAACGACCTTATGATTATCGGCTATTTTGAAGGGGTCGAAGAAGGCAGTACCATCAAACGCCTCGGCCTTGGATTCGGATCAGGAGCTGCAGAGTTACGGACCGCGGTGGAAGGGTACCAGATGACTCCCACCGGGCCACGCTTGCTCGGTTCGGGAAAGCTCGATTCCGGTGGAGGCAAACTGCCGGGACTGATTGTCCCCATTGCGGTTCTCGCCGCCACTGCCAACCCAATCGGCCTGATTGTAATGGGAACGGCAAAAGTGGAAGGTGAAATGACAGGCAGGACTAAAATCGAAGGGACGGCCAAACGAACGGCCGAAGCCATCAGTGAACAGCTACGGGTCAGATTCAAAGAAGAAGGTTTGATCAAATAGGTCCTTGACCTTCTCCTGCTCGAACCACATTAGAGTGAATAAACCCCATCGCACACACGGATCTTGTAGTGGGCGTGAACCATGGAAAACACACCCACAAGTACTGATGGAGTGATGTGAACCACTATTCACCGCAACAAAAATAAAATTCCTTTCTCAAATAGTGTGAAGACACCATGAAAGCCGGTCGCCCCGTGAAAGATCAAGAGAAACCTTCGCTATACAATGGGATTAAACCAATTGGCGCTGTGGCAGTCGTCGTGCTCCTGGTCATCGGAACCTGGTGGTATAGCACGGCACCAAACCAGTCCTCTGTGCCGGACCCACAGGTCGGCATGACCTGCGATATGGGTATTTCTGCTGCGAAGTCCGGCCGAGCTCTGTCAGTAACGAATGCGCAACCAACCATGCCTGTGGGCCAGTCCGTCTCATCCGCCAATGCTTCAGCTAATGCCGTAGGCTCATCGCGTCCAACCGATCCTGCGCCTGATGGCATGGTATGGATTCCCGGTGGTGAGTTTTCCATGGGGGCAGCCGATTTATCCGATGAGGAAATGAACGATGTCGGCATGCAAGCGACGCGAGATTCCCGCCCGATTCATCGTGTTTACGTCGATGGATTCTGGATGGATAAAACAGAGGTCACCAATTCGCAGTTCAAACGGTTCGTCGACGCCACCGCCTATGTCACGGTCGCAGAGCGCACACCACGCGCGGAGGATTTTCCAGGCGCCCCCCCGGAAAACCTGGTTGCCGGGTCCGTCGTATTTTCTCCACCGGACCATGCCGTGCCGCTTGATACTCATTTTCGATGGTGGAGCTACATCAAGGGTGCCAACTGGCGTCACCCTCTTGGTCCAAACAGCGACCTCAATGGTCGCGAAGAATATCCTGTTGTGCACATCGCGTATGAGGACGCGGAGGCCTATGCGAAGTGGGCCGGCAATCGGCTTCCAACTGAGGCGGAATGGGAATTCGCGGCACGCGGAGGATTAAGCGGGAAGGTCTATCCTTGGGGCGATGAATTTCTGAAGGACGGCAAATGGATGGCCAATAGCTTTCAGGGTCATTTTCCGGATCAAGATACCGGTGACGATCAATATATGGGCATCGGGCCGGTGGCAAATTTTCCTCCGAACGGGTACGGACTGTATGACGTGGCCGGAAACGTGTGGGAATGGACGAGTGACTGGTATCGGCCCGATTATTACGCCCGACTCGCAGCAGCAGGTGGAGTCGCCCGCAATCCCCAAGGGCCGGACTCCCCGTTCGATCCCAGCGAGCCAGGCGAAAAAAAGCGCGTACTCCGAGGCGGATCATTTCTCTGTACGGATCAATACTGCTCCCGTTACATGGTCGGCACACGTGGCAAGGGTGAAATCAGCACCGGAACCAATCACCTTGGATTTCGCACGGTTCGCTCCTTACAATAATCAAGAAAAACCATTGATCGCCAGTTGAACAAACACGCCACGAACAAGTCCATATGGATGGCCCGAGTGAAGTAGCGGACGGGGTCTATGCCACTTATGCCTCTGACAATGGCAATAGGATTACGTGCGAGCCATGTGATTACGCAGGATTGTGCCTAACACCACGGCGGAGTTCCTGAAGTTTCTTGGGCAAAAAGGGTACACGCCAGCGGCCTTCGGTACATGGCACAAAGCGATCGGGGAGAGGAATCAGGTGAACACAACAAATCCGGAAAAACCCTGACTCATGCCCTTCTCCACCGGAGCCATCCATACCCCCATCATACGCCCAAAGCCTACCATGAATAATACAAAGACCGGTTTGACGGCCGTTGGGATAAGTGCCTTGCAGGCCTTCAGTTTCGTATGTGAACCTGATCAGGAAACGGTCTTCTCGACAAAACATCAATCAGGGAAAGGAAACCCCCAATGAAAACGATTAAAAGGCAGACTGTCGTTGCCTCCTGGTTTTTTTGCATCTCGATATTCACCGCACCCCTAGTCTATGCCGCAGACGTGCTTCCATCCTGGAATGACGGCAAGAACAAAAAGGCCGTCGTGGACTTTGTCGAACGTGTCATCACACCAGGCCCCGACTTTGTCCCTGAGGCGGCACGCATTGCAGTATTTGACAACGATGGCACGCTTTGGGCGGAACAGCCCATGTACTTCCAATTGTTCTTTGCGCTCGACCGCGTCAAGTCACTTGCACCACAGCATCCCGAATGGAAAACCACGGAGCCGTTTGCCTCCCTGCTTAAAGGAGATGTTCGCGGCGCCCTTGCAGGCGGTAAACATGCTATTCTGAAGATCATCATGGCCACCCACGCCGGTATGACGACGGATGAGTTTGAGACAACCGTGAAAGACTGGATTGCGACCGCAAAGCATCCCGGAACCGAACGTCTGCTGACTGAAATGGTCTATCAGCCCATGTTGGAACTGCTGGCGTATCTTCGGACGAAGGGGTTTAAAACGTTCATCGTTTCCGGCGGCGGCATCGAGTTTATGCGTCCGTGGACGGAGCAGGTGTATGGAATCCCACCCGAGCAGGTCGTCGGCAGCAGCGGCAAACTGAGATACGCGTTGCAAGATGGAGATCCGGTGCTCGTGAAACTTCCTGAAATCAATTTCATTGACGACAAGGACGGCAAACCGATCGGCATTCATACTCACATCGGGCGGAAGCCCATTCTTGCCTTCGGCAACTCAGACGGCGACCTTCAAATGCTTCAGTGGACGGCAAGCGGGAACGGTGCACGCCTCATGGCGCTCATCCACCACACGGACGCTGAACGTGAATGGGCATACGACCGCAAATCATCCATCGGCCATCTGGATAAAGCACTTGACGAGGCCAAAGATAAAGGGTGGACGGTAGTGGACATGAAAAAGGATTGGAAGAGCGTCTATCCGTTTCACAGAAATGGCGGCGATGCGTCCATGTCCGAATCCTCGGGTAAATGATGGTCATATTGCCGATTCATGGGAGGAATGATCTAAGCGACCATGGAAGTGATGGAAATCGCTTTCCTCTAGAATTGCATGTTGGCCACCTGCCGGCTATCGGTGGATGTGTTCAAACGGAGAACGCCATTCCATCTTGAATCAGGTCGGGATTGGGATCGGATAAAAACCGGAGGGATCCAAATCCGATGGAAGGGGAAGGTATGCACCACGGTTTTACACGTGAAAGACCTTCTGTGGGAGTGTTAAATAGTAAAGATCTTCAAGGGCAAATTTGCCCAGGATGAGTTTACTCATCAATGGCTCCGGGTCCGTTCAAAAAAGCACGCCCTGAGTCTTCCCGAAGGGTCCGTCCAGCAAGGCCGCAGCCGTTTTGACGCGCGGAGCGTATGCGTAGTACGTGAGCACGGAAAAATGGCGAGAACGCCGCTGGCGGCTTTTTTCAACAGACCCTCTGTCGAAAATCACCGACCAGCCCTCCTCCTCATTAGAAACCATTGCCTCACTACCCTGTTATGAAAAAGTGTGGTAGATCATTCTGTAAAAGGGCATGTTCGTGTTTTTGAGGATTTCAACTGTCAGGTTCGACGCATCCGGTCTCACCACAAAGCTTACGCAATGACAATCAGGGGTTCTCCGACCGTCCCGATACCCCTCCTCCACGGATTGGGCCGCATGCGTGCTGTCGACCCACTGACCGGCGGCCAAGGCGATATGACTTCGGGCTTGATCCCTTAATGCTACTCCGTCTTATGTGATTTCCATGCAGTTCCTACCTGTCTCTTCCGATCATTTTCGGGAGTGCCGGACAATCAGGGAACGATCTGAGTAGCCCTCGCAGTCTCCTATGGGTTAAACTTTTCCAACCACCGTCCGAATCTTTTGGTTTTGTCATGCCGGGCAGCTACTTCACCGTCCCACAATACATCCCTCATACTCTTGATGGCTCGAGGCTCAAGAGGTGTGAGCGTCGATTCATATTCATGGACAATACAGGCGTATGAGGAATTGGAGTAGAGGGATATTTTTAGGTCACCTCACCTCACTGGAACGGCTCAATGCCCTCACAGACGGTGTATATGCAATTGTGATCACCCTTCTGATGTTGGATCTGAAGGTTCCCGAAACCCCGGGGCTGACCACAGGGCAACTGCTCACCGACCTACAGAAACAGATCCCGAATTTTGCGGCCTGGATACTCAGTTTTTACATGGCGGCGTTTCTTTGGATGAGGAATTTTTGGATTCTCAAGCATCTCCAAAAATGCGATGAAAAGACCTTCTGGTTGAACTTTGTTCATCTGATGTTTATATCCCTTATCCCGTATGCGGCCTCGTTGCTCGGACATTACGAAGAAGATTCCGTTGCGGTCGTCCTTTTCTCCGCAACGCTGGGTCTGGCCAGCTTTTCCTTACTGTTGCTCCACCGGTATGTGGCCACCAAACGTGATTGGCATTTGGATGGTGCTCCCAAGTTATGGACGCATCCCAACTTCCTGGCCATGTACCCCGCACCACTTTTCGCAATGGGTTCTATCCTCATCTCATTCAACAGCGTCAATGGTGCGATTGCCTTCTGGTTTCTCACCCCGCTCTGGACCCGTTTTTTCTCAAGGAAATAATTGAATCCGGAGATACGCATGTACACCCGCTCAGAGAATGAATGATGAATCCCTATCGACGAGGACAGCTGTCCTTGGGCCGAAACTGGTTGACGTTGACCGTATACTGTGCGGTCGGGGTGTTGGCCTGCACCTCTCAAGACCGCCTATTGACCGGGTCATGGGGAAGCACGGGGATTACCCATCCTTCTCCATTTTTTTCCGGGGTGCCGGCCCCCGACGCAGGCCGGCATGCCATGTTGGTCCTGGGCCAGGATGGGAAATTCACATGGCGCGAACCGGAAGGGGTTTGCCATTCGGGAACCTATCTCATTCAGGGCCACGCCCTCCTCTTGACCGAATCGACAGGAGGTGAACGTATTCGCCTTGACTATGCCTTCCGTGGGGATCACCTCCGACTGAAAAGTCCTGATGGGTTTATGTTCGATTTTCGAAAGACCCCGCACCTGGCTGATGCGGGAGCCAAACCCTGCAATCAATAGAAAGGAGATGGAGTGGGAGACGAAGAGGAGGAGTTGACCAAAAAAATTCGTCAGCTGGTCAAAAAGCAATTTGACGGTGACTTTCGTAAAGGCTTCGACCATTACGATTCCATTGACGGCCAGGATTTAAAAATCGGATCATCCGCGTTGGAGCAACTCCTTGCCGATGCTCATGTAGGAAATTTTCTAACCCGAAAACTATGGGTGGAAGGCGTCTTAAAGGCACTCGACAAGGATCAGGATGGCGCCATTTCCTGGGATGAGTTCGCCTCGATTCTTGAGGACAGCCCGCAATCCAAAGAAGAACCGGCGAAGAAACCTGGCGAGGACTCATCCCCTGACAAATAGATTTGCCGATGAGGAATGGGTACGCTTCGGACGAACCTCTATTCCATGAGGTGGGAATCTTTGCTTGACCAAACGGCGGATGACCTGAAATAGCTGTATCGGTGAAATTTCACAAAGAACTCGTCAGGTGAGGCCTTTTCCTGGCGGGAGGCATAAAAGGCTCCCGACGATTTTTTCAGGAGTTCAAAACAACTCGAAAGAGGCCTTTAATCAAACCAGCCCCGTACATAGAAAAATATTCCCAATCCTCTGCCAAGCACGGCCATGAGACCAAGAAGGATAAAATATCCGTAGGGCATCTGAAGTTCCGGCATATTGGGGAAATTCATGCCGTAAATGCCGGCAATAAGTGTCAGTGGCATAAAGATGGCCGAAATCACCGTCAGGATTCAAAGCCGGTTGTTCGTGCTATTCTGGAGGGACAAATTGTAGTGTTGAGATAATCCGTTGAGCCGACCCTCCAAACGTTCCAGCCAACGCTGCATCTGGTTTAATTCGTTCATGGCTTCTTTAAAATACAATCGTACTTCATGCAAATCCAATAAAGAAGATTTCAACGTGAGTAGGCTTCCCATAAGAATAAGACGATCTTCGGTCGTTGATTGGAGACGGCTCACGTGATTGGTCAGATTCTGAATATCATTGAGGACATCGGTGTTGAGACACTGGTCAAAGTCATTTGACAATTCGGCAATCATTTGTCGAGTTTGCTGATACAATTCGATATCACGATTAATGCCCAATAACAGAAGATGGAGAAGCAGGTCCGTGATGGTGCTGGTTCCGATCCCGCCGAACCGATCAATCCTCGCGAGAATTTGGTCCGGGGGCAAATAGAGTTCATGATGAAGGACAATAAGGGTTTCTCTCACACAGATCGCGGTAATATAGGGATCCTTAAAATCATGTAAGGCCGGGCGTGGGAATCGAAGAAGGGAGTGTTGAATAATAAGGATGTTCAAAGGCAAATTTGCGCAGGATGAGATAACTCATCAAAGGCTCCGGGTCGGTTCAAAAAAGCATGCCCTGAGTCTTCCCGAAGGGTCCGTCCAGCAAGGCCGCAGCTGTTTGTACGCGCGGAACGTACGCTGAGTACGTGAGCACGGGAAAATGGCGAGAACGCCGCTGGCGGCTTTTTTCAACAGACCTAAGAAACAAGGCGTGAGAGAAGGTTTCAACACAGACACCCCCGGCTTGGGACTCGACCTTGTCCAGCAAAGCGGCATCCAGATTCAAGGGGCTAAGCACTTCAGACAGCCTGGTACAATCGGGAGTATCAATGTCCAATAAACGGACGATTCCATCACCAAGCCATGATGCCTTAGGTCTTTCCTCGGTGAGTTGAAGCAAGCCCTTTTCTTGGAGTCGAAAACAATGTATCTGCACTGGGAGGCCCTTCCAATGCTGATTGTTCTTGACAAAAATCTTTGAAGCCCCAAATCAATGGGACGTGGATACCGTTCAAAGGAGCATGCATAAAATTATGGGGGCGTTGCTGTTTAATCAACCTGCCCATGACCTGAACCCTGTATGTCAATGCCATTTCAAACAGGTTCGGTGAATTTTTTCTCGAGGGAGACCATGAAGACTCCCTCCCCTTGTCTCCGGGAGAGAAGTACAATTCGATCGAATCGGGCCTACCCCAATAAGGCTAACAGCACAAGAGGTGTAAGGATGATCCCCAATGCCCACTTCAGACAAAGATTTTCTTCTTCAAGTTCGACAAGACGTTCCGATAATGGACCGGTCGCCGGAAGCCCCTCACTGGTTACGTGAGCTGCCGGTACAGGACCCTCTTGGGAATTCCTGGATTTCCGTTGAGACCCATTTTTCTGTGAAACCGCATGAAGCTGTGTCCTCTGTTTTTGGTCATCATATAGGTGATCCGCCACAGAGTGCGGTCCGGCGGGCCTGTTTCCGTTTTTCTGCTTCCCCCCTTCTTGAAGCGCTGAAGATCCTGAACCTGTATGTTGGTCAGGTATCGCAGCCCCTAGTGGATTCGAAATGATCTCATCCAGTGGATTGGTCCCGATGGTGCTTCGCTTCATCATAAACCACGCCTCCTTTGTGAAACAGAGAAGATGCTTACCCCTTCGCTCCTGATCGCTTTTCCTGTTTTTTCACTTCTTTTGCCAAGGCCCGATAGTCTTTGGCGCCATTCCCTTGTGGATCATACAGTATCACGGGTTTCCTGAATGATGGACATTCCGCCAAACGAATACTTTCCCTTACGACGACCTGAAACACCTGCTTGCCAAAACGCTTCCGGAGTTGGGCAACCACTTCCAAGGCATGCCGTGTGCGAGCATCGACCCGACAGGCCAATATTCCGGAAATCCCTAAATCCGGGTTCAGTCTGACACGGATCGTCTCCACCGTTTGAAGCAGATGAGCCAATCCGCGCAAGGCCATCACATGGGCCTCTACGGGAATGAGCATTTCTTTGGCGGCGACCAACGCATTGATGGTGACAATGCCAAGCGTGGGCGAACAATCGAAAAGAATATAATCCCATTGATCAGACAGGTGAGCGAGGTGACGGGTCAGAATCATCTCTGCCCCGACCTCCCCGGCCAACGCCTTATCCACCCCCACCAGCCAGGAGGAGGAAGGGATCATCTCAACCATGGGCACACCGGTCTGATGGATGAGATCCTTGAGATTTCTGGATTCCGTAAAGGCCTCGAAGAGCCCTTTTCCCTCATCGGTCATCCCATACCAGTTCGAAGCTGAGGCCTGAGGATCGAGGTCTACCAGCAACACTCGACGCTTGAGTTCGCCCAGTGTCGCGGCAAGATTCACGGCGGTTGTCGTTTTCCCGCTCCCGCCTTTTTGATTGGTGATGGCAATAATGCGAGTCATACGCCTGAGAAAGGAAGGGCTCCTGGCTAGTAGCTCACAAAACAGCCCGTGACAGGTAAAAAGACATGGCAGAGTTTCAGCAAAGCCTGCGGAAAAGTCAAGGAGACGTGAATGTCGGTCACACCATACTCAGCTCATGACTTGTCCTGCCGCACTCTCGAGAAGAAGGAGATGACGCTGATAATTGTAGAGGGCATCCAGGTAAGCCTCTTGAATATCGTTTCTGGTCTTGTGGGCATCAAGGAAGAACAAAATCCCGATGTCCCCGGATTCGTAGGATTCCTTCACTCTATCAAACAGGGATTCAGCGGCATTCAATGCCTTGGCTCGATACGCTTCCACTAATCGGCGACTTTGCACCAGATGACGATAGGCCAAATCGACTTGAGCTTGCGCCTCATTGAGAGTCTGACGTAGGTCGGTCTCAGCTATGTGAACGACCGTAGCGGCTTCCTGTATGCCCCCCTGATTTCGGTCGAACACGGGAAGGGGCATGCCCACGTTGAAGGTCCATTGCTGTTGGTTGTCAGGCCCTTTGGATCCCTGAACCATGAACCCGAGATCCACCGTTACATCCGGATACCGGATCGCTAAAGCGAGTTTCAATTCGGCGCGACGCTTCGCATACAGGAGACGCTTGGCCCGAACGTCCGGTCGCGTAACTTCTACCCGGGCTTTTAATGTAGTGATATCGGGGGCGATCGGCATGAAGGTCAGGTCCGTCGTCAGTTCTAATTCCGTTTCCGGGGGGAGGGCCAAGAGCAGGAGGAGGTCGGCGGTGTCGGAATCGATTTGTTGAATATCACGGATCATCGCCTTCTGTGCATCCACCAGTTGAATTTTGAGACGGAGAAGGTCTTTGTCACTGCCGATCCTTTGCGACTTCTCCATCATTTTTTTCACCACACCAGAAAGACGATCGCGTGTCTCTGTATCGAAAGCCAGATGGCGACGCGCCACCTGAACACGGTAATACGCATCTTTCACGGCAAAACCGAGTTGTCGAAGCGAGTCTTCAAAGCCGGCTTCGGCGGATTGCGTGGCGAACTCCGCACTTTCAATACGGAATCCGCGTTTGCCGGCCACAACAAAGAGTTGGCTCAGAACGGAGTTAATCGCTCCACAGTCAGAGAGTTGGCAATTTTGTGTGTAGGAACTCAGAGTTTTGATAAAGAATTCAGGATTCGGGAAGAGCCCGGCTGTAATTCTTTTGGCTTCGGCGGTCTCGATGCCATATTTGGTTGTCAAGAGATCCAGACTTTGACGGAGAAACAAGGCAAGGGCCTCATCCAGACTGAGACGTTGGACCGCGTACTGTTCTCTTGTCGGCCTGTTGTCCTGATCTCCCGCCATGGTGCTTCCAACGCTCCCCATTTCCAGCAAGCCAAGAAAGCCCATGATGATGCATCCTTTCACGAATAATCGAATCGTCATTGGCCTTGCCTGGACGGAAAAGCGTGGGGAAAAGCCAATAAAATCTTGGGAATCAATCATAGGCCGTGAAGGTTAGCTGATTGGCTGACCGGCGGCACTCTCGAGAAGCAGGATATCGCGTTGATATTCGTAGAGTGCGTTGATGTAAGCCTTGTCAATATTTATTTTGGTTTGAAAGGCATCGAGCAAATGCAGGATGGTGGTCATTCCCGAATGAAAGTCATTCTCCACCCTATCGAACAGTGCCTGGGTGGCCTCGAAGGCAACCCCCCGATAGGTTTCGACCAGCAGACGACTTTGGCCTAAATGGCGATAGACCGTGTTTATTTGGTGATGAACTTCATTGAGGGTCTTGCGCAGGTCGGCTTCTGCAATATGAACGTTGGTAGCGGCTTCCTTGATGCCTCCCTGATTTCTGTCGAACACGGGAATAGGCATGCCCAAATTGATGGTCCATTGTTGCTGGTTGTCAGGCCCTTGAGGTCCCTGGACATTGTACCCGAGGTCGACCGTCACGTCCGGATATTGGTTGGCTATCGCGAGCTTCGATTCTGAGCGGCGTTTGGCCAACAGCAGACGCTTAGCGCGAAGATCCGGCCTGGCCTCTTCCACGCCCTTCTTCAAGGCCGCAATATCGGGGGCGACCGGCTGGAAGGTCAGCTCCGTCGTCAATTCTAGTTCAGTTTCCGGTGAGAGGGTCAAGAGCAGGAGGAGATCGGATCTGTCCGAATCAATCTGTTGAATATCCCGGATGATATCCCCCTGCGTTTCAATCGCTTGAATTTGGAGGCGGATTAAATCTTCCGAATCTTGTTTGGTTGTCGGTGCACCAAGGAGTTTCTCGATGGCACCCTGGATCCGCCTAGACCTCTGCTCATCATCCGCCAGAAGGCGACGCCCCACTTGCACCCGATAGTAGGCATCCTTCACGGTAAAACTGAGTTGTCGAAGGGTGTCTTCAAAAGCGGCTTCCGCCGATTGCGTGCCGAACTCCGCACTTTCAATACGGAACCCGCGTTTACCGGCCACCAGAAACAATTGGCTGATAACGGGCATAATCCCGCCGCACTTACTCAGATTACAATCCTGGGTGTAGGCGGTAAGGGTATTGATGGAGAGTTCGGGGTTTGGAAACAGACCGGCGGTGATTTTTTGAGCCTTCGCAGCATCAATGCCATATTTGGTTTTAAGGAGATCCAGATTTTGGCGAAGAAACAGGGCAAGCGCATCATCCAAACTCAGACGCAGCACCGTGGAGGTCTGATTCTTTAAATTCCCTCCCCCTGTTTCCGCCATCGCAGAACTCAGATTCAAGAAACCCGGAATCATCATCACGATCGTCAGGAACCATGCCCCCAGGCACCATGTCCGTCCGTAATAATCTCTCATTGGATAGGAGTAGTGGGTCGCCCATCTGGTCATGCGTTTCCTCCCTCCTGACAACTCACCAAGCAACGATACCTTCCGGGTATCTGCACCCCGCATCCCCTTGCGCCATGAAGCGCGACAGCGTGGACAGGCGAGGGCACGCATCACGGCAGGCTACATCGGGCTGCCTTTCCGGTCTAACCCAATATACCCATGGATACATGGCGCCAGCATAGCTCAAAGATTCAGTCCGTCGCCATATCCCATTGCCTCAAGGTTCACTTTTTCCGTTCAAAATTTCTGTCAACAACGGCCATTTGTATCAGGGACTCTCCAACTAACATTTTTGTCAATTGGAGACTGATGGCCCGTTCTACAGGTATAGACAGCCCTGATGCCAGGGGTCAGGATGACGGCGATGGGAAAACTTTCCACGATCAACTGTCCGGCATGACCGGACACGCGCCCGATTCCCGCCAACCAATTCAGAACAGGTGAAAGGCCTTCCATTCTCCATCGCTCAACATGTTCACCCTCCATCAGACGCTGTCGATAAGTATGCGTCTAAACCTCTTAACCATAAATAATTCATAAAAATAATACCGGCCCTCCTGGCCATGGCCGTATGTAAGTACCATTTGAAAAGGTTTGGACATGGTCGGCCATGGCTGTTGAGCGGAAGCGCCATACGCTATTTCGGATTCCTGTTCTCCTTGTGAATGAGAGGCTCATGGCATCCCTCCTTCCGAGAGGTGTGGTTCGTGGCGCGTAAAAATACTCTTATACAGACAGGTAATGAATAGTGTGGTCGGTATTTAGTACACTGCCGAATTCTTGGTTCTCTTAACCACTTCAGCAAGAGGGCACCAATGGGTCTAAATCTACTCCTGGTCTTTATCCCCATTGCAATAGGATTGGACTGGTACGAAGCCAATCCCATTCTGGTCTTCATCGCCTCGGGCCTCGCCATTGTGCCGTTAGCGGGTTTGATGGGGCGATCCACGGAAAGCCTGTCGGTCTATATCGGGGCGACCCTTGGCGGATTACTCGCCGCCACGATGGGAAACGCCCCGGAATTGATTATTTCGATTTTTGCCTTGAAAGCGGGGCTTTACGATGTGGTCAAGGCCTCCATCACCGGATCCATCTTGGGAAACCTTTTGCTCGGCATGGGACTCGCGATGTTGTTGGGAGGTCTTCGCCATACACAACAACAATTCAATGCGACCGCAGCCGGGATGAGTTCGGGACTGTTAACACTCGCGGGTGTCGGGCTTATGGTCCCCGCTCTGTTTCATTTCACTTCAAAACAGGAAGAGGAACTCAGCACCGAAATCGCCATTGTGCTCTTCATCGCCTACCTCCTAAGCCTGGTATTCACGTTGAAAACTCATCAGCATCTATTTTCCACGGAAGCCGCGGAACCGATTGAAGAGAGCCCGCTCAAAAAAAAGGAAGACAAAGAAGAGGCATGGAGTAAAAACAAAGCCATTGGCGTGTTGGCGGCCGTCACCATCGCTATTGCCTTCATGAGTGAAATATTGACGGGAGCGATTGAGCCCGCCGCCGAAAGCATCGGCCTCACTCCCATTTTTGCCGGTGTGATTTTTTTGGCCGTGTTCGGAAATGCGGCAGAACTGATGAATTCCGTGCGATTCGCCAGGAATAATCAAATGGATCTGGTCATGGGAATTGCCGTTGGGGCGAGCACCCAGGTGGTCATGTTTGTCGCACCGGTACTGGTATTCGTCAGTTATCTGCTCGGCCCCAAACCTCTGGATTTGCTCTTCGTGCCATTTGAAATCACGGCCATTGTCATCGCGATTCTCGTCAACGGGAACATCACGAAGGATGGACAATCGCACTGGATGGAGGGCGTAATGTTGTTGGGAGTTTATGTAATTTTAGGTATTGGATTTTTCTTTCTCCCGATGTAGCCAGGCACATCCATGGCAAGCTTCGAAACAGTCCTCTCTACACACTTTCCGGAGGCAATGCCACAAGGTGAGTTTGTCAAACGCTCATACAACCTTTTGCAGGCTGAGGGCTTCCGCGCCGAGAACACCATTGCCTTCATCAGCGTGTGCCGGGATGAACTGACGTTGCCCCTTGTTGAGGAAGTAAAGAAAACCTGGGGAGAAGCCTTTATTTTTTCCAGTCTGGGCGGCATGCTCTTTCTGGGAAAGACCGGATTTTCAGCGGCGCAACACCATGCGCCGAATGAAGATGGGCGCGAACGATATGTGTATTTTGCCCTCCCACACATTGGCATAGATTTCCACGGCGAAATTGGTCGCCATGATCGTCCGGGGCGTTTGCAACCGTCCCATGCCTGTGGGGCGTTGTACGGGTTTCAGGCAGAGCTGGCCAATCGATGCGTCTCTTTGGGAATCGACCTTGATGACATTGAGCAAAGCCTCCTGAAACAACACCTGTTTCGCAAACTCTCCTATGGTGATGTTCCGGATCTGCTGAGCCTCACAAAAATTGCGTATGAGGTGATTCGTGAGGAGCTGGAAAGAATGATCCACTTAACCGTTGACCCCCTTCATAATGACTATGCCGTCCTGACGGGCATCCAGATCCATGGTCCCCAGGGCATGGAATACATCTGGCCTGGGGATACCCACTGGGTTCGGGAGGGAAATCGCCATGACTTTGACCTGCATTAGACCGTTGTTGGACAGAAAATTTCAGTAGGTGGGATTCCTCTGACAGCTCAATCAGCCTACCCCCATTTTTGTCGCATTTAGGGGCATCGTTGGTGGAGTATGATGTTTCTGTAAAAATGTTCGAAAAAAATGAACATTTTCTTGAAAAAAAATTTATGAACATTTATAAGTGAGACTCTGTGGAAGAATTGTGAACAACTACTATAGTTTTGGAAGGAGGACTTGAAAATGGAAGCTGTAATTGGTGGTGCTGTTGTGGGAGCTGTGGCGGCAGTGGCAGCCCCTTCGGTCATTTCGGGAATAGGAGAGATGGTTCGTCCCTTGGCGAAAGAAGTTCTCAAGGGAGGAATTGTCGCCTATACCGCCGTTTCAGAGATGGTTGCTGAGACCGGAGAACAATTCAATGACATTGTCGCCGAGGCAAAAGCAGAAATTGCCCATCCAGCGAAAGCCAAACCTGCAAAATAACACAAATTAGGGCGGAATATGTCTCAGAATGATAAAAAAATAGATCCTGATTCAACGGGCAACTCACAAACCGAGAGCGGTCCCGGGGGAATCTCCAGAGCGTTCCGTCCTTTGGTCAAAGAGCTCGTGAAAGCCGGGCTCGTCGTATATGAAACGGTTTCAGAAAAGGCATCGGGGCTTGGAAAGCAATTGAATGATCTCGTGGAAGAGGCACGCTCGGAAGCGGTGAAAACATCCTCCCCTGACAGTGCCCCTGAAGAAACCAAAGCAAAAAGCAGAGAAGGTAAATCTGGAAAAACCAAAGATCAACATAAAAAAGCCTGAGGAAAATCCGGAGACGCGAAGGAAGACCAATGACCAACGAGAAAGACATTGAGGTGGTGCATGCGTTGCCCGGTCGAGTGCGGCTGAAGCTGCGCCACCTGAAAAACAATATGGCCCATGCTGATGAAATACAACGCCGGCTTCATAAAATTTCGGGGATTACCCATCTTGAAACCAATCCCAAGACAACAAGCCTTCTCATTTACTACGATCCCACAGTTTTAGAAGTTCTGGCACTTCATCCGACAGTTTCTTCCTGCCTGGGTTTACCCTCCTCTGACGTCAGACCATTGAAAAAAAAAGATGCCCGTTCTGCCAAAGGTCGCCTCAAAACTTTAAAAACTGGTCGCAAAGTCAGTCCTTCAATCAAGGGAAAAGCCAAACCGGAGAAATCTTCCAAGAAAGCCAGAGGCAAATCGTAAATTTGCCGATAGTGGGCATGGTAAGACCGGTGAGTAACACAACAGAATCAGACTCGATTGTACAGACGGGTTTTCATATGCGCAGATGTATTCCCCCAACCCTCATTTCATTTCAAAGGACTTAATTCCATGGCCGTTCGTTCTGCCTCCATTGTTCATGCTATTCCAGGCCGTCTTCGTGTAAAACTGTCTGAATGCGAGCAAAATTTTGACCCTGCGGAAGCAATCGATCTCAAGCTTTCTGAATTGGAAGGAGTAGATGAGGTCACAAGGAATGTAACCACCGGTCACCTCATTCTTCACTATGACCAATGTCAGGGAACCAATCCGAAGTTTTTCCGTTCGGTAGCTGAGACCCTTGGGGTCTCCCCGAACGAATTTGTCAACGACCACCTCGAAGCCTCGTTCGGGCACCCAGTGCATGGCCAGAACAATGGGAATGGAGTGGAGCCACTTTCGAGAGAACAATCCCCCACCCTCCCCGACACCGTTCCCAATATCATGGCCTCTTCGTATGTCGTCCACTCACTTCCGGAACGAGTGCGTCTTCGTGTCCCTGCCATGCGGCTCCGTGCCCAGCTTGCCGAAGCCCTCCCTATTTTTTTACAAGACCAGGATGGCATTCAGGAAGTCAGTGTCAACTCGAGCTGCTATAGCGTCACGGTTCTATTTGACTCAACCATTTGGGATGGAGAAGGCCTGTGTCAGTTCCTGCGAGACCTTCGGCATGAAGACATTGAGGCCTACCAGCCAAAACAGGCCTCACCGGAACAGGGAGAGAATGCCGTCGATGAGGAATCGGGCCCGGAACTGTGGTATTCCAGCACCGGGATTGCCATCGCGCTGTTCGTCGAACCTCTGGCCCCTGTCGCGGTCCCGGCCTTTCTCCTTGCCGCTGCATTGCCCATGCTCAAACGGGCTTACCATTCTGTCTCAGTTGATGGAAAACTCAATGTCGATGTGCTTGATGCTTCTGCGACCGCTCTGATGTCGATACAAGGCGCCTTTCCCATGGCGACCGGCATGGTCTTTTTAATCAACATTGCGGACTATATTCGTGATCTGACCGTGTTGCAGTCGAAGAAAGCGATTGAAGAAGTCCTGGCCTACCAAAAGACTCAGGCTTGGGTCATTCGAGACGGGCAAACAATGCAGGTTCCCGTCAGTGAGATTCAACGAGGAGAAACCGTGGTCGTCTATCCCGGAGAACGCATTTCCATCGATGGGACTGTCCAAACGGGAAAAGCCCTGGTGGATCAGGCCACCCTCACCGGCGAATCCATGCCGGTCGAAAAAAACCTCGGTGATCCCGTCTATGCCGCCACAGTCCTGCGTGAAGGAGAACTGTACATTCAGGCCGAACAAATCGGAGATGAAACCGAAGCCGCCCGCATTGTGCGTTTGGTTGAAGGAGCTCCGGCCAGAGAGACCAAAATTCAAAACTATGCCGTCAAATGGGCCAATGACCTGGTTCCCTATAGTTTTGGCCTTGGCGCGGTGGGAGCCGTGATTGGCGGCGGTATTCCCGGCGCGGCCGCGGTGTTAATTGTGGACTACGGGACCGGAATCAGAATCGCCGCCCCCACAACCGTCCTCTGCTCCATGACCAAAGCAATCCGCCATGGCATTTTGATTAAAGGCGGGCGCCACATGGAAACCCTGGCTGAGGTGGATGCCGTGGTCTTTGATAAAACGGGCACCTTAACCATGGGACATCCCGATGTGGTGGACATTTGCCCACTTGGCTCATTCACAGCCGATGAAGTCCTGGCCCTGGCCGCGGCGGCGGAAAATCGCCTGACACATCCTGTGGCCCAAGCAATTGTCCGTGCTGCGCAGGAACGTGGAGTCATGATCCCGGAGCGCACCACGTCAGACTACACCCTGGGACTTGGCGTGGAATCCATAGTGGACGATAGGATTGTGCTGGTAGGAAATCACCGGTATATGACCGAACGACGGATCACTCTTTCAAAAAAGATCAAAAAGCACATCAGCGAAATGGAAGATCGCGCCGTCTCTCCCCTCTGTGTGGCCGTGGATGGGAAACTCGCAGGCCTGTTGTCCTATACCGACCCAATCAGGCCGGAGGCCACTGAAGTCATTCAAGCCCTCAAGGAACGAGGGATTCAAGAGATCGTCATGCTCACAGGAGATCATGATAAAGTCGCGAAACGCGTTGCCATGGATTTAGGGATTGACCGCTATATCGCCGAGGTCTTCCCCGGTCATAAAGCGGATGTGGTGAAGGACCTGCAACGGCAAGGGTATAAGGTGGCGGTGGTGGGAGATGGGATCAATGACTCCCCGGCCCTTGCCTTTGCCGATGTCGGAATTGCCGTGGAGGGCGGTACTCAGGTCGCCCAGGATACGGCCCATGTGACCTTATTACATGGAGGCCTATGGAAGATCCCCGCGGCCATTGATATCAGTCGTGAAGCCATCAGCCTGATCCATCAGAATTGGAAAATAATTTCTATCCCTAATACTCTTGCGTTGGGGTTGGCCTGCATTGGAATCCTCGGTCCTATCGGCGCGACCCTCCTGAGTAATGGTTCAGCTATCATTGCCACCTTGAATGGCCTTCGACCCATTATGGGAAAGCCGGCCACGCCACCACGGCCTATGCTGGTAGTGGACCCGCACATGGTGAAGCATGAGATTTCGGAAAACCAGGGACAGGAACAAGGCGTTCCGGTTTTAGAAGGGGAGCTTATCGACATCCCTGCGTAAATCCATGGGATTGAAAAGGGTGACCGAACGCATTTTTCGAGAGTATTCACGCAAATCTGTTCAAGAAGGGAAACATGCTTTATGTTACCAATTATTGGTGGTGTGGTCGTTGGAGCAATTGCAGCGTTAGCTGCTCCATCGGTCGTCTCAGGAGTGGTTTCAGGAGCGCGGGCGCTCACCAAGGGAATGATTAAGGGCGGAATGGCGGCCTATTCCGCGACATCAGAATATGTTTCTGAGTCAGGGGAACACATTCAAGATCTTGTCGCCGAGGCGAAATCTGAAGTCAAACAGGCAAAAAAACAAACGTCGAAAGCGAAATCTTTCCCCGACCGGGAATAAGACATGAGATTCATGAGGGATCTAAAAAAGAGGAGGATGTTATGGAGACAGGGGTAGCGGGTTTAGTCTGGGGCGCGATCGGATTCGCGGCGACGGCCGCAGTAGGGTATTTATCTCCCTACATCATTTCCGGTCTTCAGCAAAGTATACGCCCTGTCGTAAAAGGAGTCGTCAAGGGTGGCCTGATAGTCGAAGCGACCTTATCGGATTTGGTGAGTGAGGCTCAGGCGGATCTGACACATTCATCATCGTCATCATAATCCGATTGCCTCACGAGAGGTCGGGATCAGCGATACCCAAGGCTTGAATGCTTCGCAGAATTTTACAACCCACCATGATTCCGTTAGAATTTCACGGTGGATTGGGATTATGGATTTTTTCAATTATAAGGATGTCATATGGCAAAGCGCGCACCCAGGACAATGGAGACAGATTCATTCACTGACTCAATCGCCGCAGGTGGCAAAGAAGCGTTAGGAGGCCTCGAGGGAGGAATTACCTCACTGACCGGTGGAGTTTGGGAGCTCTTTCACGAACACCCCAATGTCGGTGGCGTTTTGACTGGAGGTTTGGGCATGGCTGCAGCCATGACCGTTGGTGTCGCTGAAATTGTAGCAGGGGTCGCCGCCGGCTATCTGGGGTACAGAATTTTTGCCTATGGGGAGACCTTTACCGAGGCCATTGAAAAAACCATCGAGTTCAGAGAAGGTAAGCTTTCAAAAGATCAGCTATAACAATCTATCCGGTTTGAATACCAAGGACTGTTGGCTATGGCTGTCGGACTGCATCTCTTCACCGCAATCTTTTCCGGGTTATTTAAACCCAAGTGTGCCCTACCCTCGATCGTCAGACCAAATTTCAAGGAAACTTTATCCTTCTTCACAATAGAACATTTGCTGGCGAAGCTATACGTTGCTGATCCATAAACTTTGGCATTGCTCATCTTTTCCATGAGGTCATTGGATAGAAATTCGCGAATGGCCATTCAAAAATGACAGTGAGAGAACATCACGGCAATTCCCAATGGGGTATTCGGATACCATGGAGAGCATCAGATGGGAATTCACGAATGAATGGGAAAGAGTGTTCTCTCTCGAGAAGAGAGAAATGTGAATTGTGTCAAGCGCTTTTTACATGAAGTGGATTAGGTGCCGGAACGACAATCACCCCCAAAAAGGAGGAGTCAACATGAAAAAAACATTTTATAATTTTATGGGTTGGCTTTCGTTAGTCGTGGGTGCGGTCTTATTTATCATTCCGGGATTGCCGGGAGCCCCGGTGCTTCTTCTTTCAAAATATTTCTTTTCCATCTAAAGTGGAAGAAGTCAGGCTGTTGCCCTTGAAAGGCAATGGACGGTTCAACCCTACCGTGTCAAAGGCCATGATGCCATGGCCTTTCTGTCTGAAATTCTCGCGTCATTCTTGTAAGTGCCGGCGGCTTTTATGGTCTTAGATGCTTCAGCCGTTTAGCCCTTTGGGTAAATACTCAGGAATCCCAAATATTCCAACGCCTCATGCCTTTGGCATGGGGCGTTTTTTTTAAGCTCAAGAATTTCTTGTGAGGGCAACCCGATCAAGACCAGGATAATTACTTTAGTTAGTCAAAAGTTACCCCCCGAGGATTTGATAACTTCTTATTCGGGATCTCCCTGCACTTTAAGTCGTCGTTGAACCCGGCACACCTCCCTTTTCAGCTATTCGCGGTCACGGTGCTGCCTGTTCACACCCTGCCTGGGCCAACACAGATTTCTGTAGTCGGAGTGGGGTTCGGTAGACGAGTTAAACAACGTATTTCATCGTGAATTCTCCGCCGGTTTTTATGTACTCCCGATCCATATTTCATTTCAACAGAATTTTATTTACAATCAGGAGGGTCCGACGTGGTTGTTGAACCGATCCTGTTGGTTATCGTTTTGCGGTGCGGTCATTTGCCTCTCCATGTTTTTAAATAATTGATCAAGTCGTGTGTTCACGAAAAAGAGCAGACTCACAATCGGTAGGATGGTGTAAAGCGACGCCTCGAGACTTTCCGCTTTTTCCCGATGCCGACCGGAACGTCAGCCGTGATGGCGATCCAGTCATGCATCTTAACGGCATTCTCCCTGGTGTCGGAGAACCGCTTGGTCCAAAAATGCCGTTTGATCAACTTAAAGGACCATTCGACCGGCCGGCGGAAACGATCCAGGAGTGCGATGGGTTAGCGCAAGCCGGTCGAACGTGTCGGTGAGAAAGACCGCATGCCTATCGTGTGGGGTATCGGAAAACTTGATGCATCGCTGGTCCTGCGGATAATCCATGCAGGCATACGCAGCGGTCAGCAATGGTCTGATCGCCATACAGCCCTGCGGATGTGTTTACGGAGCGAGAACCGATGCCACGAAAGATAAACCGGGATGTGCGCCTTTGACAAACAACACCTATGCTTTAAGGCAGAACATACCAGCTGGAAAATCCTTACAGATATGACCGTCGGGCTGTTCATGGGTATCGGCTGGCGCATTTTTGGTCACGGGGCTATATAGGGCCAAGTGATAGTGCGTAACTTGGTGAGCGCGCAGAAAGGTTTCGATATCGTACAGATTTTCTCGATACGTCAACCGCGCAAAGCCCATACAAAACAATTGATCGAAATACGAAAAAATCCCGGTTTCCCCAAAACGTCCCGTTCAATTCGGAGGCACCCGTCAACATCCTATGACCTTTTCCGGATCACGTGGTGATAGAAACGTCCTGGCGCCATTGCCGGACACTCCTGATGTACCATGATCTCCACACGGTGCCGGAAAGGGACAAATGAGCGTGGCCGTTCAATGAGAGGTCCCTTTGCTCATGACCTCCCTTTCTCTCCGGGCAGTCTCCAATCATGACTTTTCGACACTTTCAGACACAAGTTTTCGTAACATGGTCCGCCATCATGACGCTGACATGGGTCCTGATATTGGGAACCTCCTCGTTTGTTTGGGCTGTGGATGTTATCCAATTGAAGAATGGAGATCAGGTTTCCGGCGACATTATTTCGATGGAAGACACGGTCCTGTCAGTAGACACGGAGTATGCCGACATTATCAAAATCGACTGGGACGACGTCAAAAACCTGATTTCCGATCAACCCATTTGGGTCTCTTTTCATGACGGGGCGGTCATCCCGGATGGAGTCGGCCACAGGGAAGGGGACCGCTTGATCGTGTTTCGGCTTGATCTGGATGGTCCGATTCAACTGGACAAAATTAAAACCATCAACCTCTTTGCGCTGGCTTACAGAGGAACGCTCAGCCTCGGCGGCAGCGTCACTTCCGGGAATACCGACACGCAGTCCATAAATGTATCGGGATCGCTTACCGTGAATAAAGGCTGGCATCGGATCATTCTGGACGGCCGGGCCAATCGGGGAGAGGCCGACGATAAACTCACAGCAAAAAATGGCGCCTTCAATGCCCGGTGGGATTATTTCCTATCCAAGCGCGCGTATGTTCCGGTCATTAATTTTTCGGAATACGACAAATTTCAAAAACTCACCTATCGGAATACGACTATCGTTGGAGGAGGGTACGATATTCTGGATAGACGGGCTAATTTTTTAACGGCGGGCATGGGGCCTACGGCCATCTATGAAAACTATAGTACCAAGGCGGCTACGGTCATTACGGGCTTTTCGTGGCTGGCACGATGGGAACTGGAATTTCTCAAAGGAGACCTGAAAGTCTGGCATCACCATATCGGAACCCGGGACCTTGGTCGGGACAATGCGGTCCGGATCAACGCAGTGCAGGGAATCAGCGTTGACGTCTACAAAGACCTCTCCGTCAGTCTGGAATACAATGTTCGATACAATTCCGAACCCGTCGATGACCGCAAATCCACCGACAGCACCATCGTCTTCGGCCTCAGCCTGGATATTCAGGGGTAAGCAGAAAAACGCGTGATCAATCCACCCAATGCAGGACGTCACGGATAACCGACCACCGGGGTGCTTTCTTTTTCGCTCCTCTGCCTAATATCCAATGTTCAAAAACCATCTCGAACGTTCCGTCCCGTTTTTTTAGTCTCAGCCAGGCATTCACAAATTCCGCTAAGTTCCGATGACTTTTTGGCATGGGATAGACAAGAGGGATTTTGATGAGGTTGGGAAGAGGGACGGCCACCGTATAGGCAGGGTAGATCAAAGTCCATGCCGACCCAGCTTCGGCGACATACAGAAGAGCGTCCAGATCTTTGCCGCCATCCTTGAAAAATTCACGCGGCGAATTGAGAGGTATCAGGCTGGCCTGGGGTAATAAATTTCGCGCGAGGGCTTGATAGTATTGTGAATAGGAAGATATTCCGATCTTCAAATCACCAAGTTTGCGAATTTTTTCCCAGGAACTGAAGACATCTTTGTCGTGATCTTTGACCACAAAGGCTATCGTAGAATCTAAGGATACTTCGGATAAAATCACCTGATTGGTCATTCCCGGTCTGAGGGCCGAACCGGACATCACGATGTCACACGCGTTGCCATTGAGATATTCCACCAGTTTGCCACGGTCCGGGAGCCGGACAAATTCAACATTCACCTGAAGATCATTGGCAAGCAGGTGGGCCATTTCGATGTCGAATCCCACCAATTTGCCAGTCTCATTCCGGAAGGCAAACGGCAAACTATCCTTGAAAAATCCGACTCGAAGCACCCCGCTTCGCCGTATGGATTCCAGGTCCGTGTCTTCGGGCAAGGCAACGGTTTCCTCTTCAGGCGTTAACTCCCGAATCGTATTCTTTGCCGGTTCATACCTCAAGTCCATTTCGACAAAGGCTTGATATTTGGTGTATTCGGGATCGATCGCATACGTAAAAAACAGGCGGGTCCCTCCGACAAGCAGGACGCCCAATAGGATACTTACAGTCAGATAGCCCGCCAGTTTTCCCCATTGGACACGCAATTTTCCGGCCATGGCACAACTTCCCAGAAGGCCAAGCACCCACATGTGCATAGCGGCCGTCATCGTCCCCAACCGACCGGTAAAAACATCCACGGTCACGAACAGTTGAAACATGTCCGCAGGAATCCGGAATAGGTTCAACAAAAACGGAATCCCGATCATGGTGCCGCCGAAGAAACTGGCCAGACCAGACACCAAAAACCCCGGATAATGCGCCGGAGATAGAGCAGACCCGGCAAACCATCCCGCAAAGGGGACGAACGCCAGACTGAGCAACAAACCTGAAGACGGAAAGGTATATGAAGTCGGCACAATGACCTCGATGGCGGAAGTGGTTTCGTCATCTGCTAATTCCGCTTCTTCGAGCAGTTTCCGGCCTCCTTCCGTCAGCAGGGGAAGAATGATCAAGGAATTACCAGTCGCAAAGGCCGTAACGAGCGCTCCCCGAACCGAATGTAAAATCTTCCCGTAGGGCAACGGAGTGAGGTTGGCTACCAGGGCCGGCAGAACCCAGAACGTGAGGAAGACCGCGGCCACCATCTGGGAAACGAGGAAAATCTGTAAACGTCCCAATTCTTCAAAATTCAAGGTTCCCGCTGCGCTGGACGCGATAGCGAACACACCAACAGGGGCCAAATTCATCACAAAACCCGTCACTCTGGTCATGGCTTTCATGATGACCTCCAGGACATCAAGCATGGCCTGTTTTTTTTCGATGCCAATCAACGCGACTCCCACCACGATGCTGAACACCACCACGGCGGGCACGATACTATTGGCTAGAGAAAAAAATGGATTGGCGGGGATGTACAGCTGAAGAAAATCGATCGGTTGAGTCTCTTCGACTAAGGAGGGACTGAAAAACATCGCCGATGGCCAGTGAGGGAAGGTCAGAGGGAGGGTAGCCACCACGATCAGCGTGATGACCCATAAGATCCCCAAAATTCCACCTGCCTTCCGGCCCATGGAAATAGCATTTTCATACGTCAGTCCCCCGAGCCCGGTCATTAGAGAGACCATCAAAAACGGTAGAACAGCCATTTGCAATAATTGAACGAAGGCCTGGCCGACAATACCGATTGGTTCGATTAGTTCCCCAAAAAAAATTCCGGCAATAATTCCCAATCCCATTCCCAGAAGAATTTTGGCGGACAGGCTCAAACGCGGAGTGGTTCTCACAGGCTTTTCCATGAGAGGAGGTGACGGTCCGAAAAATTACTATGCCTCAATGAGCACATTCCTGACCTTTTTATCCTACATGTTCAGCAAAAGTACAGGTTTTAGGAAAACTTTCAATGTGGGGCTGTTGAAAAAAGCCGCCAGCGGCGTTCTCGCCATTTTTCCGTGCTCACGTACTAGAAGTACGCTCTGCGCGCAAAAATGACTGCGGCCCTGCTGGACAACTTTTTTGAACAGCCCTGAGGCCTCTCATATGCAACGTGCCTGTGGGTTAATATGCCCTTGGAAATTATTATTATTCAACACTCCCAATGTGAAAACCGAAAGTATCAAAAACGGCTTGTTGAATGGGGAAATGGAAGCAGGTCAGCCCCATTTGATGGGTTTTTCATTACAAGGATGTGAAATCCGAATTCAGGAACGGTCCGGCGGTGGGCGCCCGATATCCATCCGTAGATCCATCAATCAGGTAAATCGTATGCCCCACATAACCCCTGTTTTCCCTCTAGGCATACGGGCAATGCTGTTTCTTGGTCGTTGGTCTAATGAACGCGACGCTCTCTGTTGACTGACGGGAAAACGATTCCCTTCATCCCTCTATGCCCTGGCGGACCTGGTCGCTTTTGGTATGAACCTGCCATAGAATTACCAGTTGTAAGAATCATTCATTGCGAGGGCAGAAGAGTTTATGTTGAAATGGCCACTAGCTCGAAACATTGCATTTGTAAAATGAAAAAGAGGTACACCTTTGAGCCTTCGGTTTGCAGAATCCTTTCTGCTCACTCTCTTGTCACATTAATAAACCAGCTTCCAGAGTTTCATCATCTCCCCAAACCCACTTGAATCACACAGAAAGGCGTATGCTATGAGCCTGTCACGTATGACGAACATTTTCGCAATGGTGCTGACCTTGACCATGGGAGTCATAGGACCCTCCTTGGCCGCAAATGAGGAAAAGCACCCCTTGCCATTCATCATCATGGACCTCGAACGCCACATTGCCGAACTGACCATCAACATTGAGAAGATTTCTGATCGGATGAAGTTTTTACGCGAGGTTCCAGATATCAAGGATCCTCTCATTCGAGAAGTCCGTGATCTGGATCTGAGGGGGTGGGAACTCCATCAGGAACAATGGAAGCTGCAACTCGACGGATTGCGATTCACAGAGGAACTCCTGCGAAAGATCCAGGACCATCCCGAGGAAAAACCGGAAGCCTTACAAACCTGGCTCAATCGACTTAAAGAATTTAAAGAGGCCATGAACGATTATCGACAACAGCGGGCTGAGATCGAAGTATTGCGCATAGAAACAGAAGGCAAGTTGATTGAACAATATTTGCGATAAGGCAAGGAGATTTTCATGGATTGCGTAAAACGACCGACCGTATTTTCTGCCTTATGCTTGACGGGGATATGTTTCATCATGACCGGGTGTCCTTCAGTCGATACCATTCGATTTACCAACCAAACCTTTCCTCCCAAAAAATCAGCTCTCGATGTGGAAGTGATGGCATTGGAACCAAAATGTCCCCATATCGCCATTGCCCAATTAAGTGTCGAGGATTCAGCGGTGAGTTATGAGGACGAGGAAGGCGCCATTCTCAAAAAAGCCGCTGATCTGGGGGCTGACGCGGTTGTGCTCCATAAAGGGACAAAACGGACAGTCGCAACTCCCGCCTATGGAGGCTATGCCTACAACTACGGCTACCCCGGATGGGGATATGCCTCTTACGGTATGGTTGGATACGGGGGATATGGGACGACCGGATACACGATAGGCGGATTCGGGTATGCTCCCTACGGCATGGGAACGCCCATGATGTATGACACAACCCTGAGATCGCTCACAGCAATTGCCATTCGCTACAAGAATGGTCGACGTTGCGAAACTGGTGGACCGGAATCCAGACAGACCCCCACAACCCTCCCTCTCCAGTCATAACAATTCAATGGAATCTTTCATGGCTACCTTTCGCATCGCACTCCCCTTCCTTATACACTGACCGATGTCTCTGGCCATTCAGGGTCTGTTGAAAAAAGCCGCCAGCGGCGTTCTCGCCATTTTCCCGTGCTCACGTACGAAGTCTACGCTCCGCGCGTACAAACGGCTGCGGCCTTGCTGGACGGATCCTTCGGGAAGACTCATGGCATACTTTTTTGAACCGACCCGGAGCCTTTGATGAGGAATCTCATCCTGCGCAAATTTACCCTTGGATCCTTATTATTCAACACTCCCTTTCGCTTCGGGCTGCACAAAAACAGGGGGACAATCTTCCTTAGCCGGCCTGCCTCTTCCTTCATTCCTCTGACAGAGAGGGTTAAAGCGGATTCAATCAGTCATGAGGATGGAGGGGAGTTTTTGTGTTGTGGAAGAAGAACGACCGGGCAGCTTTTTTACTTCAACTCATGACGACGTTGTCATTCTACCAGCAGCCCCATTTGCCACCAGGAATTCGACCTCCGGGAACATTAGGGTACTCTTGCCGGAAAAGCTTGGATTCAGTTTTGGGTCAAGCGCGCTGCGATTTCCCCCGCGCCATTTTTTTACCGGGTTGCTCGATTTCAGACTTGGCCTCCGCAACAATGTCATTGAATTGTTCCCCGGTCTCAGAAACCATTTCGGAAACGGCGGTGTAGGCCACAATGCCTCCTTTAATAATTTCTTTCGCAAGGGGACGAAGTACCGAACCAATTCCCGAAGCAATCGAGGGAACAGCCACTGCAGCAACCGCTCCGACCACAACGCCACCAATTACCGCTTCCATGTGCTCCTCCTTTGTAAAGAAAATACTTCTCAGAGACGGTTTAAACCCTATCATAATCGGAAGGATTTAGTGAAGCTCCCATCTCAAAAGGGAAAATGCTTGTCAATCAAAACCGCCCGCATCCGCTTCAGGGAGCGCTGTCTTTCATTCTATTTGCAAAGAACCTTCCGGTTGTTTGAGGCAATACTCCTTAACATGACGGAGAGTCCCGAAAGTTCCCTCGGGCCATCAAACTCCACACAAGCTGAACGCGACTCATTAGGAACGTTTTGGAGGGAACTGCGCCAAAACTTTCTGGACTGCCTCATTGATCAGCCCGGTTTGCCCTCCTGTAGTTCCCTTCCAATCCACCACGCCTTTAGCAACTCCACGCCAGATGATATGCTGCTTCTTCCCATCAAGCAGATCGATGATAAGCGTCCCTTCCTCGTATTGGTAAACTTCTGTGTAGCCCATACCCATCCCCCAGTATGGCCTCATGAGCGGGCCTCGCATATTTTCGACCCGAATTCGCTCTTCCCTACCAACATAATAGGTCACATAGAAATCTGAATTTCCAGCGATGATTTCGATGTATCCCTTGTTCGCAAGTTCGGCTGCGACCGCGTCCTGAATCCTTTGCCGAGCCATGTGATTGGCCCCACCCAGATCAATGTCTCCTTCTGGCGTTTTCAGCATCCAGGAAAATGTCTTCAGCTCACTAAAATCCGTCGACTCTCTATAATCAGAACTGACAGAAATAGTGGAGCACCCCCAAAAACCGGATACCGCCAACAAAACAATAAACCTCAGGAAACATCGCATGAGTCATACCCTTTCTTTTACCATATAAATTGCATTTCAGAATTTCGTATTCAGTCCTATCATCAGAGAGGGCACTTCCCAATCACATCCCTGCAGATTTCAATCTGCTTGCACGGGAGAGTTATGATCGTTCTCAACAGCAACCCTCTGAAGATTGTCGAGTGCAACGAGATCAAGCGCACCGCCGGTTCTCCAGTCACACCATGAGGGTAAATCTGTGTGCGTCCAACATGCACTCTCCCTACTCCAGTTTCTGAGCACAAAACTATAGCAAACAATTCCGGCTCTTTTCGACTCGCATCCCTCGGGTTCACTATTCCTCCCCCAGAAAGTTCCGCCCATGAGCAGAGGGATGGTGATTGCATCAATGTGAAGAGATTCGTTAAAAAACATGACATCCTTCCCGAAAGACTGCGGCCGAGAGGATGCGAGTCCTGGACAATCAAAAACATGCATGGCCACTCAGACAATACCTCAGGAAATGGGAGCATGTTGATTTTTGAAAATGAAACGCGACGTTCTACTTTTCCCATGCAAACAGGAAGACCTCCACGCTCTTCATTCCCGGCCTTATCGATCGGGAATCCATCTTTAACGCTCTTGGAATGGGTTTACGCTACCGCCCGACACCGATGGCGGAACCCAAAGGTTGTTCCCGATATGTTCAATCGGGAATCTACCTCCGTGCCTTCAGGTGAATACCTACACACACACAGGAATGACACACGTAGGAAAGATCGTCGCGGACAACGTATCCGACGACTTCTGTTCGTGAGACGTACCCACGCAGGAAAGACTGCTCACCTGCCGTTTTTTTTATCTGTTCTCATTGGAGGTCTCGTGGTCGCATCTCCGTCATTTGCCGAGTGGACGGTCATTGGCGGGAGTAATATCTACTATACCGACGATGCGGCCCTGTTCTCCTCGACCCGGCGGCTGAGTCGAAATCAGGATCCCACTCAACCGGTTATTGATAGCCTTCTTGCTAACCAAGGGGACGATGTGGTGTATGAACCCATGGCTCATATTACGAGGTCCTTCCCGATATTGGGTCGATCTACCCAATTGGGTGTCCGTGGACAAGGATTTGTGTTTACCAACAATACCCAATTCAATCACGGATCATTGAGTGTGGAGGCCTCCCATAATCTGACCTCTTCCACGACGCTCATCATGCGCTATTTTTTCGGACCGGATCTGTTTTTAGGAAAGAATGAAGTGCGGCCATTTGATGAGTCCGACGGAAATCCACCACAAGTAAAAAATGAAGAAGTCACCACCAATTATTGGGCCGGAGGGATTGGTCAACAGATCCCCGGTGTGGACGATGCCAGGATTATCCTCTATGGCCGCTATGGATTGCGTGACTACGATAAACCCTTTAGGCAAAGGGATACCAGGTTTTGGACTATCGGGACGCACATGGAATGGGCGCCCTCGCAAAAGGTTGAGTTGGCCCTAGGCTACCATTATGAACGGGGATTGGCTGATGGGCGAAAGCAGCCGGAGCTCCAAGATGATACCTCATATTTCAATCATTTCGTGACCGGAGAATTAGAGTATGAGATCACGGAACGCCTTCGCTTAGAGATGGGACTGCATTATGAGTTCAACGGATGGACCACCGGGATCCAAGGCGATGAACGCAAGGGTCAACATGAAAATGTGATCCAAGGCGACATTATCTCAAGGTACCAAGTAAACAGGATTCTTCAGGTATCGGCCGGGTTTCAGGGGTCACATCGAAAAGAGAGTTTTGAGAAGGGCCTAAAAAACCTGAACACGTGGTTAGGGGCCAGATTGACATTTTAATTCTTCTCAACAGGAAGAATGAGCCCCGGAGCCATCCAGAGGATTGGCACATGAAAAACTTTGGTTCTCCAGAGTAACTCGTGCATGCACCCTTTTTGAATGAGTTTTGTGCAAGAGCGTACCATCTTGGGATTCCTTCCCCTTGTCGAGGTGTCATTCCAAAAAGGATTTCATGCCGAAGGGGCATAAAAGATGAGGGAGGTTCCCTGAGCATCAATATTTCAAATTGCCGATTTCAGCAGAGAGAGCCATCGCCTCTCCGGACAAAGGATGCAGGACTTCAAAACGTTCGGCGACGATTGTATCTAAGCAATTGTCGAAAGAACCAAAACTGTAGGGCAGCCTAAATCAGGGCTTCATAAATCCGTATAGGTTCCATGCGGAAATGGTTTACCCAAATCAGGAATGCCCGCAAGGTCATTCCACTTTCCTTGTGTTGGTTCCTGCTGACTGCATCCCTGTCCCTGGGAAGGGAACCCCACAACAAGCCCTCTCCTCCAACAGAAGATCCCTACCTATTATGGCGCTTGGATGCCGCCAGAGAAAGAGTGAGAGAAGTCCCTCAAAATATGAGGGGGCGGATTCGCAGGGGACAGGAGTGGAATTGGGACGAATATCCCGATCAGGTGCTCTTGCAGGAGGACGCAGAAATAAAATGGACCCGGTACCTGTCTGCAGCCCTCAATGCGCCCGAATGGTTGGACCTCGGCATGACCGCTCGTATTCGGCGCGAGGGCTTTGATTATCCGTTTAAAACAGGCCAGAAGGGCAGCACCTGGCAATGGGCGACAAGATCTCGTTTCCGCGCCAGTGCACGATGGAAGGCTTTCCGTGCTGAGCTGGAATTTCAAGGCTCCACGTCCAGTGTCGATTCCGCCACTGACGTGGTGGGGACCTCGACGTTGACGGCAGGCAACGTGCAGCAACTCTTTGTGGCGCTCACCTTGCTTAATGTGTGGCAGACCGGACTTCGCACGGATCTTCATGTCGGGCGCATCAATCTGGATATCGGGTCACGTCGTCTTGTTGCCCGCAGTCGCTTTAGCAATACCTCCCAGGCCTTCGACGGGATTCACTGGAATCTTGCCAATGAAGGCCAGTGGCAATTCCGGACTTTTTTTTCTGAAGTGGTATTAAACACCAACAACACGGATCGTCTTGGCATGTTTACCAATAGCGGGGATTTGTTCTGGGGCCTTTCCTATGAAACCCACCAGCTCTCCTGGTCCAAAATTCACGTGTATTATTTCGGCAGGGATGAAGATTCTGAAGGGAAGCGGGTGCCGCGCAACCATTCCACCTTTGGCCTGAGGCTCTATCAGCCACCCCGAATCGGATCGATTGATTATGATGGTGAAACCGCCTGGCAGGTAGGCACGTATGATGGCAAGGATCATTTTGCATACTTCCAACACTTCTCCTTGGGCTATACCTTTAGCCTTCCCTGGGCTCCCCGCATCCTGGCAATGTACGATTACGCCAGCGGAACCGATAGTGCCAATGGAAACTATAACCAAACGTTTGATAATCTTTTTGGCGCACGGCGCAGTGAATTAACGCCCACCAGTCTGTTTGGACCATTCTACCGTTCCAATATCAGCTCCCCCGGCATTCGCTTGATTCTCAAGCCACTTCCCGTCCTTCGACTTGACCTGAAATTCCGGGCCTGGTATTTGGCCCAATCCCGGGATGCGTGGGTCAATTCCGGCCTGCAGGATCCATCCGGCGCCGCAGGCAACGTGTTGGGACAGGATCTGGAGGTAGGCGTTCGGTGGAATCCCTCGCCCAATCTCAGCATAGATGCCGGCTATGACTACTTTCTCAAAGGTTCCTATATTAAAAACCAAACGAACGTGCCAGGAAATCCTCCGGCCCAAAATACCAATTATTTCTATATTCAAACCGAAGTCAGATTTTGATGACTTGGTGCTAGGACCCTGGGAGAACGGCAAGGTATCACAGCAGGAGAGCCAAAGGGAGATTGTTGCATTCGGATGGTTGAATCATTGCTGTCGGGGCGGGTATTCACCCTGCTCGTATTGACCAAGATTTCCATCCAACTTCTCCAGCCCAGGGTCAACAGTTTTATAACCGCCAGCAACGGCTCTCTTACTCGGAAAGGTTACGGCCAGGTACCTACCAAAAAGGGAGTTCACACACTTAAATTAAGTCTCCATCCAAACGACGGAAACCCCTTCCAATTGAGGCAGGACTGCTGGACAATTATCCCCTTGGGGAAATAAACGGCTCGTTTCCTTGCAGTCCGCGTGTTTTCCATCCCCCACCACGGGTGGGAAGGTGGAAGTAAATCCAACGATGGGACTCTTCGTATGGTTTGAGGTAGAAATGGCGAAGCATCGACTCCTACGCAAGACGGCTTCTCATCTACATGCCCGATACAAACTCACCAGGCCCCCTTGTGGTATTGCCAGGCCGTATTAGTGAAGCAAGGAATTTTTTTAGGGCAAGACCAACGACCTGGTGCCCCAAATAAGTAAAATGAATGTCTGTCTTGCTCCTCCTCATGGTAGAAATTTCTTTCCCAATCAACAACGGCAGGGTATCGTAGCAAGGTACGCCATTCCCTATACACCACCGCTCCAAAGCCTTGTTCATCTCGAAATATTGATACGTGTCAACATTCGGAAGTACCCCCTCCCACGTAAAACGAGGGATATTTAAAACGGCAAATTTGGCTCCGCGTGAATTTGCCAGAAGGCGGGTTTTCTCAAGAATTCTCAATGCCTCCGGGAAGGCTTCCTCGTAAGTCCTTTTCCGATAATTAAGAAATAAGTGATCCGACACATTGCAAAGACTCAGGAGACGCTGACAAAGATAACATTGCCAATAGACATCCTGTTGCCACTCAGCCCAATCAGGAGAATATAACCGATTATTTTTTCGGTAACGAAGGTTCCGATTAACATCATCCAGATAAAAGCTAAAGATTAAATAATTGTGGGGAAGGTCTCGAAGTTTTTCTAAATAATACAGGTAAATCTGTTCCACGCTATAAGCAGCAATACTGGCATTGATAACTTCAAGTTTTTCATCCTGGTGAAATTCTTTGTTAAATTCTTCTTGGGAGATTGTAGGAAAGTTTCTAGGGTGGCGCTCGGCAGCTGGAATGGAATCGCCAATAAGGAGAACCCTCTCGTCCGGTATCTGAGGATTTGGTTCAGGTCCAACGAACCCATAGGAATTTGCTCTTTCTATTCCATTTTCCCTATATCGTGCATAATACCAATAGGACCGATCCGGACTATTCATAGCTGAAATATTTTGAACCAGATCTGGTTTCCGCAAATCACTCCCAAAGATGATTTCAAAAAAAACAAGCGTCAGGAGCCCAGAGCTTACCGGGAGAACAATGAGGTTTACCCATGATTCTCCAGAGACCAGGTTTTTGACAATTAACTCCCATCCCAGAAAAAAGCCGAGGGGGAAAAAGCTGGTCAGAGAAAAGAGCAGAAATATTCTGATGGGAATGTGTGGACTGAAAAAAACCCATATTCCAACCAAAATAAAAGGAATACAGAGTAAGGAAAGGAATCCCAAAAAAATGGAATTGGCACTATCCCCTTTTGGAGAACGTTCACTTTTGCAAACAAAATAGGCAGACATTCCCACTGAGACCAGCCAGGATACACAGTAACCCAACCATAGAGACGTGCTGTGACTCCTAACAGAAATTAATTCTTGTAGGAGTTGATCCGAGGAGTAAGCCCATAGGGGTAGGATAGGAATAGTGGCACAAATAAACAATGCAGCCCATCGACTTGTCAAAATTCCCCCAGTGTTTCTTGAGTTGGAAAACCTTCTCGCCACCGATTTAGCCTAAGAAATATTGATAGGCTTCGTTTTTCGTTTCATCCCAGTAGGGGTAACCCAGGGCTTTCAGAAGAGCATCAAGCTGTTTGCGTTCCGGTTCAGGCACCTGCATACCTACAAGCACACGGCCATAGGCGGAACCGTGATTGCGATAATGGAACATGGAGATATTCCAGCGGGAGGCGAACTTGATGAGAAATCTCAGGAGAGCTCCCGGTCTTTCGGGAAATTCAAAACGAAATACAATTTCATTTTTGGCCTGTGGCGCATGCCCTCCCACCATATGGCGAATGTGCAGTTTAGCCACTTCATTGTCGGTCATGTCAACTACCTGATAACCTTTCCCCCTTAAGAGCGAAATAATATCTTGCCGATCATTTTTATCGGGAGAAATCTGCACACCAACAAAAATATGTGCATCGAGATTATCCGCAAATCGGTCATTAAATCCTGTAATTGAATGTTTTCCCATCAAGCTGCAGAATTTCATATAGCTTCCAGGCTTTTCAGGGATAGTCACTGCGAGAACTGCTTCCCGACCCTCGCCGTTTCCTGTGCGTTCGCTGATATAGCGTAAACGGTCAAAATTAATGTTGGCTCCGCTATCAATCGCGATTAATGTTTTGCCCTTGCAGCCTGTCTGCGCCGCATATTTTTTCAATCCTGCAAGCGAAAGGGCTCCGGCGGGCTCGGCAATTGAGCGGGTGTCCTCAAAGATATCTTTAATGGCGGCACATATTTCATCGGCGTTGGCAGTAATGACGCCATCGATAGTTTTCCTTAGCACACGGAACGGCTCTTTGCCGATTCGCGCCACAGCAACCCCATCGGCGAATATGCCCACCTGAGGCAACATCACTCGTCGTTTTGCTTCTATTGCCATTTTCAGGCAGGCCGCGTCTTCTGGCTCAACGGCAAACACTTTGATTTCCGGTCGCACACATTTAATATAGGCAGTCATGCCTGCGCACAATCCACCCCCACCTACGGGAATAAATATGGCATCAATGTGGGCGGGATGCTGCCGCAATAACTCCATGGCAACCGTCCCCTGACCAGCGATAACATCTGGATCATCGTAGGGCGGAATGTACGTCAGACCTTTTTCTTTCAACAGGGTTTGCGCATAGGTTGACGCGTCATCGTATGTGTCGCCAAACAACGCGACTTTCCCGCCATGCCGTTTTACAGCATCCACCTTAATTGCGGGCGTTGTTCGCGGCATGACGATGGTGGCATTCACACCCATGTGCCTCGCCGCAAGCGCCAGACCCTATGCGTGATTGCCCGCCGAGGCCGTAATGACGCCACCCGCCCGCTGCTCATCGGAGAGGTGTAATAATTTATTGTACGCACCACGAATTTTGAACGAAAACACAGGTGGCATATCTTCTCTTTTCAATAACACATGATTACCCATGCGTTCGGAAACAAGGGAAGTGTTATTCAAGAGTGTTTCTATGGCAAGGGCATAGATGCGGGCATCAAGAATTCGTTTCAGATAGGACTGGGCAAAGGTTTTGAAACTGATTTCAGTCAATGACACCGTTCGCACTCATAGAAGAATTTCATCAATGGCCATGCACGTTTGGTTTCATACAGGACGGTGTATTGTGAGACACCCAGTGACGTTTTCATGTTCAGGGCACCCTCCGGCCTAGGTTTCATTTTTCTTTACAGTGGTTCTTCGCAAATTCTATTATACGAGTCCCTTTTCCAAAATCACGGCTTCTTCCACGATGACATGCGCCTGGATCAGGCGGAAGTGTGAGGTATGTCTGGAGGATGGGGCTCAACAGCAGAGTGGCACGTTAACGTTGAAATTTTCCAATCTATTCAGCACAATGCGGGACCGATCTTCATTATTTTTCCGGTGCTCGGGTCAATTTCTGCTCACACGCAAAATTATAAAGGAGGTGTATGTATACACGTGTCTTGCTTTTTGTCATGCTATCGTTGCCCTCCCTCTTTTTATCTACGAGTCAGGCCCAGGAGCAATCGACCCCCTATGATTATCCGAATATCAGTCCGTATGCGGCGACAGTCATTGGAACTCCGCCGGAGCTGAGAGCCGTCCTTCCCGACAAAATACCGGTTGACGATCGTGAATTGTCCGTCTTTCCAGATCGTACACTCCCCGACATTCTCTGGTATGGGGAAAATATGCGGTATTCTTTGGTGCCCCAAGAACAAGCCGCGCCATTGATATTTGTCATCGCCGGAACCGGCGCAGGATATAATTCTGAAAAGATGCAGGTTCTGCAGCGAGCCTTTTTCCAAGCCGGTTTCCATGTACTCTCCTTATCTTCGCCTACCCATCCCGACTTTATTGTCTCAGCCTCCCGTACCGGAATCCCCGGTCATCTTCTGGAGGATTCACAAGATTTGTATCGAGTCATGCGATTGGTCTGGCTGGACATTCAACACGAAATTGAGGTGACAGAGTTTTATCTCACGGGATACAGTTTGGGCGCAGCCCAGGCCGCATTTGTGTCTCAACTTGACGAAGAGCAAGAAGACTTCCATTTCACAAAAGTTCTGCTGATCAATCCGCCGGTGAGCTTATACACCTCGACCTCCATCCTTGATGACATGTTGGCTAACAATATTCCCGGAGGCACGGATCAATTTCCGGACTTTTTCGACAGGGTGTTTCATGCCTTTTCGGAAGAATACCAGCATGGGGAATTCGTGAATTTTAGCGGTGACTTTTTATATTCAGCCTATAAAAACCGGCAACCTTCCGAGGGAACCCTGGCTGCCCTCATTGGCACCTCGTTTCGCATCGCATCCTCTAATATGGTTTTCACTGCTGACGTCCTGACCAATTCGGGATATATCAAACCGAAAAATCTGGTCTTGTCCGCGACCGACTCGGTGACCGACTATTTTAAAGTGTCTAATCGTGTGACATTTTTGGATTATTTTCGTGAAATGTTTTACCCGTTTTTTCAAGCCAGATACCCGGGGTTAACGGAACAGGGGCTTATCGCAAACCTCAGTCTGGCCACTCTGGAAGATTACCTCAGTCACGCCCCGAAAGTCGGACTTTTGCATAATGCGGATGATATCATCCTCGGGGACGGCGAGCTGGATTATCTCAAGAAGGTGTTTGGACCGCGGGCCAAAATTTATCCCCGCGGTGGCCATTGCGGCAACCTGGACCATCGGGCCACCCTCGGTTATATCGTAGATTTCTTTCGCAACCCGCTTCCCGCCAACCTGGCTCAACACCCGGGACAGATGCTCCCGACACCCACACCGATGACTCCTAGCTATCCGACCCATCAGACAACCGGCCCGGAAGAATTTCCCACGTCTCCTTTTCTCCAGAGAATATCGTACCGTCCCTCTCTCGATTTCCAATATCAACTTGATCGCCAAATCCAGGACTTAGAGCGCAAGCTTCAAGAATCTCATGCGTATCTCCAGGCCACACAAGTCCGGGAGACAGCCTCAGAAATCATTCCTGATCCTGTGCATCCGGAAGATACCCCCACCGCTCCGGACGCTGAAGATGAAATAATTGAACCGGCAAAACGGTCGGTAAAAGACGTCGTGCAGTCGGACGTCAGATATCTTGTGGATGTTTATGATCCCATCGAAGGGTTTAACCGTGGGGTGTATAAATTTAATGCACAATTTGATGAATACGTGTTTCTGCCTGTAGTAGAAGGGTATGAAGCCGTCATGCCGGATTTTTTCGAAGAACGTGTCTCTGATTTCTTCTCGAACCTCGCCGACATCCGTAATCTGTTCAACGCCATGCTTCAACTGAATGGAGAAGCAACGCTGAATACATTGGGACGCTTCCTCATCAATTGCACATTCGGGTTAGGAGGGTTTTTTGATCATGCCACCCCGTTAGGTATCCCCCAACAGACAGAGGATTTCGGGCAAACGCTCGGACATTACGGACTGAACCCCGGCGCCTATCTCGTGCTTCCCATTTTGGGACCTTCATCACTGAGAGACACTGCGGGGCTATTGACCGATTACACTGCCAGTTTTTTCTATTTGTACACTCCGTTGCATTTCAACAATCGCTTGGAACGAAGCTCCCCCTTTACCCTGACCTGGTCGGTGAATACGAGGCAACAGTTAAATTTTCGCTATTACCAAACCGGCTCTCCGTTCGAATATGACCTGATTCGATTTCTCTACACCAAAAAACGGGAACTGGATATTGCCAAGTAGCCGGGTATACGGTCCTTTGCAGGTTCATCACGTTCTCTGTAAGATGACACCATGATGAGACAATTGCTGCGGAGGAACACCCTTAGGAATCTTGGTCGAGCATGCCTGCTGCTGTTTCTATTGGGGTATGGAGGGGTCAGTGACCGAGCCTATGGAAATTCTGCAAACGACGGCCTCGTCGATCTCACCGGAGGAGTCATTCCATTGCTGACCTATGATTCAGGAGGAAGTTTTTCAGGCGGAGGCGAATTGTTTTCGGGAGGAAGGCTTTCCTCTCGTAGCGATGTCCGGTATCTGGTCAGATTAAAAAATCAGACCGGCGATCCCATCGAGGCCGATTCTCTGATTCTCGTCGTGGACAAAATCCAAGAAATGGCCCGGCTCCGTGATGTGACCACCAGCCTCGATATTCAAGGAACGGATGGGAATACGGCAGATGGAAAACCATATTTTCGGGTTCCGGTTGATGGCCAGGCAGAACTCCCCCCATACGGTGAAAGTGAAGCGTTCCCAATCGAAATCAAGAATCCTGACCTTCTTCGCTTATATCCACCGGTTTTACGGGTCCGGGGAATCCGAAAGACCGCCTCTCATGCGTATCAAGGTGCGCTGCAGAACCTGATTCAGGAAGGTGTCGTGACCCCCGAAGAAGCCAAACAGTCGATAAACCAATCGCAATAGACGCAACGAGTTAAGTCAGTGCCCGTTGAAAATCCGCGGGACTCACGAAGGGATGAGAATAGTGGGCAAACAAATTCAGGCCTTGGGAATCAGCTTATTCGGTGTGGCGCTCTTTCTCATCATAGGGATGGGGACGGTGCGGGCCTCAGACGAAGGCAACATGAATGAACCCAACCCCGTAAGCGGACATTCCATTTCTCTTGACGAAATCACGCCTGCGGATGTCCTGGCCCGGGTTCAACTGCTTCGTGATACTCTGGAATTGATTCGGTTTGAAATGGGAAAACCCTTGGCCACCCAATCCGAAGCCATCGTCACCAATGTTCACTCCCATGAAGCCTATTTCCAGGCTCTGACGCTCTTTCATAAAGCCGACCGGCTGGCGCTGGAACTCACCGGGAGCACAGGACTTCCCCCCGACCCCATGTCCCTTTCCACTCTTGAACCTGTGCATATCTGGAAATTGGTAAATGCAAGCTACCTTCGTATTCTGTCCATTAAGGAGGAATTAGGCCTGAAAGAAAATGTTTCGGAGCGCACCGAAGATTCCTCGACAAGTCTCACAGAAATCGGACGGGCCATCGTGCAGGCCAACCGACAAATTAACCTGCTGCAGGAGCGGCACTTCTCACCCAGTGATGTGTCGCAACAGGTGCTTTTGGCCAGTCAGTACGCTAAAAAATTGCTGGCCGGATTTCCCCAATCCACCATCGCTGACGAACCTCCCCCCCTAGAGAGGGGGAAGAGGCCAGCGGAGGTGTTCCTCCGGTTGGTTGAGTGCTATGCCACTCTGGAGAAGATCGCCCACCAGTCCGGGATTCCTGTACTCCATCTTGATCTTCCGGCCGCACAAAAGATCGGAGCATCCCGGCAATTGGTACCAAGCGACGTTTATGATATGGCCACCCTTCTCGTCTCGGATCTCGCCTATCTTCATGCGCAAATGAAAAGCCACGACGCTCCAAAACCCATTCCCTATCCTGGACGCACGTTTCCTTCCCATGTCTTCCAACAGGCGACCGTGCTGCTTCATCAACTAGAGGCACTGGAACAGATGGTGGGAACCGATCCAACGTGGATCTCCCGCTAGAGAATAGACCTGTTTTGAAAATCTTTTGTCTATTCCCACTTAATCCATATTCATTCTGTTGACGCAGAATGGGTCTGTTGAAAAAAGCCGCCAGCGGCGTTCTCGCCATTTTCCCGTGCTCACGTACGAAGCGTACGCTCCGCGCGTACAAACGGCTGCGGCCTTGCTGGACGGACCCTTCGGGAAGACTCAGGGCATGCTTTGTTGAACCGACCCGTAGCCTTTCTCATCCTGCGCAAATTTGCCCTTGAACATCCTTATTATTCAACACTCCCATTATCATGGCGGAATTAAGGACGGATTTTCCATCCTCGTCACGTTTTGTAGAATCATTCCCTCCCAACGGCCAGAATCACTCACGGCATCCGAACAAGGGTGACAATGCTCATCTCAATGCAGGACGCCAAACATTCATCTAAAGAGCGACCTCTTCCCCTTTGGGTTTCCATTTCCGTGCAAGTTCTGTTGCCTCGCTGATCTGAACCGCAGTCATCTCCTGCGAAAGTAGATCTAAAGCTTGTATCG
>BQIW01000035.1 GCA_021604105.1 Nitrospirales bacterium | reverse complement strand
TAGAATCACTCCACTAATGCTTCATGTCTTAGTGCATTATCATGAACTCGCCCTCAAGGGAGGCAACCGGAAACATTTCGAATACCGGTTAGTCCACCATCTGCGAGGAGCCCTGAAACCCCTGGCACATGTGCATGTCGAAGCACTCCAGGGACGCATACGGGTGAGCTTCGAGGATGAGGCGGCGTGGCCGCGCTTGCAGGAGCAGATCAAGCGCGTATTCGGTATCGTCAATTTTTCTTTGACCAGAGCCGTGCCATTGGCTTACGACCAATCCGATCTCGCGGTTCTCAAAGATGCGATCGTTGCGCACCTGCCCACTCATCCTTATGCTACCTTTCGGGTCACCACCAAACGGGCAGACAAGCGATTCGTCAAAACGTCAATGGACGTGGAACGGGAAATCGGGGCCGCCGTCGCCGACCATACCGGCAAGCGAGTCAACCTATCACACCCCGACATAACGATTTTAGTAGAATTAGTCCCGCCCTACGCCTACTACTCCTGTCAACGGGACGCGGGACCCGGGGGACTACCGACGGGGACGGGAGGAAAAGTCATTTGCCTCATTTCCGGTGGTATCGATTCTCCAGTGGCAGCCTATCGCATGATGAAACGTGGCTGTAAAGCCGTCTTTGTACATTTTCACGGTCGGCCATATCTCTCACGGGTTTCTGAGGAAAAAGTCCGCGATCAGGTCGCGTTGCTCACGAAGTACCAACTGACTTCCCGTCTTCATCTCATTCCCTTTGGTGATATTCAAAGCCAAATCGTCATCAACACGCCGCCTCCCGTGCGCGTGGTGCTTTACCGTCGCTTGATGCTCCGCATCGCTGCACAAATTGCCGAGCAGGAGGAGGCATGGGCCCTCACGACCGGAGACAGCCTGGGTCAAGTGGCGTCCCAAACGCCGGAAAATATTTCTGTCATTAACGAAGCCACGTCACTTCCCATCCTTCGTCCGCTCATCGGAATGGATAAGTTGGAAATCACGCAACAAGCTCAATCGCTGGGGTCGTTCGAGACCTCTATCGAACCGGACCAAGACTGCTGCACGCTCTTCGTCCCAAAACATCCACAAACACGATGCCAGCTACCCCATATCCTCAAAGTCGAGCAAGCCATCGACATTCCCAAGCTGGTTCAGCAAAGCCTACAAGGAAAAGAATTGGTCACTTTCTCTCATGCAGAACGGATGGAACGAAGGGCACCATAACCATAATAGAATGCTTCTTTACACATTAAACCACCGCCCACCATCAGACGGTAACTGTCAATACTCTGGATAAACGATATGAACAATCATATTTAGCGAAATGCTCGAATCCTACTTTCTAGTTTCAGCAAGAGATCATTCTCCAACCCTCCTACATTGGAAAAACCATAACCCAAGGAAAATCTTCAGTGAGGAACACGTGAGCATCATGCCTTCTACCGTCCTGTTTACCTGGCTCTATCGCGTTTTTGTCGGGATACTGCTTATTCAAGGCCTATGGGAACCAATACACCACGAGCTGCATCTTGGATTACCTTCCGCCTGGGCCGAACCACACAGCATTTCGGAGAAAGAAACCCACCACAATCACCCCGCCCACCATCAGGTCGCTGCTCCGCAGGTCGGACAATGGGAAGGCTCCCCGGAAGGAATTGCGTATAGCGAATTCAACCATGCGCTCGTTGGAGCCGGTGTCATACTGGTGGGTCTCAGTGAATGGCAAACAGCGATGGGCTGGCAAGCATTCATGTGGTTTCGTTGGCTGTTACCAGGGTCACTGATTGGATCAGGAATCTTTCTGTTGATCTGGAGCGATCATTTGGCATGGCCCATTGGCTCGTGGACATTAGCCGAAACCTTATCCGGCAAAGATCCTGAAGTGCTGCAACACAAAATATTCGGGATCCTGGCCTTGGCTGTCGGCCTGGTGGAGGGTTTCCTTCGGGCTGGAAAATTATCTCACGTGTTCTGGCGATCACTTCTACCGGGCTTTGCACTGGTCGGAGGCCTTATGCTGTTTCGCCACATGCATGGTCTCCATCCATCCGGCCACGACATTCAGACGCACCATAACATCATGGGCACATTGGCCTTGGCAGGTGGCGTAGTCTGGTTTGCCGGCGAGTTCATACCACGATCTCATGCGGCGTTGCAGAATACCTCCCACATCCAATTTGCATTGAAAATCCTCTGGGCTCTCCTGGTCATTACCATCGGCGTACAATTACTTTTCTACTCAGAGTCCTAATGAAATTCCCTCGCCACATAGAAATAAAGAGGAACCCACTCCTTGATAAACCTCATACCGCATACCAACACCGCTAATGCGTGACATCATTCGGCGCATGAACTGACGATAGGGACCAACGCTACATTCAAAGGCAGTCTGATGACCGACCAATACCGTCTCATATTCTCAACCAGGACCCCCTTCACCCTGCATCCTCCACACCATAAAGATGCAACCCCCCCACTCACCATGAGGATCAGGACACAATCCGAACACCATGAATTTCCGGGATTCTCCACCAATCCAAAATTTTAACTTGGGGTAATACTCCGGGGAAATCATTCGGGGCATTTTTTAGAGTTCATGGATTCTTCGTTTTCCCGAGGAATGAAAGATGGCATCAAAACAAACAATCAAATGGATCCCTCTTGGAAACGGACCCCAATGGCAATCTAAAATTCGGTCGTATCAGCCAGAAATTTTTATTCTGATTTCATCTTCGTCTTCCATTTTTTGGATAGCGCCCTCGAGGTCAACTTCATCCGGGTTGTCTTCCCTTTGATTGAGCAATTCATTAAAGAGTTCCTTTTGCTCGAATAGATGCCCCTTCCCATTTTTCTCTTTGACGAAGGCAGCCCAAGGGATGAATTTTGTGAGGGGAAAAACCTGCCCTTCTCTCGGCGAAATATCAATGTTTAATCCCGAGATAAGAATCACCTGTTTACCCGAATAGCCGTCAGCTTTGACAAGAGTCCGATATGTCCGATCAAACTCGACTTGTGTATTGACTTGGGCCGCGGTCAACAAAGGGGATTGAGAAGTCACGATTTGAGACATGGGATTGAGCAGATTTTGCTCAAGATAGCCATGCGTTTCCGGATCATCAGGAATGTCCCGTTTAAATCGGAAGAGTTCCGGCAATAGCCAATCACCAATGGTTCGACGGCCACTGACGGGCCACCTGGATTCTCCGAGCAGTCCACGAAATTCCTTGGAAGCCGGATAACATTTTGACGTGCTGTAGGATTTAAGAGGATGACATTCTCCCCTATTGTCCGGCAGAACGATTTTCTCCATATTGAGAAAAATTCCCTCACGCCTGTTTTCCCGAAGCAACTGATTATCGATAGTGACCATAAAATATTCGTCATGACGTTCCAGAAAAATATTTTCCTTCGCAAAGGTATACTCATTCCCATACCATTGCAGGACATTCTCGATCTTCCCACAGGTAGGTCGCGTTTCAGAAAATTCCGTCTGCAAGCGTCGGTATGGTCCAAAGGCGTGAGTACCAGGATCATACCCGACATGGCTTGCATGAATGAGCACGAGATCCTTCCCATGCTCGGCATAGGGGCCATGTCGATCGGTCGAAACAATACCTCCCACGCGACCGTGATTAAAGGGAAAGGTTCCAAAATGTTTTGCCATTAAAATAATCGGGTAGCCTTGGTTTTCGTCCGAACAGAAAGCACGGGATGGAAGCATCTTCCCTTTCTCCAGTCCCAACGATCTACAAAAATTGTACAGACGTCCCATAAAGCTGCTGTAGCGGAACATCATCCCTTCGATGACAAAATCTCCGAGAATGGCCTTAATATCGACATTCGAGGAAAACATCGCTCTCCTTCATTATCTGGTTTTTGACTATTTCACCTTGTTGACGATTTTTCATTTCGACCAAGACCTTATGGATCTCCGCCGGACACGCCAGGCAGCCAGGCACCTGAAAACCAAAGAAAATGTGCCGGTCGACCGGACAGATCACCGCCTAGGTTCCTTTGAAAATCTCACAACCAAAAAATTGGACATGCTGACTCTCCCATGTAATTCTGATCACCAAGAAAATAAGAATACAGACGGTTTCTTGTTCACATTATTGGAGACCGGTGAATTTTGGCTCAGAATTTTCAGGTGGATAAGAAGGATGGTCCCTTTCGTGAAGCAGATTGATGGCCTGTTGAAGCGCCTCGTTGAAGTTGTCAAAACATGCCTGCTGTCCGATTTTTTTGAGGATTCCCAAATTCTCCATCTGCTGTTGAATAGGTTCTATCATTTCCGTGATGAGCACTTTCGTTTTACGATTGAGGGCATATTCGACTAAATCGTCTAAGGCAAAGGCTCCCGATATATCCATGATCGGCACACGTTTCAATGACAGAATGACGACTTCATACGGACCAAAAAATTCACTCATGCGAAATACTTTATCGGCTACACCAAAAAAAAGAGGACCTTCCGGTTGTACGACTCCGATGCGACTGCGGAGCCCTGCCTCCAACATATGACTACCAGGGTATGGATCCTTTGGATCTTGAAGACTGACTATTTGGGGTTCCCCTAACTCACTCATTTCTTTGACAAACCGGAAAAAGGCAATGGACAGACCGATTCCGACAGCGACCAATAAGTCCACGGTCATCGTGACGAGGAATGTTGACCAAAAACAAATTTTGTCGGTTCGGGACACCCGACGTAATACCGGGAAAAATCTCCAATCCAAAATATCCCATCCGACCTTGAAGAGAATGGCAGCAAGGCTAGCAAGGGGAATTGCGGTGGCTAAGGGTGCTAATCCTAACACCAATGACAAGAGGATGATCCCATGCGTCATGGTCGACAAAATGGTTTTTCCATTACAGGCAATCACCGTCAAACTGCGAATAGTGGCCGTCGCAGTTGTGAGTCCCCCCATTAATCCTGCCGCCGTGTTGGCCACCCCCTGGCCGAAGATTTCCTGATCGCTGTTGTGCCGCTCGGAGGTTTTTTGATCAAGCACAATACAGGTGAGCAGCGAGTCGTACACCGCCAGACCGGCAAGTGCTGCGGCCGGAACGAACATCGCTCCGACCATGTCTAGAGTGGGAATATGAAGGCTTGGTAAACCAGTAGGAACTTCTGGAATGTACGGAATGGTAAAGTGAAACATCTGCGCGAGCAGCGTCCCCGCCAACAATGCAATGAGCGGAGACGGGAGCCATACGTTTTTGACAAATCTGGGCCATAAAAGAATGATGGTTAAGGTGACCAAAGAAACCAATAAGGCTTCTCCCTGGAAGTTCAACACATCCGAAGGTATGTTGACGAAAGCCTCCCTGATATCAGGAAGAATGGGCAATCCAATGAACGGGCGGAACTGTTGAATGAGTAAAATGGCCCCGATGGCGCACATAAATCCTGAAATCACCGAATAGGGTGTGTAATAAATAAATCGTCCTACCTTCATAAAGGCCAGTGCAATCATGATAAGTCCGCTCAAAAGAACGCAACCAAAAGCAAAGGTGATATCGGGCGTTCCATCGGGAAGTTGATGCTCCTGTAGAATAAGAGCCAATTGGACGGTTTTGGGACCCGTGGGTCCGCTGACTCCGATATTTGATCCCCCAAAGAGTCCCCCCAACAGCCCCCCGGCAATAGCTCCATACATGCCGGCAATGGCCCCTAGCCCGGAGGCGACTCCAAAACCGAGTGCCAACGGCAGCGCAATAAACGCTACGGTAATTCCCGATAAAATATCTGGGACGATATTCGTGTGCATGAGGCGGATCCGCGGCAAAGGATTAAAATCCGCCAATTCCGTTCGTATTTTATTCCAATTCACGGACATAAATTTATCTCTTGAAAAAACCACAGAGCGCATGCTGCGGTCTGAAATGGTTCTTTGAAGATGATCCTTCGGGTGGAGAAATTGAAAGAGGCATGAGGAAATCTTTTTTGGAAATCATCAGAAAACGGCTTATGGTATTTGCACACGAAGGGAGGGATGAATTTCTTCTTCTCCGAGAAGTTCCAACCCGAAGCGTGGATTCTCAGCCATTTCATGGACACTCCTCCTCCCCTGGGGAGCCTGGAATGCTATCTGGATGGAGACCGACTGATTGGCCTTTACCATAACGGATTGATCAATGAAGGTATTGACACCGGGGTGCCAGGCGGAAAGGGTGTATTCTCCAGGCGGAATATCATCAATTTCAAAACTTCCATCCACTCCAGTGATGTCATAGTACGGGTTATCTACGGTCAAACCCCAGGAGAACATATAAGGATGAAACCCGCATTGCATGACAAAGACATTGCGACCTTTTCTGAGATGAATTGATTCCACCATGGGCTCCCCGGCCAGATGTTGGTGACCCAAGACCCCTGCGACTTTATGAAAAGGGTTCATGGGTAACGGCCGGTTAAAGAGGACCCGCGCACCGCGGGTGCGAGCAGTTTCATACCCCTGGATATCATGTTCGATGGGATCCATATTGACCACAGAAATCTCCATCTGATCCCGTACCACATTCACAAACGGGGAAAAATCACAATCAATGGCCTCAATCCGGGTTGACATACCCTTAAAAGGTTTGCCTTTCGAAACCTCTTTGAGCACGACGACGACATCCTTGAGTGCCCCATCAGGCCCAATGACGAAATCTTCCACCAAACGCCAACCGGTTCCCGTGGAAATCCTCCCGCAATACACCGGATCAGGAATCGTGACCAAATTAAAGGCCATTGGTCTCGGCTTCCCCCCTTCAAGAATCACCTTTCCGGAAATCGCGCCCCCATTGAGGACCTGGACTTCTTCATAGGCCCAGGACGGACCGACATCGAGAATCAAAAAGATAACAAGTAAGGGTAAAAATAGGCTCATGATCATCCCCCAAAAGTTAGAGACCCGTAAAAATCCGGCAGCCGACCACTACCGCCCCATAAAAAATTCTGTCCCCAGGAAAATCCTCGTGAACCGATTCACTATGATGGTCACAACTTCTTCATGGATTCCCCGAGAATTTTCTAAACCACCTGGTAAAGGTCGTGACGCCTTTTCGAAGCTCCGTTAAGGCCTCAATAATTTCGGACGGGCGCGGAGGACATCCGGGAATGCGAACATCAACCGGAATATGTTGGTCGACCGGACCAGTCACCCCATAGCTTCCTTTGAAGATTCCACAATTGATGGCACAGTCACCTAAGGCAATGACTAATTTTGGATTGGGCGTGGTTTTAAACACATCCTTCAGCGGACCTTCCATGCTCACCGTAACCGGACCAGTCACCACCAAGGCATCCGCGTGACGAGGCGACGCGGCAATATGAATTCCGAGGCGTTCGATGTCATAGACCGGATTGGCTAAAGCATTCATTTCCATCTCACAGGCATTACACGAACCGGTATCCACTTCACGAATGGTTAGCGACTTTCGAAACAGTTCGGCCTTCTTTTGCGCTGTCGGCGCAACAGAAAATTTCTGCCCGGCAGGAGCAGGGGGATATTGTCCTGTCACTATTCCTGTCTTGAAACTTTTTTTGAGAATCTTAAACATGGTCTCTCCTCATTGTTGCGGCTCATAACCCCCTGAAACGTCAGGTGGAAAATAGGGCTCCCCTGTCCCTCCTTCCTGTCATCACGCTGCTTGTGTTTCCTGCTTACCACCCATCCCCGACCCTTCACGTTGCACCTCTTGTAATTTCTTACAAATCATTCCCGGCATACGAAAGACTGAAGCTTTTATTGATGAGAGGAAAATCGGGAATAATATTCCCGATCACCGCCATTTGAATGGCCGGCCAATTGACAAACGAGGGATCACGGACCTTACAGCGATGAATTTGTTCATGTTCCCCAATCATCAGGAAATACAAAATTTCACCACGCCAACCTTCAACCGCAGAGAGCGCCCACGCTCCGGCGTCCGGAGCCACCTGGCGATCACTCTTCAGCGGACCATCAGGAAGCAGGCGTTGAATCTCGCGAATGAGCCGGATTGATTCATGAATCTCACTTACCCGGACCTGAACTCTGGCTCGCACATCCCCATGTGAAGACCCGGCCACACGTACCGGAAGCTCATCATAGGCTGCAAAGGGCCGATCTCTTCGGAGATCCCGATCAATGCCAGAAGCCCGACCAACCAGTCCGACGACCCCATGGTCCCAAGCCGTCTGCTTCTTGAGAATCCCTGTGCTCTCAAACCGGTCGATCAACGAGGCATTGACGGCGATAATCTGTTCCAGTTCGGTAAAATCATTTTCAATGTGCTCCAGTTCGGTGACCAGCTCGGAAAACTGATCCGTTGAAAGGTCGATGCCTACCCCACCCACGCAATTCACTCCTCGAAGAAATCTCGAACCCGTCAGTCGATCATTCAGTTGCAGTACCCGTTCTTTCAAGCGGCTGCAGTGAGCATGGGCTAGCGCATAGGCCGTGTCATTGCAAATACCTCCCACATCACCAATGTGGTTGTGGAGGCGTTCCAATTCCAGAAACACACTTCTGAGATACCTGGCCCGACGAGGGACGTGAATCTCCCATAACGTTTCTACGGCCTGGCAATAGGCGAGGCTATGGCCAAGGGTGGTGTCCCCTGATATTCGCTCAGCCAATGCCACTCCTCCAGCTAACGTCTGTTGTTCAAACAACTTTTCCACACCACGATGTTTCCAAAAATGTTGGAGATCGAGATGCATGATAGGTTCTCCGGCCACAGTAAACCGGAAGTGCCCGGGTTCAATGATTCCGGCATGAATAGGACCCACCGGCACTTCAAACACGCCTTCTCCATGAATAAAATGACCATCGACCGATCCGGGAGGCTGGCGCCACTGCAAGATCGAATTCCATGGAAAATTTGTGTGTAACGGGTGAACACCCTTGGGCCAGTGATTGTGCCGGACCAGGCGCCGAAGGTCCGGATGCCCTTGGGCGATCAGACCGAACATATCCCGGATTTCCCGTTCATACCAGTTGGCCGCATGAATTTTGGGTGTAATGGACTCAAAGAGCCGTTCTTCCCCCGGGAGATCCGTAGAGACCATAAGCCAGTCCTTGGATTCAGCGAGCGTAAACAAGTACCAGAGTTCGTAGCGTTCTTCACGAGGACGGCGATCCACAGCCCATAGTAAAGAAAGGGTTCCTCTGAGTTCCTCGTTGGCATGAATATATCTGGTAATCGGCAATACCTGATTGGTGGGCACATGGACGACTGGAATCCCGTGGTTAGTGGAGACACGGTTAATCGCCGGACCAAATAGGCATTGCAAATGTTCAACTGGATTAAATACCGGTTCCATGTTTGGCTACCTTTGTATCACCACGTCGGAGGCCCGTTGTAAGAGAGTTTCAACCTGGGCGGGAAGATAAAACCCCATCCACACCAACGCGAAGACCGATAAGGCAAGTGGGAGTTGCCCAATGTGCCAGTCTTCACCTTGCCCGATTCCTTCAGGTGGCGTGCTCCATACTATGCCGGTCAGCCGGTAGATAAATCCTCCAAATAACGCCACCGATAGCAGGACGATCACCATGATGATTCCAAGTCTTCGAATTTCATGTAATACCGTAATGGTCAGAAACTATCCCAGATGAAACGAATCAAATTGAAAGGTCATTTGAGCCAGCGAAGTGATCATCAACAGTTCACTATTAAAGAGTGAAAACAGGGACATTCCCACAAGAGCCAAGCCCACGGAGTGAAATGTGATCGCGGTAATGGGTTGAACTTTGGCCATGCCCTGAACCTCATGAATCCGTCAACGAAACATGATTTTGGTCCGGCATTTAGAAATACTCTCCTTCCGCATGAAAAAATGGCAGAATCGCCCCAATGAGATTATGAAGACCATCGGGGACATGCAAACCCAGGAAAATTAGGGCGCCAAGGTTTACCGCTATCGCGGCGGTCGAAAAGGCCCGGCAGCGTACGCCCACGGTAGAGCCGTGCGTTTCCATAGGCACGCCTAAGACCATTCGCAAGATTTGAAACAATAAGGTCGCAAAGGCCACTGTCAATACACCGAGAAACCCATACGCAATCATAGGGGCCGTGGCCATGGCGTTCACGGCGATCGTGATTTCACTCACGAACAATCCGAAGGGAGGCATGCCGGCAAGAACAAGCCCGGCGACGAACAAGGCCACTCCCGCAGCTGGATGCTTACGTAACAGACCGGGGACACGAGCGATAAACTTATGTTCATGGGTAATCAGGACAAGGCCGGCGCCATAGAACGCAGCGGATTTAGCCAAGGCATGATTGAGTAGATGCCATAATCCTCCAAATACTCCCAAGCCGCCGAGACCAAAGCCAATTAAGGCAATACCGATATGCTCGATACTGGAAAAGGCTAACAGTCGTTTAAAATCCTCTTGAAGTAACAGGACAATCGCGGAGAGCCCGACGGAGAAAAATCCAAACCCCAGGAGCAAGGTTCCCGTAAACTCTGTCCCTACCGACTGGTCGGTCAGGATCTTAAACCGGAGAATCGCATAGATCGCCATGGTCAACATATTGGCGGAAAGCATCGCACTAACCGGAGTGGGGGCTTCTCCATGGGCATCGGGTAACCAGGTATGCATCGGGACAAGACCCGCTTTGGTCCCGTACCCAACCAAAATACAAATAAAGGCAATTTTCATCGCGGAAGGATCAAGTTGGTCCCCGACCTCGTACAATGTCGCCCAGTGCAGCGCCTCTTCGGTAATCCCAAGCAGTTGCTCCGAGGTGTAATACACGAGGATCGTCCCAAACAGAGCCAAAGCAATACCGACTGAACTGAGAATCACAAATTTCCATCCCGCCTCAAGGGCTCCCTTGCTCCGTTCAAATCCGATCAGTAAGGCGGCCGACAAGGTCGCCCCTTCAATGGCAATCCACATTATCCCAAGATTTTCAACATTGACGGCCAGCAGCATGACCCCCAAATACAGATCGAATAACAGAAAAAATTGACGAAACCGTTTGAGGGACACATGCCCGCGGTCATACTGCTCCCCCACATACCCTACGGCATATAAGGTTCCCGTCCCTGCCACGATCCCGATCACCAAATCAAACCATGCGCTGATGGCATCGGCATGAAGGAAATAGAAAAAAGAAACGGGTCCGCTCACGGACACCTCATCGATCAATAATATTGACGAAACCACCATGATGCCGGCTTGCACGCAATGCAGGACATCCAGCGTCTGCCGATTACGTACGACAAGCCCGCTAACACCAATCAAGAACGGAGTAGCAATGAGAAGGATAATCGGCCAAATCATGAGGTTTACTCTTTGAGAGCCTTCATTCGACTGGTATCCACACTCCCGAAGGCCTCCTGAATTTGATGGGTATAAATACCGACGATCAAGCCCGCGACCAGCACATCGAAAAAGATTCCCAATTCCACGATCAACGGCATCCCATAGGCGGCAGCAGTGGCTGCGAGAAATAGCCCGTTTTCAATCACGAGAAACCCGATCACTTGCGTAACGGCTTTTAACCTGGACACCATGATAAAAAATCCGATTAGCACGATGGCCAGGGCAATCGCCAGGGAATCCTGAGTCAGAAGGAATCCGAGATGAACAATCGGTTCTGTAATAAAAAATGCGAGAATCACTAATGCTCCACAGATCAACAAACCTGTTGGGATGTTCACATACATACTGACCTCGCGCTGAACATTTAACTGCCTCACGATCTTCTTTAAAATCCGTGGCAGGATCATGGCTTTAATCGCGATGGTGAGTACTGCCGCCAGGTAAATATGGTGAATGCCGGTCAAATACGCCACTAACGTGGCCGTCACTGCTAAAAACACCGACTGCAACGCGAACAAGTCCACGCAGGCCATCAGGCGTCGTTGTGCGACGATGGCAAAACACGTCAGCAACAGGAGGGCCGAACATAAGTTGACCAGATATGAACCGATATTGATCGGAAGATTTGGCATGTCACACCCGCAGGATATAAAAAAACACCAGAGCTAATAATGACAGAATAAAGGCCGCCCCAAGTAATTCCGTCACGCGAAACAACCGCAATTTGGCAAACATACATTCAAACACACCAACCACGACGGCCAACCCCACAACTTTCCCCACAAAAACCACCAACCCCAATCCCAGAGCTGACGGGGACAAAGTTGTGGCAATGCCCCAAGGTGCAAAAATGTTGGCCAGCAAGGTCAAAAAAATCATGAGTTTCATTCCGGCTGCCCACTCAACCAGGGCCAGATATCGCCCGGAGTATTCCAAAATCATTGCTTCATGAATCATGGTCAATTCCAAATGCGTCGCCGGATTATCTACAGGCACACGGCCGGTTTCGGCCAGCGAAATGATAAACAGTGCCACCAATGCCATTAAGTGAGGCGGAGGGTCCAACACAATACCCTGCAAGATCGCAGTCTTGTACACGATGGCGCTGATATTGGCCGAGCCCGCCGTGAGAGCCAGGGCAAACAAGGACAGAATCAAGGCCGGTTCGGTCAGCGAAGCAACGATGGCTTCACGGCTGCTGCCCATTCCACCAAAGGCAGATCCGGCATCCAGGCCCGCCAACATCAGGAAAAAGGTCCCTAAGGCCAGAAGATAGACCAGGGCAATAATGTTTCCCGCAAAATTGAGCGGCATGGGCGCGATAATGGTGGGGACAAGCAGACTTGCAGCCAAGGTTGAGGAAAACAGAATGTACGGCGTGGCCGGGAAGATCCACGAGGCGGTCGTAGAGATAACCGGTTCTTTGCGAAAAAGTTTGGCAAGATCCGAGTAGGGCTGGAACACGCTCGCCCCATATCGACATTGCTGATGGGCTTTAACTCTTCGGATGACTCCCACAATCAAGGGAGAAAGCCCTACGACCAGAAGCATTTGCAGAATAATCAGCAGGAAATCGATTGCGCTCATGAGTACGCTCTATCCCATTACCATCAATAAAAACACCAAGGTTCCAAAAATATAGGCAAGGTACAAAGACAAATTTCCGCCCTGGATCACACGAGAACGATCCGCCAGGGTTGAAAAAAATTCCAGGATCGGATGATACAAATACTTGAGGAAGATGGGTTCGATGGAAAATTCGAAATGTCTCCGCTTGGCGAAATAATGCGATTCTTCAAGAAATTCTGTTTCAAGCTTGACCGTCGGTTGATAAATGGTGCTAAACACCCGCTTAATGGGCTGGACGAAACCGGTCGCGGTGTATTCCATTCGTGCGGTCACATTCAACCCACACCCCCATGTTTTATAGAATCGTGTTTTCCCCTTCCCTCCCAGAACATAGGCGAGTCCCCACCCCAATCCGGTGAGGCCGGCCAATACAATCGCCAGAACCGGAGTGGAGAGACTTGAAAACTCTCCGCTTACCGGTGCGAGTGTCCAGCCACCCATTTCAAACACCCTCCCGGCAATTGATATCCCCACAAAAGGTTCACTCACCCGATCAAGGAGGGGGACCACGACTGCGGGGCCCAACCCTAAAACCAGACAAAGACCGGCGAGGAATCCCATCCCGACGCGCATAGGGACAGGAACCTCTAGAGCTTTTCGTGCGTGGGAGCTTCGCGGAAGAGCCAGGAATGAAATACCAAACGCCTTGACAAAACAGGCCAGAGCCAACGCGCCAGTCAGCGCAAGCAGAGCCCCAGCGATGGGAAGCATCAATTTCAAAAACAGAGAAGGGAGTTCCAAACTTAAAAAGAGCCCCTGAAACACCAGCCATTCACTGACAAATCCATTCGTCGGTGGGAGGGCGGAAATGGAAATGGCCCCAATTAAGAAAAACAGGCCGGTCCAGGGCATCCGCCGAAGGAGTCCTCCATACTCTTCCATGTTCCGGGTGTGGGTAGCATATAGGAGTGAACCCGCACCCATAAAAAGTAAGGCTTTAAACACCGCGTGATTGAGAGTGTGGTAGAGCCCTGCGATGATTCCCAACGCGGCCAGATGGGGCAGATCATAGGCATAGAACACCATGCCTGTTCCTATTCCCATTAAAATAATGCCAATGTTTTCAACGCTGTGGAAGGCGAGAAGACTCTTCAGGTCATGTTCCATCAACGCATACATTACCCCGAGAACCGCCGACACCGTGCCCACCAACAAGACCACAAATCCCCACCACCAGGGAAACGGCCCTCCAAGAAAATCAAAATACATGCGAAGGAGGCCGTAAATCGCCGTTTTAATCATGACACCGGACATTAAGGCGGAGACATGAGACGGTGCGGCCGGATGGGCATAGGGCAACCAGACATGAAGCGGCACAATGCCCGCTTTGGTCCCAAAACCGATAAGCGCTGTCCAAAAAACCAGTGTCCGCAACCCCTCCGGCAGGGATTGGTCGGCGTTTCGAAATGACTCAAAGGCAAACGAACCCGTCTCCTGGTAAAACATAAGAAACGTCATCAGAATAAATGCCGTGCCCACATGGGTCATAATTAAATAAAATAATCCGGCGAAACGGACGTCCGGTTTTTCATGCTCCGATACCACAAGAAAGTATGAGAGGAGGGACATCAATTCCCAGACGATTAAAAAGAAAAAAGCATTATCGGCCGTGACAACCAACAACATGGACAGGATAAACCCGTTATAAAGGAAGCCGAGAAGACTGACAGGAATGCGTCCGTAAAATTCTCGGACGTAGCCACTGGCAAATACGGATACCGCCAACCCCACAAGGGAAATCGTCAAAACAAAAAACGCACTCAGGGAATCGAGCCGGAGAGAAAACGTCAGAAGAGGAATAGAAGACGGCAGGAACCAAACCAGCGGTTCAGAGGCAAAGAGCCCAACCAGACCAAGGACTATTCCCAGGCCCCCGGCCACGGCAGCTGATCCATGCGCAATCACGTTTTGAATATGCGGTCGACCTGGAAAACACAGCGGGAGAACCATCCCACACGCATAGGCCAACAGCAGAGCCAAAAACAGGAGTATCGTCATGCCTTGCTTACAGTGTCACTTTCATTTGCCAAACAGGCAGGAGGAGGTGTCAAGGCAATTGGCCTCACCTGATTGAGAGAAGAGGAGTATAAAATGTTGGTCATAAGAACGTTTCATGGCTATCGCATGAGGAGAAACATGATTAGAGGAGAAAACACCGGATTTCTTAAGGAACAGTCTTGTTGGGGGCAAAGGAATTCTGGTTTCCTTGAATGCGTGTCCCGCACGTAAAATTATTAGGGATTGGGGAAATATCCACGCTAAGAAAGAAGCAAAAAACTGATTGACTATGCGGGAGATTGCCATTCTCCCAAGTATCTGTTTAACCGTCCCTTCAAATTCTCTTATTGTGTTGTGGCTTTCATGCACACATTCCTGTCTGTGCAAAAGCTATACCTTGAATATTTCTTCTGTTCCTGCTCCAACATTCCTTGTAACACGGGCACAAGGCCCTAGAATTAGCTCGAAGTCGGTTGGGGCCTTCCAAAGAAACACAGCATTGTCAGTAGCCCGTCTGCAAACCTTGCAGGTCTTCGGTCTAGATGATTCATCACGCTGACGTGCGACACATTTCCGGCCAAGTCAACACACCAACAGGGTTGCATGTGGCTGTCAGATAGATACAAGACTTCAGCAAGACTTTCGTCAGTAGGAATCGGCCTGCTCCTGCCCATTTGCATTTCGAGCAAAATGGCTACGATAGACGTTGTCCACATCGCCATTGACGCAAAAAACTCTGAACCCTTGACCCATGTAGACTCAATTTTTCTGAAAACCCACCTTGGTAATGATGCAAAATTTGCACATCCATGTTTATGCCTAATTATCAGAACTCTCTAAAGATAAAAGGCTTTTCAACATACATTTCCCGCAAGCTGAACTTCCTGATGCAAATTTTGCATAAATCCCCTGCGGAATAGGCGCCTAAAAACCATTCAATTCGTCAAACATGGGGAAAAACTCCGCTCTCCTTCATTAAGCGACGAGCGACGCCTCCCCTATGACCTTTGGCTCGTCCATTGCTCTTGCCATATCTTTTGAAAATGCTTTATACGGGTTTTTAGAAATTCCCTAGTGCCTCCAAATTTAGGGCAAAAAATTTTGGAGATATCATGTCCGGACTACGCATAGATCTATGCTAATCACACCCCCTACCCTTAGAGAAAACTTATATCGGTTAGGGATGAAACATCATTGGTGTATTTCCCATATTCACGATGCAGCTATGGCCTCGATCCTCTCCACACCGTTCAGGATCCGAACGTCCTCTCGTATTAAAAATTTCGGAAAGATACCCTATGCGAGCAACATAGCTCATCGTGGATTTTTTCTTCAGGGGATCCACCATGTGTGTAAAATTGAAAATGAGCACATTTGTGCAAATCTTAAACGGGTTTTAATAAACAGATTAGATGGATGGGTACCCCTGGAAGGCGTCATGACCTGGCCAAAATCATTCTGAGAAGTGAGATGTGCCCACAATATTCCCTGGCCATACAGAAAATTTTTCAAATAACAGGGCATGTCCACCAAAATAGTTTGAACGCCTTATTTCGAGTGAACCATGTTGAACCGAATGCCGGACATTGCACCATTCCCCTTCCTTCGCCTATGGTAATAGGAGAGAAACAATCAGTGTTTCCAGTTGTTTTCGAGAGGAATTCGTAAAACCCAGAAACAAACAATGTTCCGCCCTCATCCTGAAACTCCACTTTTTCACAATCTGCTCATTCGTCAAATCGTGCCCATTCTTATTATTGTGGGGGTAGTGGTTGGAGTGCTTTTGATCTTCAGTCTAGAGCATCAAAGTATGGTGGTAGTTGGCCTCACAGAAGGCAAGACTGTATCCTCGGAATTAAATGCCGCAGTCGGACAATCCCGGCGGGATTTGATCGCCATTACACTTCTACTCTTTATCGTCGGTGGGGTAGGTATTTCTGCAGTCGTCACCTACCTGCATTACGCCAACACCAAACAAAATCTTGAAGAGGTCAAAGGGCTAGCCCGGCACATACTGGAAAGTATCCCGACTGGAGTGTTGACGGTCAGTGAAGATGGGGTTATCACCGCAGCCAATCCAACCGCTGAAGCCATTCTTGAGCGCCCTGCGGCCTCTCTATTGGGCAAGCATTACGATGTGGTATTCGGAGAAGGGCATCCCATACAGGTCCTCCTTGCCCAAATCCTGCATCATGGCGGATCCATGCATTCCAAGGAGATTACCTTCGATTCCCAAAATGGAGAGGTACGGACGATCCGTATTAGCAGTGTTGATTTGACGGGAGATAATGGCAAACCGGCAGGAATGATTTTTCAACTACACGATGTCACAGAGTGGCTCGCTCTCGAAAAACAGGTGAACGAAGCCCAACGGCTAACTGCACTGCATACGTTGTCAGCCGGTGTCGCCCATGAACTTCGCAATCCTCTCAGCGCCCTGGATCTCAATCTTCATTTACTTGAAGAAGAACTCCGAGAAACAACCGACTTGTCCAGTCGGGCCAATGACTATTTCAAAGTACTGAACACCGAATTAAGCCGGCTATCGGCTATTTTGGATAATATTATGCGATATGCACAATCACGGCCTTCACAATTTCAGGAAGTCAACATTCAGTCGCTCGTGTCGCATGTCGCACAGTTATTACAACTTGAAGCCGAGGATAGGAATCAGAAGCTTCAGGTTTCCGTACCCACGAACCTTCCGGATGTTCAGGGTGACGAAACACAGATCGCACAGGCTCTGATCAATATCGTGATAAATGCGTTTCAGGCCATGTCGGTAGGTGGGGTCTGCCGTATTATCGTCCAGGAACGCGCACGACAGGAGCGGCGCTGGGTAGAAATTGCGGTTCACGATACCGGACAAGGAATTGATCCCCAATCGCTTGTCCATATCTTCGACCCTTTTTACACAACAAAAGAAACCGGGACCGGCCTTGGCCTCGCCGTGGCACATCGAATATTACAAAATCATGGAGGCCGAATTGACGTGACCGCTCTTCCCGGCAATGGCACCTCGGTCACATTGAGTTTACCCGTGTGTGTGAATGCCCAGGCCATCCCCGTGGAGGATGTGTGAAACAAGAAACTCGCATTCTGGTTGTCGATGACGAAATCAATATTCGTAATGCATTAGTGACGATATTGGAAAAGGCAGGGTACTTTGCCAGAGCTGCGGACTCTGCGGAATCCGCGCTGGCCCTCATGAAAGAGTCGCCCAGTGACCTTCTCATCACGGATGTAAAAATGCCCGGTATCGGAGGCATAGCCCTCGTTCCCCAAATAAAATCTCATTGGCCTGCCACGGAAATCATCGTCATCACAGCCTATGGTTCTATTGAGACAGCCGTGGAAGCCATGCGGCTGGGAGCTTACGATTTTCTCACCAAGCCTATCGACCGCGAACGATTCTCTATTGTGGTCGAAAAGGCCCTGGAGCGCCACAGGCTTGCCGCCGAAAATCAGGATTTGCGTCACCAACTCGAGACACGAAATCGTCTCGAGGAGATGATCGGCGAAAGTGAAGCGATGCGTCGAATACACCATGTTATTGGAATGGTTGCCAAAAATGATGTCACGGTTTTAATCGGTGGAGAGAGCGGAACAGGAAAAGAATTGGTGGCACGTGCCATTCATCAACAAAGTCAGCGGTCCTATGGCCCATTTATCACGATGAATTGTGGTGCCCTTCCAGAGTCTCTATTCGAAAGCGAATTATTTGGATATGAAAAAGGGGCATTTTCCGGGGCGGTTGGAACCAAACCCGGTCGATTTGAAATGGCCGATGAGGGAACCCTCTTTCTTGATGAGTTAGGCGAACTTCCCTTAAAAGCCCAGGTGGATTTTCTCCGGGTCTTAGAGACCGGTGAATTCCGGCGACTGGGAGGGAAAAACCTGATCACCGTCAACACCCGGATAATTGCCGCCACCAACCGCAATTTGCCGCAGTTGGTCGAAACCGGACAATTCCGCGAAGATCTTTTTTATCGCATCAATGTGGTGCCGATTCATCTTCCCCCCCTGAGAGAGCGTCGTGAGGATATCCCCGTTCTGCTCGACTATTTTCTTAAGGAATTTGCCCGGAAGCACCGGATTTCTCTTAAAACCCTCTCTCCCGCCTCTCTGAGATTTCTGGTTCAGTACCAATGGCCGGGTAACATCCGTCAACTCCGGAATGTTATTGAGCGTCTGGTCGTGACGGTGAAGGAGCACGCTATTCAGCCCGATCATCTTCCAGAAGAAATTCGAACGAGTGTCAATCCCGGAAGCAGGATGGTGATCTCCCTTGGAACCCCTCTCGAAGACATTGAACGGGAAGTCATCCGCCGAACCCTCGTGGAAGTTACCCATCATCGTGAACAGGCTGCAAAACTCCTTGGGATTAGTGTGAGATCACTCCAATATAAAATCAAGGAATATGGGATTGAGGTGTAGAACTTCTCACTCCAAATACAGATCCAAGTCAATGGTAAGCGCCGGATTTTCTGCGATTTGCTTATAAAGAGAAATAGACACTGGGGGCCTCGGGACCACCTCCTGGGTGGATTTGACATCGATAGAGACCTACTGGTGTTCCACGTTACGAACGGGGATGATTGATGCTCGAGAAGGAATCTAGGCAAAATATTTTGTAGTTCTTCCAACTTCACAGTGCATACGCATAGCAACAACTCCCGCCCCAGTTATACCTCCATTCACCTGTTCCGGCGGGCACTGTTACCCGGATTTGCGGTAAAAGGTGGCATAATGCTGTTCACCCATATGCACGGCCTCCATCCGAGCGGCCATCACATACAGAACCAGCACAATATCATGAGTTCCTTGGCTGGCGGCTTGGCCTGGTTCGGTGGAGGGAACCTGTCCAGGTCATAGGTCTCCGCCCATACCGTATCCCCGAACCTTCCCATTTTTAAAATCCTGTGGGCTCTCTTTGTCATGACTATCGGCGTGCAGTTCGTATTTTATTCAGAATGGTAAGGCTGTCGCCTGCCCCGTTCAAACCCAACCCATCAAATTCTTGGTCTTCACGACCCTCTCTCGGCTCTGAACCCAGCAATCACGGGATAGTCCCCTCGCCCTACCCCTTGGTCCGAAACTGCATAGACATTGGCGTGTGGAGATTAAGGATGTAGCGGATGGGGCCGATAATTCCTAAAAGATACACCAGGGGGTATCTGACATGGGAAAAAGGCAGACCAACATCAAAATGGCATAAATATGGAAAATGTTGTTCTAGAAAAACAAAACCAAATTTCTGGAAAAGTCGTGGTCGGCGGATTTGGAGTTTTGTTCATGTTAGTAGTTGGGATGGTTTTGGCGCTGGCCACCGGCATAATGGAGACCTTGGGCTATGAATCTCGTAACATCAATGGAAACGGACTTACAAATACTCAATCAGGCTATTCCTGGGGCCTTAACACATTTTATTTTGTAAAAGGTCAGGACTTTTTTGCAGAGTATGAGACGGTGATACTTAAGGGCTCCCTCGTCGTACATTTGTACAAAATCGGGACCATGCCATCCAGTGAGACGCCATACCACCGAAAAATTTCTCAAAGCGGGAAAGGCACAGTGAAGTTCCCCATCCAGGAGAGTGGCTTGTATCGTATGTCGTTCAGCGGATCCGTGTTAGGAGCGCAACAAGACTCCGACGGCTATGATCTGTCTTATCACATTCGTTGGGGCATCCGGTAAAAAAGGCAACCTGGCAGAGAGCCTGGATTCCATCTGCTCATGTAAGACCTACCTTTCCCATCACGATCGACTTCCTAAAAGTTGTGAATTTACATCCTTCGCGATAATCTGCATTCAAAAGCCTGTTCACCTTTTCAGTCTCTACAATATTTCTCTCTGACTTTCTTATGATGCAGAGAACGCGCGATCTCATCTTTGTGAGTTATAGCCATCGGGATAAGACCTGGCTGGAAAAGCTCCTTATCTTCTTGAAACCCTATCAGCGCGAAGGCCAACTGACGGTGTGGGCCGACCCCTATATTGAAGTCGGAGATGTTTGGAAACGGGAAATCGATCATGCCTTACCCCGAGCCCAAGTAGGCCTCTTACTAATCAGCCCTTATTTTTTAGCTTCGGATTTCATCATGGATCATGAAGTGCCTCCGCTTGAGGTAGCTGCGGAAAACGGGCACATGCATATGTTTTGTGGGCCGATAAGTTCCGGCCCAGTAGAGCCTACAGGGCTAGACAAGTATCAGTGGGCTCGTCCACCCCACGAGCCGTTGGATCTATTGCCTGAACCCGAACAACATGCGACCCTCGTAAGGATTTCAAAAACCCTTTTCGAGATTTTTCAAAAGAGGGGGAATCTGTTGCCGTCCACTTCTGATCCAGTTTGTGTTATATCTTCCCCACCAATAGAGATTCAGCCTATTGTTGGCACCTCTTCCACTATGGCTCCTCGGGTGGCTCTCCAACCGGCAACTTTGCTTCAAGAGGAAACTGCTTCGCTTGGCAACTTGTATGGCGTACCCTCCCAGCGTCCACATTTTCAGGAACGGCCCGAAGAGTTGGATCGCCTGAAAGCGTCTTTGTTGGAAGAGCTCAACGCCGCTGTGGGACTCACCGGGAAAACTACCAAATTTGGTGTCCATGGGGAGAATCTCACGTCTGGAGAATTATTGCAGACATTGGAAGGCCACACCGGGGTTTGTGCGATTGATTCCACAGGTCAGTGGGTGTCTTCTTTGTCACATCATGGTGAGATTCAAATATCTGAATATTTAAATGGAAAAGTAATTGCATTACTCCGAGTGGATGGACTGGTGTTTGGAATGGCTTGGATTCCCCATGTTCCTCGATTTGTCGCCGTGGGCACACACGGTGTTTATGTCTTTGAACTGATCCCTAACCCAAAGATTGCATAATTCCCCCAACATGAATGCTCGCAAATCCCACTCACCCATTCTTGATAACCCCAGGCAAATAATGGAACCATGAAAAAACTGTACGTCTCGCAAAGCCTCGTCGACGTGGAAACCCGAAAAGAACTGTTGGATCAGGCCCAGATACCGGTCACGATCAAGAATCAACGCTCAGCGATGCTGGGAGGGGAAGTCCCATTTGTTGAAGTCTTCCCGGAACTGTGGGTGCTGAAAGACGAGGATTTTGATCGCGCCCGGACTTTACTCAAAGACTGGGAGCAGGCTAAACCTCTGGAAACAACGCAATGGACCTGTTCCGGATGCGGGGAATGGCATCAGAAAGAATTCACCACATGCTGGAAGTGCGGGTTGGAAAGACAGTAAAAGAATTCAGCCGGGTCTCACCAATGCCGTTCCATCCTGACCCAGATTCTTTACCGTTGGCTCTGGAGTCCGGTCTGGTTTAAGCTGAACCAAGGCTTCATCTGTGCCTGTAATCGCTACACGCAGATATCTGTATTATTACACTCCCATGTCTTCCACAAAGGTCATCAACGGCACCATCTTGATTTTTTTGCTTCTTGGGCTGCCTCCTCTGGGTGTGGTCTTATCTGGCCAGGCTCTTCCCCACGATTTGACTCTATTACCCATTCCCCTACAGCCGGGATACGCCTCTCTTTCCTGGCCCATATTTGGACTGTCGACCATGATCATTGTTGGAACACTGACACCTTTTCTTTTGCGGTTAAGCACAAGCGTGCGTCACAACACATTTCCCCCTAATTCCGGCAAACGGTTTCCCTGGTGGGGTTGGATGGCCGTAGGATGGACGATTTTCGCTTCAATCCTCGCCTGGACGCGTTTTTCCTGGTTCCTGGAATGGCAACCCTACACATTCCCCTTGCTCTGGCTCGGCTACATCGTGGTCATCAACGCCTTAAGCTTTTCTCAAACCGGCAGGTGCATGATCACCAATCAGCCAGCTTATCTTTTCAAACTCTTTCTCCTCAGCGCAGGCTTCTGGTGGATATTTGAATACCTAAATCAGTATGTACAAAACTGGCACTATGTGGGTCTGGCACCAACCTTCTCGCCTCTAATCTATTCCTGGTTTACTCTTTCATTTTCGACGGTTCTACCTGCCGTTCTGGGTACCTATGAATACCTGTCTTCCATTTCCTGGATAAGGGCACCATTTAAAAATTGGCTGGCCATCTCCTCAGTGAATGCCCCAAACACCGGATGGCTGATGTTGGTCCTTGGTTGTGTCGGGTTGCTGACGATTGGGATATGGCCCACGGTGCTGTACCCTCTCCTCTGGGTGAGCCCCCTTCTGATCATATTAGGAATACAAATAATACGGAGGGTGCCAACCCTTCTGTCCCCATTAGTCAAAGGAAACTGGAGTCCCCTGGTTCTTTCCGCTCTGGCAGCCCTGGTCTGTGGCGGATTTTGGGAGATGTGGAATGCTTACAGCCTGGTCCATTGGGAATATTCAATTCCCTACGTCCACGCACTCCCGATGGGGGAAATGCCGATCCTGGGTTATGCAGGCTATTTGCCGTTCGGTATGGAATGCCTGTCGGTCACAGCCTTTTTTCTTGACAATCAGAACTATCAATGACCTTGTGGACACCCTAAGAAGCCAATGAAAGCCGTATTTGGCGATTCCTCCTGAGTGTAAGTTTCAAAGAAGGAGATAACACAATTTCTTATGAAAAAAATTCACTCGACTCCTGGCGCATCTGTCCACAAATCGTCGTTCGTCCCTCCCGTGATCGAATCGGCCTCTACCTCAACCGCGGCCATCATCGGTTCATTTTCCAAGGGGCCGATGATGTCTCCACAACAGGTCCGGACGTGGGTGGCATTTGAGAAAAAATACGGGGGACTGGGAACGGAGGCACTTTCCTCCTTGTGCACCAAACCATTTTTTGACAACGGAGGAAAGGCCATTCGGGTGGTACGTATTGGATCGGAACAGATCAAAGGCGTGCCCCCATTTCTCCAAGGCCTTTCCCTTCTCGACCGCATAGGGGATTTCAATATTTTGTTCATTCCTCAAACCGAACAGCTCCCGGATACCCATGCGATCACAGTCATGCACGCAGCCATTGCTCTTGTTGCCAAACACCGTGCGATGTATGTCCTGGATGTCCCTCAACGCGATGCCCCTCGACAAACGGTCAGGGCTCTGACCACCTGGTTAAATCAGCAATCAGGCATTCACCATCCGAATGTGGTTATGTACGCTCCACGCATCCAACTTCCTCAGTCCCGTAAGAAGGCTTCTCTGCACACCATCCCCGCCAGCGGAGCCATAGCTGGGGTCATGGCCAGGACCGATCAACAACGAGGAGTATGGAAAGCCCCGGCAGGAACGACAGCCATCCTTCATGGCGTTCAAAGTATCGAACAGACACTGACGCAACCGGAAATGGGACAACTTACCCGTTTGGGAATCAATCCAATCCGGCAAACCTCTCCGTCACAGGTTGTCGCGTGGGGTGCACGAACCCTGTCATCCAACAGAGAGTGGCAGTATCTTACCGTCCGGCGTCTGGCATTGTTTCTGGAATCAAGCATCCAACAGGGATTAGGGTGGGTAGTAGATGAACCGAACGATGAACAACTGTGGTCTCACATTCGGCAAGCGATTGAGGTATTTCTCCAATCACTCTTCCGGAAGGGGGCCTTTCAAGGACACAAAGCCCAGGAGGCCTATTTTGTCAAGTGCGGACCGGATACCATTTCGTCCTCTGACCAGATTGCTGGGAACGTCAACATCATGATCGGGTTCGCTCCACTCAAACCTGCTGAATTCATTAATCTCACAATTCAACAGAAAGCCAAATCTGTCCGCCAAGCATGATCCCCATTTTTTATTGAAATAGCGAAAGCCCCTGTTTTTTAAACTCGAGTGAATGGGAAATGGATACCAACACCACGAGGATCTTACGCTACATTCTGATTTATCCTTTCTTGATTTGTATTGATTGGGGAAATCCCTAGAATCCTGACCAGTCCCAACCCATGGCAGCTCAAATCAGGTAAAACTCTCTTTAGGGGTCTCTTTCGATTGAAACGGTCAGAGGGGAAAAACTTGATCGGGATTAAGGAAATATCCAGGAGAGGAACAAAGACATGACCACTCACTTTTATTTATGGAGTATCCCCTGATAGATCCCTTGCATGTCCAACGGCAAACCTACGGAATATTCCTGAAACATCCCGGATACGGGATGTTGGAATCCCAGTGTGCGTGCATGGAGCATCACCCGCGGGATTTCGATCCCCATAATCCGGCATACGTTCTGACCGCCATACGTCTCATCACCCAAAATGGGGCACCCTAAGGACGCCAAATGAACCCGAAGCTGATGTGTCCGCCCTGTGCGTGGAAACAACATGACCTGTGTGGCCATGTCACCAAATATCTGTTCCACCCGATACTCGGTGACCGCTCGTTGTGGTTGTATCGTGTTTGATGAAACCTTTTTCCGTTCTCCCCGATCCCGACCAATGGGCAACTCGATCACTCCCTGTTTATGCGGAGGCATGCCCCAGACGAATGCCTCATAGATCCGATTGATCGAGTGTTGTTCAAACTGTGTCGCAAGAGTACGATGGGCATGAACGGTTTTGGCGACCACCATCACTCCGGAGGTGTCCTTATCCAGTCGATGAACCAGCCGTGGTAACGCCCTTTTCCCATTGATTTTTTCTGCATCGGCCTGATTGGGAATATGGGCCAACAGCGCATTGATCACGGTGCCCTCCCAATTCCCTGCCGCGGGATGCACCACCACACCCGCAGGCTTGTTCAACACCAGGATGACTTCATCCTCGTGTAAGATATCCAATGTCATAGCCTTCCCGTCGACCAGGAGGGGTCCCGGCTGGGGAACATCCATCGTAATGTGATCGCCTGGTTTAATGGTGTGACTCGGCTTGACCATCCTGTCATTGACACGGATCCGTCCCAACTCAATCAAGCGTTGTAACCGTGAACGGGATATATCCCGTTCACGGTTGACCAAAAATTGATCAAGGCGCTTGCGGGTTTCACCCTCCGTCACGATAAATTCAGTAATCATCTTTGTGGATCAGATGTGGGAGAAAAATGCAGGGTCAGACAACGCTTCGTTGATAGCTTCCTTAATGACCACCATAATAATTACGACACCCAAGAAGCACGCTGTGGCTAGGAACGTCCTCTCGGGGCATGTCATGGAGAATGAGGTCATTTATCAAAGCCTGCTTTATGTGTTGCTCGCTCAGAATTCTTTAGAGAATTTTTGAAAATGCACTGTCAGTTGACTAATGGGCCTTTGAAAGAAAGCTGTCATAGCCCAGGGGAATTGACCTGGGCAAGAGACAAGCCCTCGCCTTTCATCGACTTAACGGTAGAGCGCCACAACGACTGAATTCTGGCAATTCCAGGTTTGGGGAATTTCGACACGCTTCACTTTCCTTATAAATATACCCTTCGCCATACAAATAACCAATAATTTCCTGGCAACCTTACCACGATCCACCCATATCCATGCCCGCTTACCCATTCAGAAGATGCTGGAAAATCAGTTCAAAAAAATAACAATACAGAAAAATAGGAAGGGGCAACCCTAAAGCCGTTCCAACCAGATAATCGCGAAAGCGAATGTCGGCAAGGGCCAGGGCATAATTTAGAGCGGGCAAGGTCTGAAACAGCAGCCGCAGGAACGCCACCGATAGAATGGGACGGTCATCCAGATGCGAGAAAATCTCGTCGGCCCACCGATGATTGAAGCTGCGAAGCGCCGTCCCACCAACCGCACGAATCAGAAAAAAACTGATCGTCGAAGAACACATCGCGGCCATCAAGGTCGCAACCCCACCCCATTCTTTCCCCAACGCAAAGACAGCCCCGACTAAAAAAACCCATCCTGGCACATACAACAGATTGCCGAGGCTAAAGGCCAAACAAAACAGCACAAGACCCCAAAACGGATACGCAAAAAATAATGACTGAATGACATCAGGCGACAGATGGGACCGCAGGCCGGTCAGTGCAACCATCGCATAGAGCAGGAGAAAGAACGCAATGATGAAAAGAAGCTTTTTCTTAGGATCGGTGATAAGAGAAAAAGTCATTACTGCGCGCATCTTACGGATGCGTGTTGAAAAACTCAAAAACAACGAGCTCTATCAAGCTGGTTAAATGAGAGGGGAAAAGGGCCAAGACCATCGGTTGACATGACCAGCTCAGAAACCTTCGCGGTTACCCCTCAAAAGCCTCTGACTTCGTCAACCGGAGCAGAGTCAAACGGGAAATTTCCAGCTCCTGATGCACCCAACACTCATCCAGCGGTGTTGATGCTCTTTCACACCGACATAGGCAGACATACCTTCACCAATCATTCATTTCTCCAATCGTACACCATCCCCGATACGAATTGTCCCGCCCTGTATGACTGAAGCATAGACCCCGACATTGCCAAGATTATGTTGGACCGCCGTGCGTAAAATCCCGGTGTCCTTGGGAAGCTCTCCTTGCGCTAACGTCGTCATGACACAACGCCCGCATGAGCCGGAAATCTTCAACCGCACGTTTTCCCCAATGCCTAGCGTCTGACCAATCCACCCCTGTTCGATAAATCCTTGCTCATCACCACCAGTATCCATAACAACGTTCGGCCGAAACCGCGGCACCTCAAAACGCCCTTCCGGATATGCCTCACGAAGCCGATTAAGCGTGCCCGTGGTCAGAAGGTGCACCATCGCGGCGTCAAAAAACGTGCCGGTCGGAAGGGAGAAATCCGTAACGGTGTCCCGTTTCTCTCGACCATCCATATCGGGCCAGTATTCCTCAGACTGCGCAATCCAGGTTTCAGGCATGGCGGATTGGACACCGGTCACCCTCCCATCCTCGATGTGGGCCAGTGTGACCTCACGGTTCAGAGCTTTGGAAAGAACCTGGGATAGATCCGTTTGCTCGCTGGTAACCATTGTGCCGTCAGGCAACATGATGCGGATGCGAGACCCAGATTCTTTATCTCCGGACGGCTCCAGGAAGGTGGCCTGAAAGGCAAACATAGTGGGCCATTTTTTGGGATTTTTGGCAGTGGCTACTTTGCCATCAGCACGATCCAGGATGGCATAGGCGCGATCTCCGACAAGTCCGTGACGACCAATCTGAGCAAGAGACAAGGCCTCACCTCTCATCGACTTGACCGGATAACGCCATAACGACTCAACAACGGCCATTTCGGATTCCAAAACTTGTGTCACTTCTCACTCTCCTTTTTTGAATAAGGTTTTCAGGGAACGGTCACCCCGCCATTCTCAGGAATAGCTGACTCTGACGCAAGACCCCGCCGGTGTGCTCAATAAAAAAGAACCAAGGTACTTGGGAGGATGAGGCCCATCCTCCCAAGAAGATCACAGAATTCATTATCCCGAGTAGGATTAGGGAATTTCGACAATATCAGATTTCATGGACCCGAGCAGCCCAAGTAACTCCTTCTGTTCCCTTTGCGGAACCTGGAACGTATTGAGTGCAGAGACCAGATCCTCAACCATCGCCGTAAAGTCGGCATTGGTAATGCGCATTCCCGCATGGGTCGTCTTCATGTCCCTGCCCGTGTACGTGCAGGGTCCTCCAGTCGCTCCACAGACTTGATCCACCAGATGTCCCTTCAGTTTCGGAATATCGGTAGTGGCAAAGCGACCATTAATACGGGCATCGTTAGCAACATTGCCCACAAATTCATCGATGACCGCCGTGATTGCCGGTTTTCCTCCTAACCGGTCGTACAACGATGCAGTGTCCTTTTCTCCCGGTGGCTCAACCGTTGAACAGGCCGCCCCACTCATGGACAACCCTAGAGCGAGCCCGAGAGACAGATTCCTCACCCATGGACGCATACGATTTTCTCCTTTCTTTGATAACCGGGAGTCGACGTCCAGGCTATCCTGCAATCCGTCTCACTCCCGTGAATAAAGTCTTTCGCCTTAAATACTGGCTTTCACATCGTCCATGGATGCACCAAAATTCACGTGAAACACCTGCCCTTCTAACACCAGGGCAGGAACAGACTTCACACCTGCCGTTTCGGCCTCACCCACACGATCGGGGGATTGTGCAAAATGGACGATTTCCAGATCGTATTGCTGACGATCGATGGCCTGAGTCACCATGGTTTCCGCAGATACACAGACCGGGCACCCTGCATGATAAAACACGGCTTTCTTCATAACCTGTCTCCTTCTGTAAAGATAAAAATTAGTATTGAGTCGAAACTAATTGGAATGTAGCAGCGATATTCGCATTTGTCAAATCTGTATCGAGACGATACAATTGACCTATGAGTGCCCAAGAAGCCAATGATGTCTTAGAGCGGTTGTGCAACCTGCAACGGATGGAGGCACGGGCGTTTGGCCTGCGTTACGGATTACAACCCGTGCAGATGGAAGCGCTGACGTATTTGACGCAATGCAATCGCTATTCGAATACGCCGCAAGCCGTGGCGGAGTATCTGGGACTCACGAAGGGAACCGTCTCACAATCGCTCAAGGTCTTAGAGCAGAAGGGATTCCTGCGAAAGCAGGCGGATAATGAGGACAAACGAATCGTACGCCTTGCGCCGACCACCAAAGGGAGCAATCTCGCAAAAAAAGCCCTTTTCACCAGAAGCCTGGAACCGGCACTGGCAAAAACGGATTCAATAAAAATTGCCGAACTGACTTCTGCTTTGCGCTCAATCCTGCGAGGAATGCAGCAGGTCCATGGACGAAAAGCTTTTGGTGCCTGCCACACCTGTCGTTTCAATGAAAATCATGAGAAAAACGGGTATGTCTGCGGTTTGACACGAGAACCGTTAAGTGTGCAGGACATTCAATTAATCTGCCGCGAGCACCAATATCCGCATTAACACCGCTTATGCCACATCATCTGGCACTTCCCCCACACAGACGAGTGGCCGCATCATCTCCTCTCCCCTCTTCCGCGAATGACCTTAACCGCTTCCTGTGGCGTCCGCTGGTATCCGGCTATTCGGAAAGCGTCTTGTGAAGTTTGACCGGTGCTCGTTTTTTTCGCATGCGAATATTGAGCATTTCCACCGTGACGGAAAACGCCATCGCAAAATAAATATAGCCCTTCGGGACATGCACCTCGAACCCCTCCACCATCAGAGTCACACCCACCAGAATGAGAAATGAGAGGGCAAGAACTTTGATGGTCGGATGCTCATCGACAAAATCTCCAATCGCTTTGGCGGCCATCAGCATCACGAGCACGGCCAGGATGATGGCAATCGCCATAAGAGAAACCTGATCAACCAGACCGACCGCCGTAATGACCGAATCCAGTGAAAACACAATATCCAAAACCGCAATCTGAACGAGAACCATTCCTAAATTATCCGCCACAATCGTGTGAGTGCTCTCTTCTTCCAGCCCTTCCAGACTGTTATGGATTTCATGCGTGGCTTTCGCCATGAGAAACAATCCACCGCCGACCAGAATAATATCGCGCCCTGAAATCGCCTGGGTAAAGATCGTCACTAACGGTTCGGTGAGTCCCATAACCCAGGAAATTGAAAACAGCAATCCCAGGCGCGCCACCATGGCAAGGCCAAGCCCTGCTCTTCTGGCAAACGCCCGCTGACTCTCGGGAAGACGTCCGACAAGGATGGAGATGAAGATAATGTTGTCGATCCCCAGGACAATTTCTAACGCGGTTAACGTGCCTAATGCGATCCATGCTTCAGGACTTGTCAGCCATTCAAACATCAGATTCTCCTCTTCTTTCTTTTGATCGTCGAATGCGTTGAGTCATGCCGGCAGCAACATACCTCCCTAGCGATGTACCACCATGCAGATGTGCCGGCATAAACATATGCGCCTTTTTCTAGAGTGGATCCTGATCACTTCTTGGTTCGTAAACAGGAAACAGTCCTGACCTGTCTTCCCACGATGAGTTGTCCTAAGAGTGCCATTCCCGGAAACTGTCCTTAGATGGCATGAGCGATCCGCCTATTTCAGCATGAGTGATTTACAAAAATCACAAAAAATCAACTAGTTATAGAATTTATCCTTGATATAATCATGAGTGGGTCGGTGGCAACCACCTCTCTTGACACCTCCCATGCCACAATGTAACCATTGGCTACATGACACCTGAAGCCTTCAAACAGATCCGGCAACGCCTGGGATTAACCCAAACCCAACTAGCTGAACGCCTCCGCACCACTCGTATGACCATTACCCGCTATGAATGCGGAATGCGTCGGATTCCCGGAGTGGTCGAAGCCATCCTCTCCCAACTGGATTCTCCGACACAGATTCCCATGGCCGGCATCGTCGCGGCCGGCAACCCGATTGAGCCTATTCCTCAAACTGAGCTGGTGGAAGTTCCACCTTCCATGCTGCGAACGGGAGATAATTTCGCGTTACGAGTGAAAGGTGAATCGATGCGGGATGAAGGCATCCTGCCGGGTGATCTGGTGATTGTACACAAGCAACGAATGGCGCGAAATGGACAAACCGTGGTCGCACTGGTGAATCAGGAGGCGACGATTAAGAAATATTACAACAAAGAAGGGCAAATAGAACTGCATCCCGCGAACGCAACCATGACTCCTCTTTTGGTGACTCCGCAGGATGAATTTGTGATTGAAGGCGTGGTGATCGGGGTCATTCGGCATTGTGGCTAGATGAGAAATGATGGACCGCCAGATTGTCTGTTTATGTATTCCTCGATTCGAAGTGGCCCTGGCACGCCTCGACGCCCCCTCCTTACGCACCAGACCTGTCGCCGTGGCTTCTGCCCATGCGTCCCGTGCCATCATCCGTGAAGTTTCTCACGAAGCTGAAGACGCCGGAGTCATACCCGGACTGCCGGCCGATCGGGCCAGACGACGCTGTCCCTCGCTTCGACTCGTGCCTCCCAACCCTACTCGTATCGCCCAAGCTCATCATGCCCTCGTGTCGTGCATGATACCGATCGCACCCATTTGGGAGTCGTTCAGGCCTGGGCATTTTTATTTAGATTTGACCGGCACCACTCGACTCTTTGGCGCAACCTGTGACACCACGATGCGTTTAGAGCGCGATGTCACATCGCGACTTGGGTTACAAGCCGTCGCCGGTATCGGGACCAATAAGCTTGTCGCGCAAATGGCCAGCTCCATCCTCACGCCGCCCCAACTCTGTGATGTCCGGGCAGGCTCCGAACAGGACTTTTTATCACCGTTACCCGTCTCAATACTTCCCGGACTACAAGGTCCTGGAGGGTCCGCACTCCACACACGCTTGACCGATTTGAATCTACAGACCATCGGCGACGTGAGCGACGTGAGTTTGGAAGCCTTGGAAACCGTCTGCGGTCGATGGGGCCACCGGCTCTACCAGTGGGCACGGGGGATTGATTTTTTGCCGGTCGTGGCTCCTGAGGCCTCGCTATCGCTGACCCATTCCTATCTCTTTGAACCGGATACGATTGACTATGACCGGCTCCTTGGAGGTCTGTCATGCCTTCTGGATTCTCTCTGCCATGATCTACGTCGGCGACAGCGCCTGTGTCATCGCCTCAGACTGACGCTGCTCTCCAGTGATCAGCTCACGGTTCACCATTCATCTGTTTTATCCACACCCACACATTGGGAGGTTGATATGTTTCCATCAGCTCAGACCTTATTCCGTCGGTGCTTTCAACGACGCGTCAGCGTGCGCTCACTGACCATTCGAAGTAATAGCTTTCGTCCCCCACCCGAACAACTATCGCTCTTCCCATCACATACCCCGGAAGAACCTCAGACACTCCCCCGTCCCCATCGATTGGCATTAGCCCTTGATCGTTTGCATACCCGGTTCGGCATGAAAGTCATTCAATGGGGACGCTCACACCTGGCCTCTCGTTTAGATTGAACAGGTGAATCTGAAAAATTCTCAAGCGATGCTCACGCCTCTGTGGCATGACCACCATCATTTTCATGCCATTACTTAACATGCAAAATAACCAATGAATAATAGGTGTTTTGCATTTTAAAATGATAAAAATTAATCAAAAACTTTAATTAACGAGTTATCCACAGACTAAAAAAATAAGGCATTACTTCAATCAATAGGTTATCAACATGAGCATAAAGTAAAGCGATACTTTAATTAAAAATAAGTACGCAATTTACCATTATTGCCGCATTATTTCATGTCAGTCTTTGTCCATTTACACGTTCATTCGGAGTACTCCCCGATGCAAGGAGTGTCCTCACTGGAAACCTTGTGCCAGACGGCAAAGAGACAGGGAGCCGAGACACTTGCCCTGACCGATACAAACGGCCTGTACGGTGCCATTCGCTTTATCGAGGTCGCACAGGCCCATGGCTTACGCCCGATCCTTGGAGCCGAACTGACCCACAACCGGCACCGCGCCGTGCTCCTGGTCAAAGATTCTTTTGGCTACACCAATCTCTGCCGTCTGCTCTCCCAACGCCATTGCGATGCCGACTTTGACTGCATCGCCTCAGTTCAAGAGCATCGCCAAGGACTGATCATTCTCTCTGATGATCTTTCTGCACTGACGGCCTGGAAACGGCACTCACTTAGCGATCTGTACGTAGAGCTAACGCCTGGCGCGCTCATGCACCAGGCCCTGGCCTTTAGTCGGCGCACACACCTTCCTCCCGTCGCGACCAACCGGGTGCATTTCGTGACCCCTCAGGAATTCCCCTTCCATCAAATTCTCCGCGCGATCGCCTTAAAGACCACCCTCTCTCAATTGCCGCCGGAGGCATACTGTGCACCCCATCATTGGTTGATGCCGCCTGCGATACTGGCTTCCCAGTTTCCCCATGTGCCTCACGCGATAGCCAACACCTGGAAGATCGCGCAGCACTGCCAGACCGAGTGGTCGTTCAAAAAGACAATTTTCCCCGGTTTTCGTCAGCTCTCCGATCCTCATGCCTTCACTCTGCTACGCGAGAAGACCTACGACGGAGCCCGATGGCGGTACGGCTCACTGACAGCAGTCGTAACCGATCGTATCGAACGCGAACTGGATGTCATCCGGGATAAAGGCTACGCTCATTATTTTCTGGTGGTTGACGAGATTGTCCGCCAGGCGCCTCGCACCTGTGGACGGGGATCGGCGACGGCATCCATCGTGTCCTATTGCCTGGGCATTACCCATGTGGATCCTATCCGGCACAATCTGTTTTTTGAACGCTTTTTAAATCCCGGACGCCACGATCCGCCTGATATTGACGTGGATTTTCCCTGGGATGAGCGGGACCGCATTGTGGATTTTGTCTTTGCGCGTTATGGCAGCCGGCAGGCCGGCATGGTGGCCAATCAGAATACGCTGGCGCTTCGGGCAGCCGTGCGGGAAGTCGCCAAAGTCTATGGCATGCCTCCGGCGGAAATTCAGCAGGTGAGTCGACTGCTGACTCGCCTCCCGCTCACCGATCTTCCGGCTCAAGAGTCCTCTGTCTCCCCATGCAGCCAATCCGCGTTCCGGCAGACTCCCCGCCTTTCCAATATTCGAGAAAATGGAAAGTCTCACTCTCTTCCATCTTCGCCGTCTTCGAGACCCCATAATGGCAAAAAACCACACTCACATCTTGATGAGGCCTCGGCGTTCACCGATTTGCGCGAGCCATGGCCTGAAATCGTCAGACTCGCCCTTCAACTTCAGGGACGGTTTCGTCATCTGTCACTGCATTGCGGGGGCATCGTGATTGTTCCTGACGATCTCCGCCGCTATGTCCCGGTTGAAGTGGCCGCAAAGGGTGTTCCGGTCATTCAATGGGAAAAGGATCAAACGGAAGATGCCGGCCTGGTCAAAATCGATCTTCTGGGCAATCGATCCTTAGCCGTCATTCGGGATGCCCTTGCGGCAATTGCAAAACACACCGGCCACAAGATCGACTATGCCACCTGGGACCCATTAACCGACCCCAAAACGCAACAGCTCATTCAACGGGGGGAGACAATTGGATGTTTTTACATCGAATCGCCTGCCACCCGACTGCTTCTCAAAAAACTCTGGACGGGCATGCCGGCGGATCGGCGCATGCATGCGGACGTCTTTGAGTATCTCGTCATCGTCTCATCGTTGATTCGTCCCGCCGCAAACCGGTTCATTCAAGAATTTGTCCGGCGGGCGCATGGCGGCGCCTATCGTCCCCTGCATCCGTTAGTAGAAGACGTGCTCGGGGAAACCCACGGCATCATGGTGTATCAGGAAGACGTCACCAAAGTAGCCATGGGTCTGGCGGGGTTTTCCGTGGAAGATGGCGATCAACTCAGGAAAATCCTCAGCAAAAAACATAAGCAACGCCGGCTTCGCGATTATCAACGCCAATTTATCGACGGCGCGCGCGCGCGCGGTGTGGATACGCGAACGATCGAGCGGGTATGGGCAATGACGATGAGTTTTACCGGCTATAGTTTTTGTAAACCGCATTCGGCCAGTTATGCGCAGGTGTCATTTAAGTCGGCCTATCTCCGTTCCCATTATCCTGGGGAATTCATGGCCGCCGTCATCAGCAACCAGGGTGGATTTTATTCAACCTTCGCCTATCTGTCAGAAGCCCGCCGGATGGGATTGACCGTGCTCTCGCCGGACATCAATGTCAGCGCATGGGCATATGAGGGAGAAGGAACGACCATCCGCATGGGCTTGATGCAAATCAAAGGCATCGTACGGGGATTCATTGATCGGCTTCTCGAAGAACGATCCCGCCACGGCCCGTTTCAGTCGTTTCATGATTTTCTGAGCAGGCTCAACCCCGAACCGGCGCAGACGCGGTTATTAGTTCTGGCAGGTTGCTTCGATGCTATTGCCGGTGAGGTCACCCGCCCCGGCCTGCTCTGGCGGGTCTACGCCGAGCATCCAACCTGTGGCATCTCCTCACCCAGATCAGTTGCACAACACGCCACCCCGCTGTTGCCATCCGTTCGTCTGCTCCCGATTCCGAATGAATATGACACAGAACGGCTGATCCAGCATGAGATTGAGCTCTTCGGCTTCCCTCTCCGTTGCCATCCGTTGACGCTCTATGCGAGACACTTGCAAAGCCTGCAGATCACTCCGGCGACAGAGATGGCTAGGCATATCGGCCGTCGGATCATGATGGTTGGCTGGCTGATCACGGAAAAAGCCGCCTCGACGAAACAGGGCAAACCCATGGAATTTATCACGATGGAAGATACCACGGCACTTTACGATGCCACGCTGTTCCCCGAAATATTTCAACGATACGGACCGTTACTCACAAACGAACGGCCGCTTCTTCTGGAGGGCGTGGTGGAGGAAGACTTCACCGCCACCACACTGACGGTGCAGCATCTGCAGGTGATCGGTTAACACCTTATCTGTACCAGTATGGATGTCGCCAATCCCCAGTGTCACACTGAGCGAACGGCAACAACTCTGTGCAAAGCAGAGAAACACATGGTCAGAAGAATGATGCAGCCGGCAGAGGCCACACCGCATTTGAACGGAGAGATGACGGCATCGCCGGCTCTTAGGATTCTTTTTTCTTCGGAGGAGTAAACTCTTCCAGGGGCTGGAAATTGACTGGCAGTTGAAATAAATAATCGGTTACGGGCCGCAGTTTCACATGTCGATACTCGACACTCCAGCTTCCGTCCTTCCTGGTCAATTGCATCGGGAACTGAATGTCGGTGGCGAACCATTGGTAGTAAACATTAATTTGATCGCCTTCCTTCACCGTCACCTCGTATAAGATCGTCGGATGGCCCTCGCGCGTCTCCCTGCCGATCTCTTCGCGCGAGATCTCTCCTTCCAGATGCTCACTCAATTTTGGCTCCTGAGCAGGATCATAGGGGAGCGTCTTAAAATGTCTCACGCGGGAGAGCAGCAGCCACATGAGCTGCTTGTCTTTACGCACAATGGTGACATTGACCGGCCCCATCGACTGATGCTCCAACCGCCACCGGTCATCCCGATAATATAGGTTGGCCTTTTGAGTCTGACGCCCGAACTTAAGGATTTGATCTGCCGTGAATTCCAGTCCCCAAGCCTCAGGGCCTGAGAAAAAACCACCGGCGATCAGTACTCCGATGAAGGTCCAATGACGCATACATTTACCCTACCATTTTCAACTAATGGATCACAGAGCTTGAGAACGGTTTTTGGATCAGGGGCATCCCTAGAAAATCCTAGAGAGCAATGGGCCGGTATAATAGTAGAATACGACCTTACGGGCAATACCTCATCCTCTTGTCCTCTCATTAAATAGGAACCACACATTCAGGCCGATCATTTCTGGGATTATTCACGAGCTGACTGACGGGATAGGCTTCCATCTCCTCCGAGGGAAACGGTCTGAGCAGGACGTTAATTCGCTCAACCGCTTGCAAAGAGGAATCAATCCAGTTGGCAAAGTCCTTAGAGGCCAAAATAACCGGCATGCGATGGTGGATCGGTTCCATCACACTATTGGGACCAGTCGTAATGAGGGTACAGGTTTCCAAAGGGGCGGCCTCGTCTTTCTCCCACCGTTCCCACAAGCCCGCGAAGGCAAATGGTCGTTGATCTTTGAATCGAACGTAATAGGGTTGTTTTGCTTTCCCTTCTTGTTTCCATTCATAAAAGCCATCGGCTAAGACCAGACAGCGTTGGTGTTTAAATGCTTTCCGGAAAGCCGGCTTCTCCGCCACAGTTTCTCCGCGGGCATTAATCAACTTATTGCCGATGTTGGAATCCTTGGCCCAGGAGGGCACCAGTCCCCACTGTAATTCCATGCATTCGCGTTGTCGTGATTCAGGGTTGGTGCGCACGCAGGCCACTAACTGCGATGGGGCAATGTTGTAACGGGGACTCAAAGGCGGGAGAACTTTCAGGCCCAACTGTTCAGCCAAATGCTGGAAGTTCTCTTTGCGTGTGAAGCGACCGCACATAATTGGGTGTTATCAAGCTTCAAATCTACTCTAACCCTACAAATTTCTGTAAAAAAAGGAAAGGGGATAATTTAGGAAAACGAATGGAGGACTCCCAGCGCGATCCACCACAATCAGGAAATAGGCAGGATGGCCTAAACCTTATATTTTCTCTCATATCACAATGTGAAATTACTCCTGCCCAGATACCATTTTTCCAATTGCAGGGTTTGATATTCCCGGAAGTCAATTTCCCTGGTTCCCACCCCCCTTTTTATTTTATGATCTGAAATCCAGAAACATGGAACAATCCGTGTATGTTCCAAGAATTTTTTAAAAATTCGTTCTATACAGGAAATCACCGGAGGCACTGACGATGACCGACCAGGAACACATTCGCATCTTCGATTCCCAGGGGGAAGACTACAAGCAGGCCTTTCAAATTTTCCTGAATCATACCGACCAGAAACGGAACGCAAAACGATGGCTGCAACAAGTAGTTGACGATCTGCCGGTTCGGCAGGTGTTCGTCGACGCCGGGGCCGGCAACGGCGAACTCACCCGTGCCTTCACCGCCGCTTTCGACCGCACCATCGCCATCGAACCAAACACGTTTCTGCTGAATCAATTACAACAGACCGTTCCAACTGCAGAAGCCATAGGCCTCCCAATCCTGTCCGCTCAGCCATCCGCTCCGGGGGATTTGGTGCTCTCCTCGCATACATTCTATTACATACCCACCGATGAATGGCTCGCCCACCTCGAACGTCTCGCTTCCTGGATGTCTCCGACCGGCGTCACCATTATCGTCCTACAGAATCGCGAGAGTGGCTGCATGAACATGTTTCATCATTTTTTCTCCCACCGGTTTGAACTTCGTCGAATGGTTGACCAGTTCCGCGTCAAGCACGGCAACCAGTACGAGGTCATGACCACCCTCGATCCGGCACATGTCGACACTCCCGACCTACCCTCCACCTACGCCGTTGCCGAATTCATGCTCAATCTGCTCGGTATCGAGCAGGCTCCCAGACGAAAAGACGTCGAAGCCTATATTCAGTCCCACTTTGCCCTCCCCGGTGGAGGCTATCGCATTCCCGTTCATCAAGATTTCCTTCAAATCCGTGCCAAAGGGCATGTCTTCGGCAGCGGTAAGTTGCCAGCTTAAGCCGACACCGTCGGTTGATAGAAAATGGCAGGAACGGATCTTTTTTGGATTACGTTGTTCCAAAACCCACCAGTCCCCATTCAATCCGATGCAAAATCCTTGTCGGGATTCAAGATTGATGCACTTACAACCCCTAACCTGTGAGGGTGCAATATTGGAACGAGAGATCAAAGGTGGAGGGTGCCAAACAAAAATGTATTGTTCAGTGCGAATGAGACAGAGGCCTTTTTCTTCGCAATGGCCGTCGGGGCCCAAATCATACCGCCGTCTCCACACGGAAAAACAGTAACATGGCTTACTGATGCAACGTTGTTCTCCACTAATGTTGTCACTCTTTCGGTCGAACCTTTCCAGCCATTTGGGGGACGGGAGAGAGTTGTGAGCCCCTTCGGTTATCCTTGTCCGTCGTCAACAGAAATTGTTCTTTTTTTTACATTCGAATTGAAGTGAAATGTCTCTTTCTCTCACGGGACACCATATACCCGGTCTGGCACCATTTTAGGGTAGCTTTATAGTGAATCTGTGGCTATAATCCCAAACTTTTCGGGTACCGTGCACTGTAAGTAGGCTCCATTTCAACATCCGCTCACGCCAAATCTTTCAGGTGCAGACCCACTTTTTACACAGTCTTTCGTAAGGTTGTCCGAAATCCCTTTTAGTAGGGGTAATTGTTGATCGTCCGTGATGTGTGATAACGCATCCGTTTATCACACACAAGGATTTACCAAGGAGAATCATTACATTGAGATTGAAGCTCTTCATCGTCTTTCTTAGTATTTCCCTGATCAGTGGAGGTGGTCCTCTTTATGCGGCAGTCTCCGGACAGATTTCGCTTAAAGATGGCACCATTCTCAAGGGCAAGATATTTGGCATGACGAATGGTGTCCTCCGTGTAAGAGCAGCAGCGAGTATGCACAATCCAATTCCGCTTCGTTGGAAAGAGGTCACGGGGTTGGCGACTGAAGAGCCGGTCACTGTTGTTCTGAATACCGGCGAGATCTATGAGGGCCGAATCCAATTGGCTGAGTCCGGTAGAATCCAGGTGTTGAGAGACCAGGACCCGGCCCCCGTGATGATCACCCTCAATTCCGTAAAGGCCATCAAAAGCCAAAAAGAAGCAACCGCGGCAGGTGAAGAGAGTGAAGAGGAAGAGTTAGATGAGATCACTCTCAAAAATGACATGCATCTGATCGGAACCATTGTCTCAATGGAAGAAAAGACCCTTACAATCAAAACGGCTTATGCGGGAGATATATCGGTTCAGTGGGATGAAGTGGAACAAGTCCAGTCGCGAACACCGCTTTCCATTCAAGTTTTTGAGGAGGATCAAGATTTCAATGGAGATGATTTTCTCCAAACCTCCCGTACGACTGTGACCGCATTAGGCGGAAGTGAAGGGATATCGCCAGCGCGTGTGAAGACTATCAATATTCCAGAACTCCGGTATAAAGGAAACTTCGACCTGGGAGGAAATCGTACAAAGGGGAATACGGACACCACGGCTGTGAACGCCTCAACCGACAATACGGTTTGGACAGAACGACACCGTGGCCTCATGAACGGTAAGTATGCCTTTGCCTCGGCCGATGGAGACAACACAGCCAAAAATGCCAGAGGCACACTCGGCTATGATTATTTTTTCACCAAAAGGTTGTTTTCCACCGCTAAAGAATATCTTGAATATGATAAGTTTCAGGGATTGAAAATCCGGAGTACGACCGGCCTGGGACTTGGATATCAGATTTTTGATTCTCCAAGCCACAGTTTAAGTGTATCCACCGGGCCTGCTTTTGTGTATCAAAAGTTTAAAGAGACCGGGACGACCAAAACCGTTACCGCTTCGTGGGGCGTGGATTGGGAATATGATCTGATTGCAGATCGGATACGAGTTTTTCACCGTCAAAAAGGGTTTCGCGATCTGGGAGTAGGGGACAGTACTGCCCTACGGTGGACATCAGAGCAGGGAGCTCGCATTGAAGTGTATGGAAAATTGTATCTGAAGGTGGCATTCGAATACCGGTATAACAGCGACCCTGAGCCAGGGAAGAAAAAATCGGATGAAGCGTTCATATGGGCCTTGGGCTATGAGTTTTCGAGTTGATTGACGGTTAGTCTCCCGCCTTTCCTCCCAACTACTGCGAACGACGACTGAATCCTCCGGCACTCAGAAAACGATCCCTAGTTCCCAAACTTGATTCCGATATACATCCGCTAATGTGGACAAAACTGAAGGAGTCGCGAGTCGTTTTTTGACAGACCTCATGAGAGAAAAGATCAAGCCCAAGTTGTGTACCCCATGTGACTTAACAAACCACACCGCCAGAGTTGCATCAGCACAAACTTCCGGAATACGAGGGCTATCCCCTGGAGTTAGGTGGCCTGTCCGAATCTCAACGAGGCTCGGATATATTGGGGAGGATTCGTCAGCAATACAAACCCGTTCTCTAAAAAAGGCCGGGCAATTTATTGAAAAAGTTACACTTATTGTTTGACTCGACATTCATTGGAATTATCTGTTTTATCCGTAGAGTCGGGATAGATTCAATCGTCTGTCCCGGCACCGGCTTTATCATAATATTGCTCAGTGCGAATGGGACAGAGGCCTTTTTTTCTCACAATGGCCATCGTGTCTCGTATCATGCCACCATTTCCGCACAGATAAAAAGTCACATTCCTCACTGATACCACCTGGTTCTCCACTAATGTTGTCACCCGTCCGATGGGACCTTGCCAACCGTTTTCCGGCCTGGACAGGATGGTGATAAAACTGAAATTCGGATGCCGGCGTGCAAGAGCTTCCAATTCATGTTGGTAGTAAAGGTCTCGCTGGCTCCGCAAGCCCCAATATAACGTCAAAGTTCCAGCGCTAGGTTCCTCCAAGAAGGTAGAGAGCATTGAACGGAACGGTGCAATCCCGGTTCCCGTGGCCACAAAGACGAGATCTTGTCCGGGATTCTTCTGGAGGAGAAACGATCCATTGGGTCCCTGGAAGGTTACCGGATCTCCTTCATGAAGACTGAACAAATAATTTGAGCCTGGACCATCGGGGACCCGGTTAAAGAGAAGGGTAACCTGGTGGGATTGACTTGGCGGAGAGGCAATTGAATACTGCCTCGGAACAGGCTGTTTCAATCCCGGATGCCAGACATCCAGAGAAATCCACTGCCCGGCCTTGAATTCGATGGTATCCGGGGTGAGGAGGGTGAGTTCCAACTCACGGACATCACGAGTCAGGTTCTTGACTCGACTGACTTGGGCGTTAAATTCTTGCAATATTTCAGGTTCCTGCTGATTGAAGTTACTCTCTAAAGAGCGCCATTACACATTACCAAGCCGACAAACCGCCTGCAAAAATTTAAGGAAATTTGCCGCGCCGAACATCATTGATGGCGACTGTCCATCAGTGCCTAATTTAGAAAAAGCAAAA
>BQIW01000034.1 GCA_021604105.1 Nitrospirales bacterium | reverse complement strand
AACCTGGCGACGACTGAGAGGATTCCGGCAGTTGGCTTTGGTGATTAAGGGGGTGCAATTTACAGATGGAATAGAAGTCACAATGAACGAACCCGTCGCCGCGTAACCAACGCCTCAGACACCAGATTTGACAATAGCTCTCGTATGGCTTGGATACATTTGAGAAGATAGGTCTCATGCAATTGTTGTTGAGGAGGTATACCTTAATGGTGTGTGATTAAAGTTTCTGTTGGCTGTCATCTTTCATGCCGAAATAGCGGATACATTCGGGAAGTTGTTTTGGTTTAGGATAAGCCTAAAACGTCGGCCATGGAATAGAGGCCAGGTGGTTTTTGGGCAACCCATTCAGCTGCCCGGAGCGCGCCCTGGGCAAAGGTATCGCGAGTATGGGCCCGGTGGGTTATTTCAATGCGTTCTCCTGGTCCCCCCAATAAAATGGTGTGATCGCCAACAATATCTCCTGCGCGGATGGTTTGCATGCCAATTTCACGAGTTTTCCGTTCGCCGGTCATACCATGTCGTGTATAGACGCCCACTTCTTGTAAATCCCATTTCATGCCTTCTGCCAGAGCCTCAGCCAGTTTTAGGGCGGTTCCGCTGGGGGCGTCCTTTTTCTTATTGTGATGGGCTTCGATTACTTCGATGTTGTACTGCTCACCTAGAGATCTGGCGATTTTCCCGATGGTGCTGAGGAGCACATTGATCCCTACACTCATGTTTGGGGAAAACACACAGGGGATTTTGAGAGCGAATGTTTTAAGTTGGGCCAATTCTTGATCAGTGAATCCGGTAGTTCCAATGACCATGGCCTTGGTGGATTTGACGACCTGCTGGAGGTTGGCCAGACAGGATGAAGGAGCCGTGAAGTCGACCACCACATCACCCTGTGAAAGACAGGTTTGGAGGTCGTCAGTGATCGGAATGTTCACTTGCCCGATTTGGGCGACTTCGCCAGCATCTTTTCCAATAGCGGGATGCCCTTTTACTTCGACTGCTCCGGAAAGCTGTAGTCCAGGGGTGCCCTGAGTTAATGCGACTAATCGCATGCCCATTCGACCGGCTGCGCCGGTGATGATTGTTCGAATCATGTGTTCTTTTTCCTCAGAGCACTCCGGCTTGTTCCAAGGCTTCTTGGAGTGCTGGTCGAAATTCCGCAGCAAGCGGGGTGAGCGGCAGTCGAACTTCTTCTGACATTTTTCCCATCATGGCCAGAGCCGCTTTCACGGGAATGGGGTTAGTTTCCACAAATAAAGCTCCAAATAGGGGAGAGAGTTTGTAGTGAAGAAGTCTCGCTGCTTCGTAGTCACCTTTTAGTGCAGCGTTCACCATGTTTGCCATATGGGTCGGAGCGACGTTCGCGGTCACCGTGATCACGCCTTTCCCTCCGAGGGCAATCATAGGAAGCGTTAAGGGATCATCCCCTGAGAGCATAAGGAAGCCAGGGCGGGCTTGTTGTATTATTTCGGAAACCTGTTGGAGAGATCCACTGCCTTCCTTGATGCCAATAATATTCTGGATCTCCGACAGACGGCTCACCGTGGTCGGAGACATGTTGACGCTGGTCCGCCCTGGAATATTGTATAGGATTTGTGGTAAGTCGACGGCTTTGGCGATGGCCGAAAAATGACGGTATAGCCCTTCCTGGGTTGGTTTATTGTAATACGGCGTGATGAGTAAAGCACCATCGGCACCCATGGATTTGGCATGTTTCGTAAAGGTGATGGCTTCCTCGGTAGAGTTTGAGCCTGTTCCGGCAATGACAGGAACCCGCTTATTCACTACTTCGATGGTGAATGAAACGACCCGTTCATGCTCTTCCGGAGTCAAGGTGGCTGATTCGCCTGTCGTCCCACAGGGTACAAAGCCGTGGGTCCCAGATGAAATTTGGGATTCGATGAGATCGGCCATGGCCTTTTCATCAAATTTTCCCTTTGAGAATGGGGTGACAATAGCGACTAACGAACCGCTGAACATAATTTTGCCCTCAATCCCCTGATGTAGGGAACTTGTGTTTTGTAAAAAAAGGGAGAATGCCTTGGTGAATCAACGCAAGGGTTTACATCTAAAATTCAATTCGAGAAGGCTTCTGAAATGGTTTCGCCTCGTATGAGGTCTTCGTAGCTTTCTCGTTGTCGAATGACTGTGATCTCCTTCCCTTTCACGAGCACCTCGGGGACACGTGGACGGGAATTATAATTTGAAGCCATTGTAAATCCATACGCTCCAGCACTCATGACGGCCAGGAGATCGCCAGGTTGAGAATTGGGCATTTTTCGATCTTTTGCTAAAAAATCTCCTGATTCGCAAATGGGTCCCACTACATCAACGGCGTTGACTGCGGATGACTCTTTTTTGATTACCGGCTGAATATCGTGGTGGGAATCATATAAACTTGGTCGTAACAAATCATTCATTGCGGCATCAACAATCACGAAATGCTTGTCCGCGCTTTTCTTGTTATACAACACTTTTGTCACCAATATACCTGCGTTCCCTACAATGGACCGGCCCGGTTCCATAATGATTTGGCATGAGACGGATTGTAGCAACGGAGAAATGGCCTCAGCCAGCTCTTTGGGATGAGGAGGCGTTTCGTCCGAGTAAGTAATGCCCAGTCCTCCGCCTATGTTGAGATACTGGATATGGACATCTTTAGCTTGAAGTGCTTGTATTAAGGCGATTGCTTTTTTTAAGGCATCAACAAATGGGGTGACCTGGGTTAATTGGGACCCAATGTGTGAATGAACGCCGACCACTTTAATGTGAGGAAGGTTCCCTGCTACGTCAAATTCTTCAAGTGCCCGGTCCGCTCCAATTCCGAATTTGCTTTTTTTTAATCCGGTAGAAATGTACGGATGGGTCTGGGGATCAATATCCGGATTGATGCGCAACGCCACTTTGGCGCGAAGGCCCATGGAGCCAGCAACCTCATTGATTTGCTGAAGTTCACCAGGAGATTCAACATTGAACATCAGAATATTTGACTCCAATGCATATTGAATTTCTTCTTTGGATTTGCCAACCCCGGCAAAGACGATTTTGTTGGGTGGCATTCCGGCTGTTAATGCGCGGAAAAGTTCTCCACCCGACACGATATCTGCGCCACACCCTTCTTTGGCAAGCAGACGCAAGACGGTCAGGTTCGAATTCGCTTTCATGGCAAAGGCCACGATATGTGGAATGTCATTAAAGGCTTGATCGAAAGCATGAAAATGCCGAATTAATGTCCGGTGGCTATATATGTAACAGGGGGTCCCCACCTGTTCAGTAATTTGATGAATGGGGATTTCCTCACAGAATAATTCGTCCCCCTGGTAGTGAAAGTCATGCATGCTGGATATCCTCATCAAACAGGTCCAAATTTTCAAGAGCGATTTCGGAAACAATGGATTGAAAGGCTTCTTTTAAGTTTCGATACCGTAATTTCGTGTGAGGGGTGATGGCTCGGAGAATCTCCCCATCAAATAAGGTGTAAATAGCTTTCGGAGTCGCATGTTTTATGTGCTCAAAGTTGACCACGATATCCATTTTGGCCTCACGTCCAGCTTGGGTAATCCTTTTCAATAGTTCTTTGGCATTCAGGTGGTCTAACGTTCCCTCCAGATCAATGAACAAGGCCGCAAAGGCATCGTGACGACGAGCTTTCATTTTCAAGCAGAGCTCCTGGGGTTTGGAATCAGGAGATGGTTGAGGGTGAAGAGCGTTAGGAACGAGTTGCTGCGTTTCAAATGTCGGGAGTTTGGTCTGCAGACTTTTTAAGACTTTAGCCAGGGGGGATAGAGCGCCTTTGGGTGTGGTACGGTAGATCAATTTTCGAAATTCCCAATTCATTTCAAGGCGGGGAATCAGTCGTTGGCTCGTATGCCCCATGCGATTCCAGATGCAGGGCCAGGAATAAAACTGGTGGTTGGCCCAGAAAAACCCTTCCTGTAACTGCTCAGCTGACATGCGTTTGGGTGTGTATACCACGTGCTTCCCGTCATACTTCGACCAGTCCTGATCTATGATCCGTCCCTCCCGCTTAAAGCGTTCGAACAAGGCCGTCCCTGGAAGGGGAGTCAGCACATTGAAATAGGCCAATTCCACTTTGTTTCGTGTCAAAAACTCTACGGCGGTCTCGAATACCGATTCGTCGTCATTATCAAATCCAAACACGAGACCGGGATTCACCATGATGCCATGGTCATGAAACATTTTAATCTGATTTTCAAATTTCCGCACCTGATTAAATCCTTTGTTGGTTTCATCGAGCGAATCATCCGATAACGATTCCATCCCCACAAAAACCGATACGCAACCGCTATCGGCAGCTAATCGTACCATTTCAGGATCATCGCCAAGAAAGAGTGTGGACTGACAGCCCCATTTAATGTTGAGAGATTTCAGAGCCTGCCATAACTCACGGCAGTAGGCACGATGACTGTTATGCAGGTCATCAACAAAAGCCACAATCGAACCTTCTTCCAACCCTACCCAAATTTTCAGGGAGGTTGTTAAGGCGTGGAAAAGTGACCCACGGGTCATTCGTTCAATAATGTCCGAGCGCAGCCATTCTTTGGCTCTTTTCAGTTCTTCAATGACTTCGGGAACAGGTCGGCGTCGAGTGGTTTTGCCATTAAATGGCGAAACGCTGCAAAACTCACAATCAAAATGACATCCTCGCGTCGTGAATGTGCAAAGTCTGGTCATATAAGAATCCGGGCTGAGCAATTCAATACGCGGGGGTTTGTAGTGACTCAAGGTTGGGAATTGGTCCATGCGATAGATTTGTTTCAAGGACCCGGCCTCGATGTCGGTGATGACTTGAGGCCAAAGGTCTTCAGCTTCCCCGCAGACAATGGCATCGCAATGGCGAAGGGCTTCATCCGGGCAATAGGTGGGGTGCACCCCTCCGAGAATGACGGGTTTTCCACGTCGACGAAATTCATCCGCGATTTCATAGGCTCTCGGCGCATAACAGGTCATAATGGATATTCCAACCACAGTACAGGGAGTCTCAAAATCGATATCTTTAACGGCTTCGTCCACGATTTCGACATCCCATGTTGTTGGAGTATAGGCGGCAATCGATGGTAGGCTGAGCTTCGGAAACCAGATCGACCGGCGCTCGCTAGCCGTCATACGATAGGGATTATTTCGTGGATAGGGATCAAGTAATAATAGTTTGGGGCGTATTTCACCGTGAGTGAGAGAGGTATCCATTCTATTATCCTCCACTAACAGTTGGAGAGGCTATAGCGGATCTCATTGTACATCGTGCGGTTCTCCCTGGACAAATCCCTGTGCATTATCGGGTATCGATAGGATACACGGTGGGTAATTCCACTGCCTCTTCCAGTGGTTCATTCAGAGGGTCCTGGTCGAAGTTTCCCTCTCTTCTGGCCTGATCCTGCTGTTGCTTGAGTCTCTTAGCTTCAATGCCAACTTTTTCTGGTGGGATGGGAGGGCCCACTGCTCCGCAACCAATTGAGAAGAAAACGAGTGCCAGTATACAAAAAATGAGGAGATACCTGGTAGGAGTCTTTAAGGTTTGACTCATGCCGTTCACGGTTTGTTCATGGAACGTTTCATTTCGGCCTGTAATGATTTTTTCCAACTATTGATCTGTTTTTTGACTTGGGATGTAGCGGTACCACCTATGATGTTTTTACTGTTAATCGCAGCTTCTGGAGTTAAAACTTGAAATGCCTTGGCATCAAAGGACGAGGAGGCATTCAGCAAATCCTGTTGAGTGAGTTGTCCCAAATCCTTCCCTTTAGCTAAGCATTCCCGTACCAGACTTCCCACCACGTGGTGGGATTCACGGAAAGGCACCCCCTTTTTAACCAGATGGTCCGCCAACTCCGTGGCAAGCAGGAAACCCTGAGAGACCGCTTCTTTCATAGGCTCAGGTCGTATTGTTAGTTGAGTCAGGAGTTCTGCGTAAATATTAACCGATATCGTCACGGTATCCAATGTGTCAAACAATGGCTCTTTGTCTTCCTGAAGGTCTCGGTTGTAACTGAGAGGCAATCCTTTTAAAGTGGTCAGGAGGCTGAACAAATGTCCATAGACCCGACCGGTTTTTCCACGGATCAGTTCCGGAACGTCCGGGTTCTTTTTCTGTGGCATCATGCTGCTGCCTGTACAAAATCCGTCGGGAAGGTCTGTGAAGTGGAATTCTTGTGATGACCATAAAATCAGCTCCTCACTTAAACGAGAGAGGTGCATCATTACGATGGCGCAAGCGCTAAGCACCTCAATGACGTAGTCTCGGTCAGACACGGCATCCAAGCTGTTCTGGGTCACGCGAGGGAAATGTAATAAGGAAGCGGTATAGTGTCGGTCGATCGGGTAATTGTTTCCAGCTAGCGCACCGGAACCTAACGGCATGACGTTAATTCGAACCAAGGCATCATGGAGACGCTCTTTGTCCCGCTCGACCATTTCAACATAGGCTAGGGCATGATGTGAAAAGAGAACGGGCTGGGCCCTCTGTAAATGTGTATAGCCCGGCATCATCACTCCCATATACCGCTCAGCGAGCGTCACGAGCGACTGTTGAAGTAAACGAAGATCATTGCTCAGGTGTCGGAGGGTATCCCTGAGATAGAGTCGAAGATCCAGGGTGATTTGATCATTCCGACTTCGGCCGGTGTGGAGTTTCCCGCCAACTGGCCCAATGAGCTCAGTCAGGCGCCGTTCAATGCTCATGTGCACATCTTCATCTTCGGTCTTCCATTGATGGCGGCCGGCGCGAATGTCATCACGAATGGTCAGGAGTCCTCGAATAATGGCTTGACATTCTCGCTGCGGCAAGACTTTAGCCCGTTGTAACGTTTTACAATGGGCGATGCTGCCTTCAATGTCGTATTCATACAGGCGGCGATCAACGTTGATCGAGGCGGTGAATGTTTCGACTAATTGATGTGTTTGACCCTGAAATCGTCCTCCCCAGAGTTTTTGATCTCCGGGTTTTTGTGGCGATTTTGGTTGAGGAGATGCTGAAGAACGGGATCGGGTGTTGAGGGAGGTTGCGCCGGCGCGTTTCTTCATGAAGGCTGTCTTCCTAACCATAGAAGTAAAATGGCTTTTTGGATGTGTAGGCGGTTTTCGGCTTGATCCAGAACGACTGATTGGGGTCCGTCTAGCACGTCTTCGGTTATTTCCTCCCCACGATGGGCCGGCAGGCAATGCATGAGGAGGGCATTGGGTTTTGCCTGTTGCATGAGTTTCCCGTTGACTTGATAGGGCGCCAGAGCTTCCATGCGTGGTTCCTGCTGGTGTTCTTGTCCCATGCTGATCCACACATCTGTATAAATGACATCAGCGTCCGTGGCGGCAATGTTAGGATCATGAGTAATTTCAATTCTGGCACCTGTTTGTTGGCTTTCCTCCTGGGCCGCTTCGACGATACGGGGATCAGGTTCATAGCCTTGTGGGCATCCTACGGTCACATGCATGCCCACTTTAGCCCCGATCTCGACAAGGGAGTGGGTGATATTGTTTCCATCTCCAATATATGCCAGCTTTAGGCCTTTCGCGTTGTCCCTGTGCTCGACAATGGTCAAAAGGTCTGCTAAGGCTTGGCAGGGGTGACAATCGTCCGTTAATCCATTGATGACGGGAATCGAGGTATGTCGGGCCCATTCTTCTAGGGAGGCTTGGTTGAATGTTCTTACGACGAGTCCATCCAAGTATCGCGTTAGGACTTTTGCCGTATCGGCTAAACTTTCTCCCCGGCTCAATTGGATTTTTTCGGACGCTAGAAAAATGGCTTGTCCACCAAGTTGATTCATCCCGGCTTCAAACGAAACCCTGGTCCGCGTAGAGGGTTTTTCAAAAATAAGACCCAACGTTTTGCCCTTCAACGGAAAGGTGGTGCGCCCATGTTTTCGGGCAGCCTTCATCTTTTGAGCAAGAGTAATCAGATGATGAATCGAATCCCTGGGAATATCGGCCACCGTCAGCAAGTCCTTGGGCAGGGCCATCCTCTTCTTGCGCTGAGTGGATTTTTGGGAACGTGAAGGCTGCCTTGGTGAAGACATGATTTATCGTTGTTTGGAAAGAACGTCCGAGAGGACGGACAGGAGTCGATCAATCTGTGCGTTGCTGATGATTAAGGGAGGTACAAATCGCAGGACCTTTCCCATAGTGCAGTTGATTAGGACCCGTCGCTCAAGGCATTCCAGGACGAGAGGTTTTCCGCCAATGGTTAATTCTAGACCCTGGAGGAGGCCCATGCCGCGGGCCTCATGAATGCAGGAGAATTGTTCTTTCAGGGAGCCAAGGCCTTTGGCTAAATAACGACCGGCAACCAGCCCTTGTTCAAGTTTTCCGCCTTCAATAAGGAGTTCTAAGACTTTTAAGGCTACTGCGCAGGCTAAAGGGTTGCCTCCAAATGTGGAGGCGTGGGTGCCTGGTTCAAATGCCGCTGCGACGTTGTCGGTAGCTAGACAGGCTCCAATGGGGAGGCCTCCACCCAGTCCTTTGGCTAACGTCATAATGTCAGGTTGGATGCCGAATTGCTGATAAGCAAACAATGTCCCCGTGCGACCCATACCGGTTTGGACTTCATCAAAAATCAGGAGGATTTGTTTCTCTGTGCAGAACTCTCGAAGGTCTTTCATGAAGGATGGGTGGGGAACCATGATCCCACCTTCAGCCTGAATAGGTTCTAACAACACGGCTGCGGTTTGAGGAGTTATATTGGCTTTCAATGCATCCAGATCATTGAATGGAACGTATTGAAATCCAGGAACAAGCGGCCCGAATCCTTCCTGTAATTTTGGCTGACCGGTTGCAGTGAGACTCGCCAATGTGCGTCCGTGAAAGGAATTCACCATGGTCAGAATTTCAAACCGTTCCGGACCAAAGGTGTTATGTGCATATCTTCTGGCTAATTTTATAGCGGCCTCGTTGGCCTCTGTGCCGCTATTACAAAAGAACACTTTGTCCGCAAAGGACAGTTCCACCAGCTTTTGGGCCAGTCTGGTTTGGGGTTCGGTATAAAACAGGTTGGAGGTATGAATGAGTTGCCGGGCTTGTCTCGTGATGGCCTCCACAAGATCCGGGTGAGCATGGCCTAGGATATTGACGGCAATTCCCGCGAGACAATCGAGATACTCACGCCCTTCAGCATCAAACACCAGACAGCCATTTCCTCGAACAAGGGAAATGGGTAGGCGGGTATAGGTGTTCATCAGAAATCTATCCGAATTTTGTTGGAGTTCACTTGTAATCATATTGTCAAAAACCCGCGTGAATGCAGGCGAATTTATCACACGACTTCTTGAGTGCGCAATAATGAGTTGGGTGGGCGATCGGTTGGATAACCAAAAAGCAGGAGAGAGGCTCCGTCCGAGATTCCGATTCAGGCTGGAGAAGTGGTTAATTGCTAAAGGTCGTTATGGTTAGTTTGGAGACTGGCGACGAAGATCATAGGCTAAGCCTAATTTGCTCAATGTCCATATAAGCCACTTGGATGGATCAAAGTTATACCAGCGAACCCCATTGCGATAGTCACTTTGATACATATGATGATAGTTATGATATCCCTCTCCAAATGTGAGTAAGGATATCCACCAACTATCTCGGCTCGAATCAGATGTTCCATGGGGTTGATCGCCCCATATATGGCAAATGGAATTAATGAAGAATGTTGAATTTAGGACAAAGAAGGTTCGTGCGAGCCCAGCCAAGAGGAAGCACCCGACACCCCCTATCCATCCATTGTACAAAAGCCCCACGACGAATGGCAGCACAAGGCCAGACAAAAGAATGGGAAGGTAATATTTGTCTTGCCACAAAATCAGAGGATCCTGCAAAAGCCGGGTGGCATATTTGGGATCACGATTGGGATCTTTCCAGAAAATCCAGCCACAATGGCTGTGCCAAAAACCCAGGGTGGCGTTATAGGGATCTTCTTTCTGGTCGCACCGGGCATGGTGCCTAATATGATCGCTGGCCCATCGTAACGCTGAGTTTTCTAACGCCATACCACCTGCGATTAAGAAGGTGGCTTTGATCCAATTTGGGCACTTAAAGCTCCTATGGGTAATCAACCGGTGATAGCCTACAGTAATTCCTAATCCTGTAAATAGGTAAAGCATGACAAACATGGTCCAGTCTACCCAGGAGAAATCGTAAAAATAGGCGTACAATGGGAGCCCGACGATTGTGGTCAATACAATTGTCCCGAATAGAATCATTGTAGGGTAATCTCGTTGTGGAGTTCCGGCTAAGGAGGGGTCTAACGTTCGTGACATAGCTGTCTAAGTCCTCTTATATCTCTAGTCACCTAAGAGCATGTTCCCCCATGCCTAGATGGGAAATTCAACGGTGATAGATTTGTTAGTGAAATAAAACCTTAGGCTTGAAATCTCTTTTACATATACGAAAGTGGGTTACTGAAACCGACTAACACGGGACTTGATTTTCCCGTGTAAAAGAGTGGTTTGAGAGATTAATGTACCAATTTAGTTGGGAAGAGGCAATACTATAGCAGCAGCCAATCTTGATACCATTCATGTGAATAGAATACCAGATTGTTTGAAAAAAGCTAGGGGACCCTGTTAAACCAAGGCCCCCAAAATACTTTTATCTGTGTTTAATTTTGGAATTCGCCTTCAATTTTATAGAAACATTATCATCATTTGTTATGTACTCGGTGAATAGGTCACTGGTTAAAATATCAAAACTACCCTATGGTAAATGTTAGTACTTGTAGCTGTCCTCTTTAAACGGTCCGTTGACTGGTACATGAATATAATCAGCCTGTGTTTGAGTGAGTTTAGTGATAACCCCTCCAAAACCTCGAACCATATGGGCTGCCACTTCTTCGTCGAGATGTTTCGGTAAAACCTGCACTGTAATTGGTCCACCTTTCTGGTCGGCGAATTTCCGCTCGTAGAGATAAATTTGAGCGAGGACTTGATTGGCGAATGAACCATCCATGACTCTGGATGGATGCCCGGTCCCATTTCCCAAATTCACCAAGCGCCCTTCGGACAGCAAAATGAGGTGATCATTGCTGGCTTTGTCACGATAGACCGTATGCACTTGAGGCTTTACTTCTTCCCATTGCCAGTTCTTACGCATAAAGGCAGTATCGATTTCATTATCGAAGTGTCCGATATTGCAAACGACCGCCCCAGATTTCAAGGATTGCAGTATGGCTGAATCGCAGACATTCAAGTTGCCGGTAGCTGTGACGACTATATCTGTGTTTTGGAGAAGGTCGTAGTTAGTGTCCTCGACCTTGCCTGTATTGATCCCACCTCTGTAGGGAGAGACCACTTCAAACCCATCCATGCAGGCTTGCATGGCACAGATGGGATCAATCTCTGCAATTTTGACGATCATGCCTTCCTGGCGAAGTGATTGAGCTGAGCCCTTCCCCACGTCACCGTACCCGATCACGAGAGCCTTTTTCCCTGACAATAGATGATCAGTCGCCCGCTTGATCGCGTCATTCAAGCTGTGTCGACAACCATATTTATTATCATTTTTTGACTTGGTGATCGAATCATTCACATTAATCGCTGGAACTTTTAGTGTGCCATTTTTTAACATGTCCTGTAGGCGATGGACGCCAGTGGTTGTTTCTTCAGTAATTCCATGAATACGGTTTAACATGGCCGGATATTTTTGGTGGAGCATCATCGTCAGGTCTCCACCGTCATCCAGAACCATGTTGGCATCCCACGGTTGGCCATCTTTTAAAATGGTTTGTTCCAGGCACCACTCATATTGTTCTTCTGTCTCCCCCTTCCAGGCAAATACAGGAATGCCCTTTGCCGCGATGGCAGCGGCGGCATGATCCTGCGTTGAAAAGATATTACAGGAGGACCAGCGAACTTCAGCTCCCAGTTCGATGAGGGTTTCAATCAAAACGCCGGTCTGAATGGTCATGTGAATGCAGCCAAGAATTTTGGCCCCTTTTAATGGTTGGCTGTCATGATATTTCTCTCGAAGGGCCATCAATGCCGGCATTTCTGTTTCGGCAATGCATAATTCTTTTCGTCCCCAATCGGCCAAACGGATATCCGCAACTTTGTAGTCAGTTGAAGCGGTTTTAGTCATAGTTGCAGTGCTCATAGAAATATATTCCCCTTCTCAGGATGAGTGATTGAAGATACTGGACACCGAAGGGAAACTTGAAATCCCCTTACAAATGGCCGAGCTGCTTAAAATTTATAGACCTGCACCTTTGCGGAGCAAATTCGCAATGTCGGTTTTTTCCCAGGTGAATCCTGGTTCGTTTCGCCCGAAATGTCCGTATGCTGCAGTTCTTTTGTAAATTGGGCGCCGCAATTTGAGATGCTCGATGATGCCTGTTGGTGTCAATGGAAAGTGTTTGATGATGAGCTTTTCGATTTGGTCAATGGACGTTTTTTCTGTGCCCTTTGTATCAACCAAAACGGAAACTGGTTCTGCAACACCAATGGCGTAAGCCAATTGCACTTCACATTTATCCGCTAATTGGGCGGCAATGACATTTTTAGCAATATATCTCGCCATGTATGAGGCTGATCGGTCTACCTTGCTGGGATCTTTCCCGGAAAAAGCGCCTCCTCCGTGACTGCCAACCCCGCCATAAGTGTCGACGATGATTTTTCGCCCAGTCAGTCCGGTATCTCCCATGGGGCCACCGGTGACAAAACGTCCAGTGGGGTTGATGTGAAATTTGATATTTTTGGGATTGAAAAATTTCTTAGGCATGACGGGAATAATCACTTTTTCCATCAAATCTTTTTCGATTTTCTTTAAGGTGACAGCGTCGCTGTGTTGGGTGGAAAGGACGATGGTGTCAATACGAATGGGTTTCCCGTTTTTATATTCGACAGTTACCTGTGACTTTCCGTCAGGTCGAACCCAGGGGAGAATGTTCTTTTTTCGTACTTCTGCCAGTCTTCTGGTTAAACGGTGCGCCAGGGTGATGGGCATTGGCATAAGCTCAGGTGTTTCATTGGATGCATACCCGAACATTAACCCTTGATCGCCAGCACCGCCTGAATCCACACCCATGGCAATGTCGCCTGATTGGTTATGAATGGCGGTCAACACCGAGCAGGTATTGTAGTCGAAGCCCCATGTTGCATCAGTATAACCCACCTCACGAATGGTCTCACGTATAATCTCAGGAATTTCCACATACGCTCGTGTAGAAATTTCTCCGGCCACAAAAGCGATTCCTGTGGTCAGGATAGTTTCACAGGCCACCCTGCAGTTCTTATCCTTTGCAATGATTGCGTCAAGTATACCGTCGGAAATCTGATCGGCAATCTTGTCCGGGTGTCCTTCCGTAACCGATTCCGAGGTAAAGAGAAAATTGGTTTGTCTCATCAAGAGTTCCCCCTAACCAATTGCTTGAGTCCATATGCCAAGAATGGCATGGTCTCAGTTGGTGAATAAAGCAAAGCGCAAAACACTTATTTTAACGCAATTAAAACGTTATCCGCAATTTTTAGGTTGGCATTAACCGAAAAATGTGAGGTTTTCATGATTTCGTTCTCTGTTTCAGCTAATGGTCAGTAAAACATAAGAGTGTCATTAAGGCAAAGTTCTCTTGAAGGAAAATAAAAAAGTGAGGCGGACTTATATATGATTCGGTTTTCCTCATTATCAAATTGATTCGCCCCAAGATCATACCGTTATTAATTCCACCGGAGTCAGTCTTGCCTCGTTTCTTAGTATGGGGATAAATAAGTAGGGGTTTGTTTAGTGAAATCTTGGGGCTCAAGTCCCAACTACTGTTCGTATGAACCTCAGGGCTACCATACATTACAGGTGCGTAATTTTTCGTGCGTGCCAGGAATTTGTTATGGACAAGGGAAATGCTAGCCTGAGTCTTTCACAGCATTTGAGGCATATAGGATTTCTAATATTTCAATCAAGTCAAGGTGGAAACGGTCTTTGGGTTGCGTACCTAGAATTCCCAGTGGTAAGATCCGCTCTTATTTCATGTGAAAAAACATCTGTTTATAAAAATTTCCCGGCGATTGAGACGAGGGCCTGGTGCCGCTTTTTTTATGGCGGAAATCTGTAAGGAGGCTTGTTGATGTACAAAACAATATATGTCCCGGTTGATAATTCCGACCATTCAAATATGGCTGTAGAACTGGGAGTGCAGTTCGCGAAAATTTTCGGATCAAAAATTGTGGGAAGCCATGTCTATGCGGCTAAGATGCATGATAAGCGGTTTAAACAAATGGAGGCAGGTCTTCCGGAGGAGTATCACGACGAAAAAGAGCTGGATCGCCAACGCCAAATACATGATTCCCTTATTACCCGAGGCCTGCAAATAATTACAGATTCGTATTTGGATTTTGTCGACCAGAAGTGCGCGGAAGCGAATATTCCTCTCGAGCGGCGTTCACTTGAGGGTCGAAACTGGAAAGCAATCGCGGAAGATATTTCAAAAAATGGGTATGATTTAACCATTATGGGAGCCTTGGGAGTTGGTGCGGTGAAGGACTCTGTAATTGGGAGTAATACGGAACGTGTGATCCGCCGGATTCGTAATTCGGACATGTTTATTGTGAAAGATACCAAACCCATGAACGGCGGGAAAATTGTAGTAGCTGTGGATGGGAGCCATTATTCCTTTGGCGGATTGAAGACCGCGCTTGCCCTGGGAAAGGCTCTCAATAAGCAGGTAGAGGCAATATCAGCATTTGATCCCTATTTTCATTATGCGGCGTTTCACAGTATTTCCGGTGTCTTGAATGAGGAGGCTGGGAAGGTGTTTCGATTTAAGGAGCAGGAAAAGCTTCACGAAGAAGTTATCGACAGTGGACTCGCAAAAATTTACCAGTCCCATCTTGATGTTTCCCGTGATGTAGCACAGGATGATGGCGCAGATATCAAGACAACTCTACTTGACGGCAAAGCATTTGAGAAAATCATTCAGTACGTTCGAAAAGAGCAGCCATGGCTGCTTATCCTTGGACGGATTGGGGTGCATAGCGATGATGATATGGATATTGGGAGCAATGCCGAAAATCTTCTGCGTTCGGCTCCTTGCAATATTTTAATATCCAATAAGAAGTTTGTTCCTCCGATTGACACCCAGGCCGAATACACGATTGCCTGGACAGAAGAAGCCTTACGACGGATGGAGAAAATACCTGTCTTTGCGCGTGGAGTCGCAAAGACTGCGATACATCGATATGCCATCGAAAAGGGTCATACCATCATCAGTAATTCAGTCATCGATGATGCGGTTGGGGATATTTTACCCAAGGGTGCGATGGATGCTATGAAAACGTTAGGTGGTACCCTCGATGCGGCCGGAGTCGATCGAAATACCATGCAGGCAGACAATGAAGTTGCGCAGGACTTAATGGGCTCCACATTAAGCGGTATGATGTCCCAAGTTGTGGAAGAAGTACCGTCGGAGGCTTCTGCGACAATGAGCGCAGGAAATAAATCCTATCTGGCTCGAATGTCGAGAGACTATTATGTCTGTGGTGGTTGTGGGTATATTGGAAAAGGCGATCAGCCGGTAATGTGTCCTGTTTGTGGTCTGGATGGAGCACATTTTAAACAAGTCGATAAATCTATTTTTGATGCGGCTGCCAAAGCGGAAGGCGGCTTGGAAACACAAGTAGCATATGACGATATCCCAATGCAGTGGACAAAAGATGCTCGCGAAGCAATTCGAGCAGTTCCCGCTGGTTTTCAACGCCGACGCGCGAAAGCGAAAATAGAAAAAACTGCCAGAAAACTTGGAATGACCACGATTACGTTGGAGTATTCTGGCGCGATGATTCAGGAAGCGGCAAGCGAAGACTACACACCAATTTTTGCCAATAAAACGGCTGGGGAGTCGGCAACTATGGACTCTGAATCCAAGAAAGAAAATATGGGCAACACTAATGGAACCGATCCGTATATGTGGGAGCCGGATGCCCTCCAACGATTGGAAAGAGCTCCTGCGGGATTTATGCGGGATTGTACTAAAGCGTTAATCATCAAGCATGCCGAAAAAATTGGGACTACAACTATAACTCTGGATGTGGCGAACCAGGGCATTGAACAAGCTAAAACCACCATGGAAGAAGCCATGAAAACTGGAAATGTCAAGGATATTGTGGCCAAGTTAACCGGCGCAGGGGCTCCCTCTGAGGCTCAATCCGGAGCCGGCCACAATGGGTAAATCACTCCCCGTCATCAGTTCATTTCTTAATTCGCTGAGCTCGTTTGGGTCAAACGCAGTAACCAAGTTTGAAACTTTTCGTCCAGATTCAGGAGGGCCTGGAGACGGTCGAACCGTGGATGATTTTAAGCCCTACCTGGTGGCCCTTAATTTAACCAAACGATGCAATCTCAAATGCGAACATTGTTACCTGGATGCCACCACAAAAATGGGCGGTGGGCATGATGAATTGACGACAGAAGAATGTTTTCGTCTTATTGATCAGATTGCCCAAGTCAATGCCGGTAGCCTTCTCGTGATTACCGGAGGAGAGCCGTTGGTTCGTCCCGATATTCTTGAAATCGCGCGTCACGCAGTTGAACAACGATTTATGGTCGTATTCGGCACCAATGGAATGCTGATTGACGACAAGATGGCCAAAGCCATGGTAGACATTGGTGTGATGGGCGTAGGCATTAGTATTGATTCCCTGGATTCAGCAACACACAATGCCTTTAGAGGTTTACCTGGTGCATGGGAAGGGGCTATGGCTGGTATTGAAGCCTGCAAACGAAATGGCCTGCAATTTCAAATACATTTCAGTGCACAGCCCATGAACTACAAGGAATTGCCAGCGGTCATCGATTGGTCACACGATTTGGGTGCCAAAGTCTTAAATGTCTTTTTCATGGTGTGCACAGGACGAGGTGAAGAGCTCACTGACATCACTCCTTCACAATATGAAGAGGTCTTGAGCTATTTGGTGAAGAGTCAAGATAAATACCAGGACATGCTGGTTCGGGCGCGTTGTGCGCCACATTTTAAACGCCTGGCCTATGAAAAGGACCCAAATTCTCCCATCACCAAAGCACAAGGATACATGGGAGGAGGATGTCTGGCAGGAACCAACTATGCACGGGTAACGCCCAACGGTGACCTCACACCTTGTCCATATATGCCCTTGTCCGCAGGAAACATCCGCCAGACTAGCTTTGCCGATTTATGGGAAAATTCGGAAGTTTTCAATTCATTTCGTTACCCACATCTTAAGGGCAAATGTGGAGATTGTGAATACAGTGAAATTTGCGGAGGGTGTCGAGCTCGTCCCTATGTGGACCACGGGGATGCGATGGATGAGGATGAATGGTGTCTATACACTCCCAAAGGGGGAGAGAAAATAAAAGTGGCTTTCAATGTGCCTGAAGTTTCGTCTGTAGTATGGGAAGCTGCCGCGGAAGAACGGCTCAGTCGTATCCCCTACTTTCTACGGGCGATGGTTAAAAAAGGTGTCGAGCGTCATGCCGCCGAACAAGGCCTTCCAACTGTGACGGTTGAATTAATGGAAGAACTTCGGAAGCGTCGGTTCGGGAACGAAAAGCCTGTATTTAAGTTCTAATGGAATCCCTCCTTGGAGTTCTCACCGATCTTAATCAGATAATTCCTATCCTGGTGCATTGGTTGCATCTTCTGTCTGCCGTCGTGTGGATTGGGGGGCTGGCTTTTCTTGTTATGGCCGTGACACCCAGTCTCAAGACTGCTGTCCCGAAACAATTTATCCGACCAATATCTGAAGCATTCTATCAGCAATATAAACGGGTGGTCGGGATTCTTTTGGTGGTCATACTTTTCACTGGAGGAGCCAATCTCCATTATGTAAGTGAGGGGATGGTCATGCAGTCTGGGGAAAACGTCGCTCATCATGCTAAATACCTCACAGTTTTTTTTATTAAATTGGCCTTGGTGTTAGGAATTCTGACCATCTTCCTATACACCATCATATTTAAAAATGAGCCTACAGGTGGTGAAACAAGCGAGGAACTTGAAGAAATGGCCATAGAGCCGGTTCCATTTCAGCGTGTAGCATTATGGATGGGGGTATTTATCATTCTTTGTGCAGCAGCGATGAAACATCTCCATGTGTAACTCCCTGTTTTTAACTGATTGGCCCAGCCTTTTCCTCTACCTCAATATCTGAGATCTTTCAAAAATTAAAGTCACCAGGGGGAATGGGTCGTGGAACACGAAAAATGCCTAACGTTTTGGCATACCCGTCATAGTTGCTATTCGATTGCTGAAAAATTCGCCAGGATTCATTTCTCATAAACCAATCGAACTGCAGGAAAGATGTTCCTTGATACATTACCTTTGGGTTGAGGTAAATTCTGGGTCAAAGCTTTATCATCAGATAGTTGACTGAGGGGCTTTATCCAGGCTATCACTTGTCGGGCTTTTCGATTAATCCTCTTGTTGGTCTGGTAGGCGACCAGACGTCTAAAAAACCAATTTTTCCTACAAGTTTGATCAACCTAAGTCCTTATTTGCTGTCCAATGACTCGATCTTCCCGTTCCCGCTCACCTCGCTCCCGCATTAAAAAAACACTTGAATCGTCATTGTGTTCGTCAGATTTACCTGTCGAAGTTCCCTTGGAACCTTCCCCACATAGACCATTGGTGGCCCTTGTGGGACGACCAAATGTAGGAAAATCAACTCTGTTCAATCGGATTGTCGGCCATCGTTCGGCAATTGTCGATGATATTTCCGGAGTCACTCGGGATAGAAACACCGCAGAGTGCGATTATCAGAATCGGATATTCACGTTGGTCGACACCGGTGGACTGGATCTGACCACTGACGATGTCATTGTGGAGCAGATCAAATTTCAAACCCAAGCGGCTATTGAAGAAGCGGATCTCATCATTGCTGTCATGGATGGCCGGGTGGGGTTGTCTCCGTTGGATGCCGATCTCGTTAAGCTGTTGCGACCGGTGACAAAGCCGGTTTTTCTGGCGATCAACAAGATTGATACTCCTCAGGCTGAACCGCTTTTGGCCGATTTCTACAAATTAGGGATAAAGACGATTTTTCCTATTTCGGCTGAGGGAGGCTTAGGGGTGGATGAACTACTGGAAGCCCTTTTGCCCTATCTTCCTCATGCTACGGAGGATGAGGTCCAACAAGAGACCCCAAGAATCGCGGTAGTTGGCCGACCCAATGTGGGGAAATCGACGTTGGTTAATGCCATCCTCGGTGAACAACGACTCATTGTCAGTGATATTCCAGGAACGACCCGCGATCCGATTGATTCAATGGTCAGTCTTCATGGGCGACGGTATATCTTTACAGATACGGCAGGTCTCCGGCGAAGGGGGCGGATCGAGCGGGGGATTGAAGGCTATAGTGTTGTGCGAGCCGTTCGAGCGTTGGGACGATCCGATGTTGCCGTGCTGGTTTTGGATGGGGTAGAAGGAGTCACAGAACAAGATACGAAAATTGCTGGCTTAATCAGTAAGCAAGGGCGAGGTTGTATCATTCTTGTGAATAAATGGGACATGCGGGAATGGGATCGTGAGGCGTATCCCGCCTACAATCTTGAATTAGCCCGGCGATTTCCCTTTTTTACCTATGTGCCGGTTGTCTTTGGTGCCGCAATTCAACCGGAAACGCTCACGCGGATTTTTCCTAAAATTGATCAGGTTGTGGCCGATTTTTCCAAACGCATTCAAACCCGTAAGCTGAATCTTTTTGTTCAGGAACTCCTGGAAAAAAATCCCATGACGTTGGTCAGAGGGAATCCGAAAAAATCCGTATTTATCACACAGGTGGCGACCAAACCGCCTACCTTTGCGCTATTTGTCAAATCCGCACCAAAAGTCCCAGCGTCCTACCTCCGTTATCTAGAAAACTCCATCAGGACGGAATATGGTTTTGAGGGAATTCCGCTCCGGATATTGTTGCGCAGTCAGTAAAGTGTTTTTCAGCTGCCTAGGAATCTTGTCCAAAACATTGCCTGAGGGGCGAATTTTTGGAGAACACAGTACATTTGAAGTTTGATCGTCAGGTTTGGATAGGTGTTCTGATTCTCATGAACGACCTGATCATCTACGGTTTTGGCGTATCCTTTAAGTTAGGGACTGTTGGCGTCCAACCAGGAGGGGAGCTGGGGAGAGACCGCTATCGCATTTCTTGTCTGGAATGCCATAGGGCAGAGGGACGAGGGGATGGTCTACGGGCAGCCCTATGGGCTCCTCGCCCGTGAAATTTAGTGTCGGCAGCTAGGTGGGGAAATTTCCCGGAAGTCCATGATTGGTTGGCGGCCACAATTGTGGGCAGGGAAATGGAGGAATATTCTCGCTTTATCCGAACCCTCCTCCGTTTTCAAGACCTTCATAAAAACGACGCTGGATTTCCCCTAGCTTGCTGAGGGGGAGTTTCATTCAGCTCAGGTTTATAATTCTGAACTTTAGCTTGTTAGTAATTTGGATCGGGTTGGGGGTTTTTCTAATCGCATGCGACCCAAGTGATCGAAGTAGTGGACAAAGGCTTGTATCCCCCCTGAAGCTTGCCTCCAATCGAAAAATTCATTTGGTGCATGATACCCATGTTCAGGCAGACTGAGACCCAGAAACAGAATCGGGACCTTCCAGGCACGTTGTAACACCGCAATAGCCCCAATAGATCCACCTTCCCGTACAAACACCGGACGGCGTCCAAAGGCCTGGGCTACCGAATCTTGTAATGCCTCCGCATAAGGGCCATCGGAAATTCCACGATAGGGTTCCAGTTCTCCATCATTAATCACCTCAATATCGGGATTGCGAGCACGGATGTGTTTTTTCAGGAGTCGGAAAATTTTTGAGGGATGTTGGTTGGGAACTAATCGCATACTCACTTTGAGTTCACCCCAGGCCGGCACAACGGTTTTGACGCCTGGACCCATATGGCCACCTGTTAACCCATGAACTTCAAAGGTGGGAGAGGCCCAGATTCGTTTGAGTAAATCCTGAGGATCGGAGGTTCGCAGCGATCGCAGTTGATAGGCTTCTTTAAAAAGCCGAACCTGAAATCCTGATGCCAGAAAGTTTTTCAGTTCGGTGCGGGTGGGAGGGACAACATCATCGTAGAACCCTGGTATTTTCACGCGCCCGGTTTTTGCGTCCAAGCAGGAATAGGCGGCGTCACATAATTCGGCCAAGGGATTGCGCGCCCCGCCGCCCGTGAGGCCGGAATGAATATCCGTTTCTCCTGTACGAAGCACCAACTTGGCGACTAACAATCCGCGAAGCCCACAGGAGAGAGCCGGGCGGTCTTTCGCTACCCAAATCGTATCCGATACCAGTACCGAATCGGACACAGGGACCGCTTTGCGGTTCTGAAGGACCTCGGAAAAATTCGGGCTGGCAATTTCTTCTTCCAATTCCCAGAGGACTCGGATGTTCAGGGGAATTCCGGCTTCTCTTGCAAATCTGGCAGCAAAGAGGGCGGTTAACGCCGGGCCTTTATCATCTGTCGCTCCACGTCCACAGTAACGATCACCATCTTTATAAAAGGCAAAGGGCGGTTGACGCCATTCAGGTTCCTGAGCCGGCTGGACGTCTAGATGATTGTAAATGGTCAGGCTGGGATAGTGGTGCCCGGCCATCCATTCTCCGGACACGCTGGGATAACCACTGGTGTTCACGATAGAGGCCTTGGCTCCAAATTGCTCCAGGTACTGAACGGCTAACTGTGCCATCCTGTGCATATCGGGAGCATGCTCAGGGTCTGAACTCACAGATGGCACCTCCACCATTTGACCCAAGAGGTCTTCAAAGCTGTCACGGTGCTCTTGGATGTAGGTGCGTAATTGGGATTGATAATCATTCATGAGATCACGATTCCTTTTCGTGGGTGGGCTGAGAATTCCAGCACGGAAACGGTGGTGGAGAAGATGGGTGATATTCCGTGAACAACCAGGGCATAGGCAAGGCTAACATGTCTGTCAGCCAACAGAAAACGGCACCGGGGCGAAAGTCACAATGAAAATAGCCAAGGCCGCCCAAGCGACCCATCGGCGGTGTTTGCCCAAAACGGTGTCAGGGTCAATGACTGGGGGGTGGGCTATGCCGACAAGGCTCGCCAGGCCGACCCAGAGAATCCATCCAGGCCAACCCGTGAGGCCCAAATAAATTAGGATGGGAATCGTGCCCAAGGCCAGAGAGCGTTGCCGACGGCCTAACACCGCAAATGCCACATGGCCTCCGTCCAATTGACCCAAAGGCAGTAAATTGATTGCGGTGACGAAAAATCCGAACCACGCGGCGAAGGCAATGGGATGGAGTACAATATCGTGCGTAGGTGGAATCGGACCAAACATGAGCCAGCCAAACCATTGCAGGAGGAGTGGTTCGCCCAGCTGTAAGCCATATGTTTGTGATCGTGGGACGATATGGGAAAAGGAGAGTCCGATAATAATAGCCACAACTGCTGCGATAAAACCGGCAATGGGACCCGCAACGCCAATATCAAAAAGCGCCCGCCGATTCATAATGGCCGATCGCATGCGAATCACGGCCCCAAAAGTACCGATGAAGTGTGGAGGACCAGGGATGAACAGCGGTAAGGACGCAGGCACACGATGAATGCGGGAGAGGAGGTAATGCCCGAATTCATGGGTGACGAGGATCCCTAAAAGGGTTGCGGCAAAGGGAATCCCATTGACTAACGACCCAGGATAGCGCATTAAAAAATCCCAGGCCCCATTGGCGGGTTTCGTATTCACTTGAAATGCCCCTGCCCAGAGTGTGGTGAATACGGTGAACCCAAAGAGCAAAAGAGGAAGTCCCCATCGAGAAAAGGCGCTGGGAGTTGGAGGAGGATTTTCGTCCACCTCATCCCCAGTTTCGATTAGTTCAGGATGAAGTGATTGCCAGGAATCTATTCCGCGTGAGGTTGTTCTGGTTGTGTGTTCTCGAAGTATGTCGTCTTTGGTGACCGGCATATTTAGTGGCGGAAGAGTGGTTGGGTCAGTCTCAGGCGGTGGATCTGTGGGGGCAATAGGATTCAACAGAGAAGGTGGGGGAGTTGGTTTTTTCTCAGAAGGAGTTAAAGGTGGAGGCGCTTCTTGATCCATTAAAAGGTCCTTATTAAATGCCAAGCCAGTAATTGGTCTGACATGCAATATTAGGCAAATGGATTGTGGGCTTGTTCCTCAGTCACTGTTGTGGGAGGGCCATGGCCAGGAAACAAGGCGGTGTCTTTTGGTAAGTGTAACAGGGTATGGCGAACGGATTGCAAATGCTGTGGATACAGCGAAAAAGGGTTGGAGCGCCCCACCGAACCGGAAAAGAGCGTATCTCCCACAAAACACAGGTTTTGGCCTTTGAAGGCTAACAGATAGCAAAATCCTCCAGGGGTATGGCCCGGGGTAGCCAAACATTCAATTGTTAACTCTCCCAGGGCAATCATTTGATGGTCGGCTGGTATTTTTATGGAGGCGTCAGGTGGTCTCCATGGGAGCAGGTCGAAATCTCCATTACCCAGGTAGACCGGCACGGACCATTGAGCCAGAATCTCTTCCAACCCTCCCGCATGATCCGTATGACCGTGGGTGAGGCAAACGCCGATCAAGGTCAATTCACGCTGGGAAAGGCTCGCAAGCATCTGTTTGGCATTGTACCCTGTATCAATCATGAGGGCCTGTTTGGTGGCTGGATCAGTTAACAGATAGCCTTTCACTTCATATCCGCCAATGTCGCCCTTAATGGTCTGAACAAGACCGTGTTCAGTCGTCCACTCCGGTTGAGGCTGCGGTAACCATCCGTCCAAAGCCAGGTTTACCAGGGGCCCAGGACGCAGGTGTAAGGCCTGGCTAATTCCTTGAATTTCACCTTTGGTCGGAGGCCGATGGCCTTTCTCAAGGTGTTCCACGTCGGCCTGCTCCATTTTTGCCAATCCCGCCAGGGACTCAATTCCCAGCCCTTGTCCAAAGCGAGCCTTTTTAATAATATCGCAAAATTCGTCTTCTAAACTCATTTACATGCTCATATGAAATTTGGTCATACAAAACCGGATGCTCTAGTTCTGGTTACCTCTTACATCTAAACAAAAAAGTGGGGTCTGTGGAAAGGGGGTATTTTCGTCGTAAAAGATGAGTAGCGCTCCATACAAGGCACTTCTGCAAGGTGGAGAATTTTAGCGTGTCAATGCCTCCACGAGCCATGATGATTTGTAAATATCAATGTGTAATTGCATCTTGGTATGTATGGGTTCTTCCTTGACTTTAATATGGGAATACGCTACTTAAATAAAAACAATTAACTGGGATAAAGTTTACAATCCAATAACTTTAATGGGAGGTAGGCAATGAAAAATTTGCTAATGGCTGGTTTCTTAGGATTTTGTTTACTCAATTTGACCGGATGTATGGGGGTAGCCTCACCCGTTGCAGGATGGGCTTATACGGAAGCCAAATTCGGCAACCAAGCTACTGATGGTCCTGCTGGGACTAAAACTGGAACAGCCTGTGCCACATCAATTCTTGCAATGGTTGCGACAGGTGATGCTAGTCAGGAAAAGGCTATGGCCAATGGCGGAATAACTCAGATTACCTACGTTGATCATTCCGCAAAAAATATCCTTGGAATCTGGGGTGAGTGGTGTACTATCGTGCATGGTTCGTAATCGGTTAGTAAATTTAATTCGTTGGGGGGATTGTCCTAAAAGTACTTTAGGACAATCCCCGTTTTTTTTCGTGGAAAAGTATGCCAAACCCTTGGCCCTCAAATTGTGATTGTAATTGTTACCGCATAGGCCAGTCCCTCAAATTATGAAATACAGGTTTCCTTTGCCAGAAAGGCTATTCCCAGTCCAACGGGAAAGGCCTTTTTTAATTTAAGATTCCCGTGACCAAAACACAGGACATTAGAAAAGATCTAACTGACGAAGTTTCTCTCTCGGTCTGCCTTGCTCTTGAAGAACTGTTGGACAACCTGCCAGTTCTCTTCCCCCTGACTACACCTAATAGCCATAGGGCTAAAAAATCCCGCTCCAAAACATTTTTTGAGAGCCAGTTCTCCTCGAAACACAACTTGGTCCCCGATACACTTGAAGTTGCGCACCATTTGCCAAGGCGAAACCTTCGGATTGACCGAATACATAAATTGGATGTACACCCGACACCCTCCAGGCATTCAGGCTCTATGTCGTAGTCTTTGGCAATGCTGAGCGTTGCCTGCGCCATGGTCCCAAACACATTTTCCTCCAACCAGGTGTTTGGGAGATGTTCATTTTGTCCGACGATTTTGATGGCCAAAAGGCTGGAAACACAAGTGGCGAGGTTCAGTGCCTAGAAAATTTTCTTGACATTGGAAGCAAGAGCACCTGGAATATAATTTTCGGCGCTCTAAATAGTTTCTGATTTAGGACTTCCATGAAGAGAGAATTGTATGTTTTCATAAAATTTGTGATGCTCCTTACCTGGGTTGTGGCCACTTCACTTCCCTGTCGCTTGGAGGCTTTGGATGACATTGAGTTTTATCTGGCAGGCTATGGTATGGGCTCACAACCCTTAAATAAGGGAGTTTCCTTTAAAGGGAGAGTAGTTTCAGGCGAGAAGGTGAGTGGAGGTCCTGGTTTGGGATTTAAGGTAGGGTTATTCCCTCATTTTACCAGTGGATATTTTGGCCTGGAATTGGAATCATTTGGAAATAACAATTCAATCCGTTTTCCCATAGGGAATGGTCCGGGCGCGACAAAAGGTGATAGCAGTCTTATCACCCACCAATCGATGATCAATCTTATAGCGCGGTATCCAGGGGCTATATTCAGACCGTATGCGGGCGTAGGAGGCGGGCTTTCAAATGGAATACTGAGGAATGCCGATATTCCTGGCAGAAAAGATAAAAGTTTTGAAACAGGAACAGCTCCTGGATATCAGTTTTTGGGAGGCATCCAACTAGTCATTACTGAAAGGTGGTTTGTATTTGGGGAATACAAGTACTTCTCTGCGAATTATCATTGGAAGGAACTTTCCTTGAATTTCAGGAGTGAATATTTTTTGGGGGGCATTGGTTTTTTGTTTTAGCCGAGGGCTTTATGTTTTTGTTAAAGGGCTTGAGAAGTATGGGTTTGCCTCTCCTTTTTTTTTGGAGAGTTAGAAATACCCGTGAAAAACAGCAAGGAATTCATTGTCATGTTCATGGTGGGTGAACGTGGCGCGCACCGCAAAATTTTTGGCGATTGTCAAACGTTGCCCGACAGAAAGAGGGGTATCATGTGATCGATCTCCAATGGGGTAATACAGATATCCTGCTGACATGAGCCATTTCCAGTTCGGAGTGATGGTGGCCATCACGCCGCCAGATACTCCTCCCCCCACCCGGTGATTTTTTTTGTACCCGCCACTGATGTTGGCATCCATCTCCCCAAAGAGAAAAAAGACCTCTCGTTGAAAAACCTGAGTTTCCAGGGCTCCACCAATTCCTCCATTGGCATTCCCATTAGAACAGAGGTCGCAGGTCGATGTCTTGACGGTGTCCATTCCAATATTGATTTTCCATGATGGCGAAGCAAACAACGAATCAATGGGCGCCAAGGAGAGGATATTGGCGAAGGTGAATCGCTCCACTCGAAATAGGTTTTGGTGCTGATAATGCCTCAGCCGTAAATCAAGTAATGCTATTTGAGCATCTTGGGTGTACCCTGGGTCAGGGTCCAGGAGATCATGATAGGCCCCTCGGAAGTTGACTTCTTCAAATATTTCATTGTTTCTCCATCCAAATCCACCTCCGACTCTGAACGTTTGATGCCCGTGTTCGGGAGAAAGGGAAAATGGTTTAACCGGAAAGGGGCTGGATGGGATGGGAATTTGGCTACGTGCCACTAAGATAGATCGATTTTTGGCCCTATAGTCTTCAGTCTTGTCTTGATCAGTTATCCCTTTATATCGCAAGACGTCTGAAGCGAAATCTAAAAGGAATGTTTTCCGGTTTTGTGGTAATTGAAGAAATTCGAATTGGTTTATTTTCTGAGGATCGTGAATAAGTTTTTGGACCAAGGAGGCTTCTTTTTTTGTTAACGTTTCTCTCTTTCGTTTGAGCAGAGTACTGCGGGCGGGACGATAAGAAATTTTTTGAACCAAACCTTTGTGTCTGGCAAGAAGGCGAATGGTATCGGCAGGAATTGTCGCAAAGTGAAATTGGTCGGTCAGGTGGAGTTTGGGATCGGCCACTTCCAGGAGTGAGAGAATGTGGTACGCACAATTTTCTTTAAAAAAGTAATAGTCAAAATAAGCATTCCCTAATTCCCACGCATGCATGAGCAATCTGTGATACTGCTTTTCTGAAAAATTCAAGCGATATTCCCAAATGTCTCTATTCTCAAGATCTCGATATTCTTTGACCTTCATGTAATAGGGAATGGTCGAAAAGAACCCTTTGTATCCTCCAAATATCCCTTTATAGGCGAATTCAATCCCCGCATTTGGCGGGACTTCCGCAGCGTAGTTAATCGTATACGCTAAGATATTCGTTTCTGATGTCTGGCCTTTTTGATCAACCCGTAAAAATGAATGTCCGAACATCGAGGCAGGGTTATCCATATAGGCCGAAGGAAAAATAAAGGTAATCGAGGCAGGATTCAATTCTTTAAGCCAACTAACAAAACGTTCACATGGATGTGGGAAAAGTTTGGAGTCCTCGAACTGGAGTTTCTCTTTCAGCCAGTGGTATCGGGCAATAAATGCACATTGTGCTGGCTGTTTGGAGCGACCAACTAATGTATTAGAAAAAAAATATGTCAGTGTTGCTTGTAATTCAGCTTCTGGATTGGTTTTTCCATCTGGTGCAAGGAAAAATCCCGGATCATCGACCTCGCTGGTGTGCCCACCAAAAGGGTTTTGTCGGTAGTGGAGTAAAAGATGCCAGTAACGGTCCTGATGGAGTTTCCCCGTGATGGCTTGTTGAAGGAGTTCTTGCAAATAGGGAGAGGGAGGGGCTTGCGCCTTGAGCTCAAGGGGAAGGAGCAGAAGTATAAGAAAAAGTAGAAGAATGTTTACCACATGTCAGGAAGGTAAAGAATAGAGAGGCTCCGGCTGTATCAGCCGGAGCCTGATATAGTTTACTTGGATGTCGTGGCTTGAGCTAAAACAGGGTGGTCGACCATGGCATCGTGAATGGCCGCAACTACCGCTTTTGGAGAGGATTCACCCGACTGAACGAGGGTGGTGTATTTCTCCTGGGTCATGGCAAAGAACGCGGGCTGTTGGACGACAGGAATACCCATTAATGTGGCCAAGGACGTGAGATGTTCGCCTTCCCCTTGAGCCATTTCTTGAGCCAAATTATCAAAATTAATAGCCGCAAAGACATTCACTTTTTCTGATGCAAAAATTTTCCCATCATTGGTGCATCCGGAAGTACCCGAACTGATTCCAAATGTTTGAGACCCAAATGTGCCGTTGGTTGTGGCCATCATGACCTGCCCACCAATGCTTTCCTTTTGGCTGGAATCTCCCCACGCGAGTTTTCCTAATCCACAACCTGGACCATTGTTTGGCGGATTCCCTAATGCCATGCCTGACATTCCCATGACCAGAAAAAATGTTGAGACCAATGCCCATGGTTTTTTTGCCATGCTTTCCTCCTAGTTTGGTGGTGAGATAAAAGAATAGTTTTACGACTCGTGAGCATGATTATAACAAAAGAAAGGCTATTAGAAAGTCAAATTTTACACATACCCGTTGATCACTCATATTTGGCTGACGAGAGAATCGGTAGGGGGATAATGCATTTTTTGGTCACCCTTTATGGTTGAATACTCCCTATTTGTTAATGCAAAAGTATCTTGTGATGTGTCGACAGGGGAGTGCTTGCTGGTTGTGGATAGGGAAGGGATCCTAGACGGATGTCGATTCGGACATTTCTCGAGAAGTTGTCTGAGCGTTCGTGGGCCTTCTTCGTATTCAGGGTGGAGGGTGATGATTTCGTGCATGGTGACCAAAGCTTGTGGTAGTTGTCCGGTCTCGATCAATAATGCTGCCAATCGTAGCCTTCCTTCTAGATTTGCGGGATTCTTATTGAGCAGGGTTTGCAACGTCTGAATTCCTTCTTGATAGTTGCCTGCACATGCACAATCGTCGGCATAAATACCATAAAGATGGGTATCCAATTGAGAGACAAAGTGTGGTTGTTCCAACTCGCCCCAGTCCATTGAGATAGCGGGGCCTATTGGACCGATTTTTTGTGCCAGCCGGAACCGGTGGCTGTGAGAATCAGAGATCTCTCCGAATTCGGGATTGTTGGATGATGGATGCTGAAGAAAGCCTAGGCCGTTCCGGCGAAGGGTTTCTTCAATTTCCTGCTTCGAATACGAGCGTATCCCAATGGTGTCCTCAAGGGGAACATCATGAAAATGGCCTATGGGCAGTTGAAAGGCCAGATAGCCATCAGGAATCAAAACGCGGTGAATTTCTCTCAGATAATGTTCAAACACAGGACGGGGCATATGCTGAAATGCGACATAGGAATACACCAGATCAAAGGAGGAGTGAGGGAACTCTCGAAGATCCACCCCAGAGGTTTCGTACGTGTGGATATGAGGATAGTCGGCTAACCATTGTCTGCTCTGGGCAATCATTGTGGAGGAAACATCGATTCCGACTAAATGATCAAAATGGGAGGCGAGGGCTTTAAGGACCCGGCCAATTCCGCATCCGATGTCTAGGACCTTCCACGATGGCAAGGGAGGGACAGGAATGGTTGCCAACAGAGCCTGGGCAGTGGCTTTTCCCGATTGGGAAAATTTTTCTTCTGTCTGGTAATCCTCGGTGGCAATCCAAAATCTGGCATGGTGTTGGGCACGTTCGTTCCAGTCATGTTTCATCTTGTCCACAATGTTCATACGTCTCCGCATCTCCATGAGTTCAGGGTATTGACCATGGTCCAATGGTTGATGTTGTTTTGGTATATTCGCGTGCGCTTGGAAAGTTGTGTGTATCCGCAAATGATTCGGCTTTGTAAAGAATAAGTCTTTGATGTTTTGGCTTGGAACATACGAATGAGCAAGTCCGTTGCCAACTTCGGTGGTAAGGGTATCGTCTGCATATTGGAATCACAATTTTTAGAATGCGCTTGTGAAAAGTGAGTTTAGAGCGCGAAAGGGGATTTTCAATGGGGAGGAAGGCAATGGGCAAGAGATTCTTGGGAGTGGAAAGGTATGCCCAGTCGCAAGATTTAGTGATTAAATTAATGTACTTACTTTTAATGGCTTTTGGATTAAGCGGTACATGCAATTTTGTAGAACATTCTTTTAAACCGGGTAACAATAAAATAACCGATTTTTCAGGAGAGATATTGTGGGATAGAACTGGGCGTGTATGAAGGACCGAAAAAAACCGATCAATATAAGAGGATAACGCATCGGGTGGTTTTTTTGCGGAGTTCTGTCTTCTTTGGCCTTTTGTTGCCGTTCCTGACGGGCTGTGGCGAATTTGCTGGGCTTTTTTTATGGTGGATGGTGGAATACCTGGGACAGGAGAAGTGTTAATACTGGAATCTCCTCTAACAGCATAGAGTTTTCCATGAGACACTCGTGGAAAGGAAAAATTGGTCTCCCCTTTGGCTCTAGTGCTCCAGATGCTGCTATGTGCGGCTGTTCGTGATTCCTGACTTCATGATCGCGACTCTGAAATACCACGGTATTTCTTCTCGATAAAGAAATTATTTTGTGATTATTTAATTTCATGTCCGACAGGATGTCTTTTGAGGCCTAATTGGAAAAGTATAGAGTGAAAAAAAGGATTCAGAGGAGATCTTTATTTTGAAAAGCCTGTACTCATAAATTTTGGACCTGTAGAGGCCAAGCAGAAATAATAAAATCAGAAAAATGCCATGGATGTTAGACTCTTGAAAAGGTAGTCATGCGTTCTGTTCCCCTTCATTATCTTCTCCGACACGGTTGTTAGGTCAAAGGCCTGCTCCACCCGTTCAGGTTTAGTATTTTGAAGCCTGAACGGGGCGAGATCATTCAACCGCTCTTGTTGGTTTCACAGGGAAGACAAATAAAACGCCTCTTGAGAAAGATAAACATTTTAAAATAGTTTCGTTCGCCCACGAAGTACGGTTTTGTCCTCATCATTGTCTGGGGATCCACTTGACTGTCTCCGTCCGCATTATTCCCCCCCTAGCAGTCGTTCCTCTATCCACAGCATTGTTGTCTTGAAATTGAAAAATTCTGATTTTTAGCAGTGCCGGCGCAATTGTTTGGTGATCTTCTTTGTGTCCAAAGCAGGTTTGGCGGGCCATAGAGTCAGGGAAGCCAGGAAGATACTTAAAAAGACAAGAAGTAGAAGTGTGGTGGTGGTGTCTGGTCGTTGAATATGATCAAAATATAAGGTCTGCGCATTCGCCAAAACTTTGTCGGCAGCAGATACCCCGCCAAAAAGCATCATGGTCATGATGGAACCAATAATCATTCCTCCAAATGTTTTCAGCATGAAAGCACTCCTTTTGTTAAAAACGAGAATAAGGGAGAAGTTTTTCGATTTCTTAGGTCAACCACTTCCCAATATTGGGTAAAGGTTTCTGTAGGGTGTTAGATTCATCACCTAATAAAGAGATATCGAGAAAAGAGTTAATAGGGAAATACCGCTAATGGATTAGCAGTTGAACACTGAGTAGGAAAAGTTAGAGATGAGGAAGAGCTTTTTGATACAAGGGCTTGAAAAGAGCCCTGATGAAGGAGTGCAGCAGGAGGAATGAAACCGGAATTATTGGTCCAATGCCAACTGAACTATGGACAGGAATTGGCTAAAATTGCAGGGTTTATCTAGGATCGCAAAAACTCCTGCCTGACGCGCACGATGTTTGTCCTGTTGGTCGAGATGGCCGCTAAGTAAGATAACGGGGATTGGGATGGGATCTTTCGCGTGCAGTTTGATTTGGTCAATAAAATCTAGACCTGCCAGAACCGGCATTTGATTGTCCGAGATAATCAGGTCCGCTCTGTTATTGGACAGCCAAGCGATGGCTTCTGATCCATTGCCGACCTCAATACATTCTAATTTCTGAGATTCCAGGACCAGGCGAAGGGCTTCCCGAGAATTGAGATCATCATCTACTAGAAGAACTTTTTTCATGTTCCCGTTCGTGCGTTCAATCGATTCCTAACACCCGGATAATTACCCTTCATTTTAAAAGATCAAAACAATACATTGTCCACCCCCCCAAGAGACTAGCCGTTTTTTTGTAACGAAAGCTCCAGGTTTTATCCTCCCCAGGATTTCTATAAAACCAACGTTTGGATATTTCGTTATTGAGAAGAAAGCGGGATGGCCGTGTACCCCTTCGCCTCCAAACACCCTTCCAAGGAATAAACTTCTTTGGTTCTTTGAGTGGTTCCTGTTGAGAAGAGGGCTTCTTCGCAATCAGCTTTATCACGGGAAAAGGTCGCCTGGGAGGTCCCTGGCTTGAACCATTTCACCGGGGCGGAAGCGCAACTCACGGCTGTAAGAATTGCCAGAAGGCCTATGATCACATCTATTTTTAAATACGGCATTTTTTTGTTCATGGAGAAAAAGAAGGCGAATTGTAATGATTTTTTCTCAAGTATTCAATCAAGTGCATTGAACATGGAAAATTTTGACCTATGGGTAGCATTGGCCGGAAATTTGCGAGGGAAGAGAAAATAATGCCGAAGAAAATTCGTGGAGCTTAAGTATTCTGACCAATTTGGACAAGGGCCCAGGAGGCCCAAAAATGCACATTGGGAGTCGGGTCGGTTTCCATGGCTTCTTTCAGGGTAGGCACATCTACGCTGGTTCCCCGTTTGCCTAACCGATACGCGGCTTCTGATCGCACACCTACGCTTGGATCTTGGAGAAGATGGGTGCGTAAAAACTGGAGTCCTCGGGGGTCGCCTAATTCACCGAGTCCTGCAATAGCGGATTGTCGAGTGAGGGAATCCGGACTTTCCAGAGCTTGAAGGTATACGGAATAGGAAAATGGAAAGTCAAAGTGAGCAAGAGATTGGATAATGGTTCTTTGGGTGTCAATCGTGGAAATAGCGTAGGCTTCGGCTAACACTAGGAACAATTCCTCCTGCACAGTGGTCCGACCCAAGGCCAATACCACAGCCCGTTTGACTGAATCTGATGGATCCGTAAGGTGCTGAACCAACGCAACTAAAGCCTGATCTGTTAGGGAATCGGCCATCATTCCCAAGGCCCACGCGCTGGATTGTCGAACCTGGTCGTCTGGATCCGACAATGCGAGGGCAAGGGCTGGAATGCCATGAGGGTCACCAATTTTCCCAAGTGATAAGGCTGCGGTCCGTCTAGTATCAGGCTGAGGATTTGTCAGAAGTGGAATGAGTCGTTCGGTGACGGTTTCAGCGGTTTCAGGTGGGGATTCAATGACACAACCGATGAGTCCAAAGAAACAAAATGCTCCGATAACGACAATAGAATGGATATAGATTGGTAGCAAGAAAGGCTTATGCAGATCCAGAAGGTTCTTTGGGAGTCAGAGGTTCTTTTGCCACTTCTATGGAGTCCTGCATCTCTTTTTCGGCAGACTCGAGCTCGGCTTGAATGGTGCGCATTTGAGGATCAATCGAATTTTTAATATCCGTCGCGGCATCCCGGAAGGTTCGTACGGCACTCCCAAGGCCCTCTCCCAATGATTGCATATCCCGTGGGGCTAAACCGGATTGCTGGGAGGCCTGGGCTTTCAATGCAGCTTGTTGAGCTTGGACGCGAGCCACAGCTTGTTTATTCACAACAGCTGCAGGTCGTTTCAGCACAGGCTTCGCTTGTGCATTAGCCGGGAGAGCGGGATATTGCCTGGAAGCCATAGGGGCTGGTTGCGCTTGCCTATCCTCCATGGACATCGGTGGGGGAGCAGACGGAGTTGTCGTCGTTTCAGGAGTATCAGAAGTCGCCGCAGATTTAGAGGAAGGCTGAACCACCTCCGGTCCCGCTCCCTTGTATAGTAAAGCTGCAGTAGTTCCTGGTGTTTGTTCAGGACCAGGCTGGAATGGCTGGTTTGTTGGGGTGCCTACCGGTGTGGTTGGTTGGGATTGAGCTTGTCCTGGTTCTGGCGGCGTCGTTGGGGCTGTCTCATTAGGGTCCACGGGCTGTGGTAGATCGGCGACTTCTTTTTTAAAGCCTTTTAAGGCTTTCCCCACACCTTCTCCGATTTGCGGGAGCCGACCTGCCCCGAAAATAATCAGAATGATCACCAGAATGATCATGAGTTCAGAGAACCCCATGGTTCCGAACATAGAAAAAACCCTTTCCCTTCAGCTCCCTGTGAAAATTGAAGTCTATAAAAGACTCTATCTTTCAAGATTGACGAGTGTCAACCTAAATGCGGTAGGCTTGGAACACCATGCCAAAGCCAAGCCTTTGCCTATTCTTCATTTTGTGTTATTCCATTGAAAGAATCGAGTAGGTTCAGGATGTCGTTACTTTCACCGCCTCAAATTCCCCTTTTTCGGATTACGTTGTTTTACGGCCCTGAAGCCGTTGAGGGTGCCTCAGATTCAGTGCACTGTGTGTTTAATGTCAAAAAACGCAGCTGGAAAGGCGGGGTACAAGTCGAGGTGGTGATGAAAAAGAGCCAAATAGCCAGGCTCGAAGAAATCCTTCAGCATTCGTCATGGTTGGAAGCCGTTCTGATGGGCGTTCCGGTGGAAGATCTGGGAGACTATCAGGAAAAAAGTCATGATTTATTGGTCCAGTTGCTGTGTTTCTATAAGCTTCATGCCTTTATTCATAAGGGAATCAAGCAGGAGAATATCCAGGTTTCAGGTGACATGCTCATTGCTGAGACTGATGAGGTAGTGGCGCGGGAGGCCGAAGAAATCAAAAGGCAGATTGTAATCGAGTTGGATCTGATTGAAACAAAAGAGAACCCTCAGTCAATATGAAAGTATCAAATTTGCTATAATATTCGTTTTGGTATTTAAAAACAGAAGACTAACCATTCATTCAGGTTTAAAATACCCACAAGAAGGTTTGCATGACAATTAAACAGGGAGGAGTAAGCCTTATGCGCCAATTCAAGGTTTTATGGGGGGGAATGTTAAAGAAAGTAACCGGGGTATGCGTGTTAATGGCTTTTTCCCTGGTCGTATGTCTGGGGGCCACAGGGGTGAGTCTGGCTGCCGAGCAAGAATTATCAAGCCCAACCAATGAGGCGGGCCTTGGGATCGGGAGTGCGTTGCTTACAGTGGTGTATTTCCCTTGCAAGTTGGCTTATGCCATCTTGGGGGGGATTGTGGGAACCTTTTCCTATGGATTGACGGGTGGTGACCTTGAAACGGCAAAAGCCGTATGGGAACCGAGTTTCTACGGCACGTATGTCATCACTCCCGATCACCTCAAAGGGAATGAACCCGTTCGATTTATAGGGCTCTCCGCATACGAGGATCAAGCGTTATAGACCGAAAGGTCACACCCGCCTGAGTTGAATCGACTGGCATGGTCAAACCTATCATTGGGATTACACCGGATTTTAACCCAGGAAACCGTAAGGACATGGGTGGGAAAGAACCCACCTATTTTTTGCGGGCCAGGTACCTTCAGGCAATTCAGGACGCCGGGGGAGTGCCCCTAGTGCTTCCCCTTGTCCGAGGCCTGGCGAAACAGACATATCTTTTACAGCGGTTGGACGGGCTTCTGGTAACTGGAAGCGGATCGGATTTAGCTCCTGAGTTGTATAGGGAGAAGCAACGGTATCCTTTTCAGCGAATGAGCGAAGAGCGCGCCCAACTTGAGCTTGGATTATCCAAGTTGGCCTTTCGTCAGGGACTACCGACGCTGGGAATCTGCGGAGGTATGCAATCCATGAATGTGGCCTTGGGAGGAACCCTGGTGCAGGATATTTCCTCTCAATTGTCGACGAAAATTGAACATCGTCCCAACAAATCGGCAACCAAAACCGCCCATCTGGTTGCCATTGAACCCAACAGCCTACTTCAGCGCATCGCGAAGCGGTTAAGTATTGCGGTGAATAGCTCCCATCACCAATCTATCAAATCTGTTCCATCGTTTTTTCAAGTTACCGGGACTGCTCCAGACGGAGTCATTGAAGCGATTGAGGCCTCTCGTCATCCATTCTGGCTTGGGGTCCAATGGCATCCGGAGTTTTTATACCGGCACGACATGATTCAGAAACGTCTATTTACTGCGTTGATACAATCCGCCAGGCAGTTTGCCGTCAGCCGAACATAGCCTGTTCGGGCCGTTCTGGCTTGGTTCGCAAAAATTCATTCGAAACAGATACGGATACGAGGACTGGGATTTTTACGGAGCCGGGTCTTTGGCTTCGGGAGCTGGTTGTGGTGCATCCGACGGGACCGGTGATTTGGGTGCAGGGGGTTTGGTCTCTTGTGGGGGTACTGTCTTGGCTGCAGGAGGAGTAGCGGGTTTTGGAGGAGGCACGGGTTTGGGCTTTTCGGGCTTGATACCACCTTCCCAATGAGGGCCTGTATACATATCGGTGGCCAAGTCCGTTTCTTTCCACCGGGCTTCAAAGTCTGCGGCGGCTTTATTGGGGGTTTCTCCCGTTCCAACTGTTTTATTCCACGGATAGATGCGAGGAGATATCCGGCAGGTAGACTCATCCTGGCACATGTACAGTGCAATCGGATTTCCTCGATAAGGGCCCAGAATAATATGGACCGTGCCGACTAATTCAGGAAGAGAATCCATGATACCAACACAACAGATTGTCGTCTAAAAAGGAGGCTATACTGCCACACCCCCCCGCGGTATGCAATATGGGAGTGTTGAATAAAAATGATGTTAAAGGGCAAATTTGCGCAGGATGAGATTCCTCATCAAAGGCTCCGGGTCGGTTCGAAAAAGTCCGTCCAGCAAGGCCGCAGCCGTTTTTCCGCGCGGAGCGTACGCGTAGTACGTGAGCACGGGAAAATGGCGAGAACGCCGCTGGCGGCTTTTTTCAACAGACCCAATATGAGCCGAAGAAGTTCATCAGGAATATATGACAATCATACGATTGAGGGAAGAAAAATGAAAAAAAGCATTTTCCTGAAATTTGGAAGGGCTATTTGTTGAGAAGAGGTTCTACCGGTAGCTCGGATTTTCGGTGAAGATATAATGCGATCATGAGGACCAAAATCACGATGACATGTAAGGACATATCCATGAGGTAATGACGAAACATGTCTTCAGGGACAGAATCCTGATGCGAGAATTCAGCTCCAGCGGTGAGAATTCTTCGGACAGAAGCGATGATCCCTACATGGAGGAAGGGTTCAAGTCGAATACGGTCATTTTGCAAGAAACCCAATACCGTGCGGAATAATTCCAAAAGAATGATGACGAACAACAGGTCATTCAGTAAAGTAATGGTTGCTGGCAAAAACTCGGTTTGTACCGATTGGGCGTAGGCTACCCAACTATAACCGAAGACCAGCATACCCACGAGAAGAAAACTCAGGCAGGCGGTGATGTAGCCCCACCGGTCGAGGAACTGCATCCAGCGGACCCATTGTTTAATTGATTCTGGTGTCCACCCTAACATATTGAATGTGTCCTTTTATGCGGTCCCTTGATGTGGGGTGTTGGGGGTTTGCTCCTGATTGGTGTTCTCTCCCCGCATCTGACCAAACTCTAAACTCTGGATCGCTTTTGCCCCAAACGAATGGCCACAACAGATGACTTCCTGAAATCCTTGGCCGCCCGCCATTACCATTAGGCGAAGCCCACAGGAATCCGTCGCAACCATTTTCTCATCGAGCGGCATGCCGACTGCCAAGGTTCCTGCTCTGCGGCCACGCTCTTGATTGTACGAGGGCACCACGTCTTCCACGGTCAGGTCATGCCCGCAACATCGAATTTTTTCAAACCCCTCTCCACCGCTCATCACCTTGAGTACCAGTCCGCAAGAATCCGGGAACCGTTTGCGTTCGTCGATAATGTCCCCTTTTTTCAATGCCATAGCCACGCTCCTTGCTCCCGAATTGAATCATGGAATTCCATCATCAGCAAGAGAAATAGATGAATGGATGTGTCGATTTATACAGCAAGGTTGGTAGCTAAACAAATCTTTGTAGGGAATGTCCAGAATTAGGCCAGGCGCTTTTATTCACACGTAAGTAGGTGAGAGTAGCCCCTATCCATAACATGACCTAAAGTGAAACGAACCTCCCCCTGCTTATTGGGGCCCGTCCGGGAATCCGTGTTGTCTTGCTGTGCTTTCAGGTCAGGGTGCGAAACTGTTCTTGGATCTGTGCTAATACATGGCGATGGGCGGAAATCCCGACGGTATTAGGGATGGAGGGAATGTCGATTGGGTGATAGGGTGAGACAAATTGCTGTTTGATGGAGATGATCCGTGCCAAACTCGTCTCAAGGCGGCTTCGATCCAATACATGAGATTCAACAGCATGGCTGACGGCATGAATCGTATCGGTCGCGAGCCTGCGGGTTTTGCACACTAATAACATATCCACTCCGGCCTGCAGCGAGTGCACGGCGGCCTCGCCGACTGTCGTATGGTTCACTATAGCCCCCATCTCCAAGTCGTCGCTCAAGATGACGCCGGAAAATCCCATCTGCTGCCGAAGGATATTTGTCAATATCATGGAAGAGAGGGTTGCGGGATTTGTGGGGTCTAAAGCGGGATAGTGGACGTGGGCCGTCATGATGGCTTGTAGGCCATGAGCAATGGCGTATTGAAAAGGTTTGAGCTCCACGCTCTCCAGCCGCTCCCGGGTAGCATGGACCACCGGCAGCTCCACATGTGAATCAGTACTGGTGTCGCCATGACCAGGGAAATGTTTTCCACAGGCCAATACGCGATGATCGTGTAGGCCCGCGAGAGTGGCCGCCCCCATGAGGCCCACCTGCTCCGGCTCGGTCCCAAACGCCCGATCTCCGATAATAGGATTGGAGGGATTCGTATGGATGTCCAGAACGGGTGCCATATTCATATTCATCCCTACGGCGCGTAACTCCTTGGCGGTCACGGCTGCCGCCTGATAGGCCAGTTCCGTGGATCCCGAGTGGGCGACGGTGATGGCAGGAGGAAAGATGGTAAAATCTGCAGGAAGGCGGGAGACGCGCCCGCCTTCTTGGTCAATGCCGATGAGCAGGGGGATGTCACCAGCCAGGGCTTGGAGGTCGTTTGTGAGATGTGCGATTTGGACAGGGTCCACCAAATTGCGGGAAAAGAGAATGATCCCTCCTGGTCGATATTCCTGCATCCAGGCTCGAAGGTCCGGAGTGACCTCCGTCCCTTCGAACCCGATCATACACAGTTGCCCTATGAGTTCAGCGATAGACATCGCGTGTGTGACGGCCTAGCGATTAGCATGATTGAGTAAATACTGAATGAGCAATCGCGTCCCGATACCTGTCGGGCCTTTAGGAATATACGGCCGTTCCGTTGTACCCCAATCGGTGCTGGCAATGTCCAAATGGACCCAGGGATGGTCTCCAACGAATTTTGATAAGAACATCGCCGCGGTAATCATTCCTCCTCCGCGCCCACCGATATTCCGCATGTCCGCCACATCACTTTTTAGTTGCTCAAAATATTCATCCCACAGGGGCATTTCCCATACCCGTTCCCCGGCATGATTGCCGGCCTTTTTGAGGTCGGCTTTCAGGGGGTCGTCATTACCCAACATGCCAATGGCGAATTGCCCTAACGCGACAGCCGCGGCACCGGTCAGGGTGGCGATGTCAATTACGCAGGCGGGTTTGAGCCGAGAGGCATAGGCTAAACCGTCAGCCAGAATTAAGCGACCTTCGGCATCGGTATTTTGGACTTCCACCGTTTTGCCGGAGAGCATGGTAAGAATATCGCCGGGTTTAGTTGCCCGTCCTCCCGGCATGTTTTCCGTCACAGGCAAGAGGCCGATCGCATTCACCGGGAGTTTGAGCCGAGAGGCGGCTCGAATCGTGGCCAATACTTCGGCTCCACCGGTCATGTCGGCCTTCATCTGTTCCATGTTTTCCGATGGTTTTAAGGAGATGCCCCCGCTATCAAATGTCACTGTTTTGCCGACAAACACAATAGGTTTTTGTGTGCGAGGGGCACCCGTATATTCCAGAATAATGAATTGCGGCGGTTCGATGCTGCCTTGAGAGACGCCTACTAATCCGCCCATGCCAAGCTTTTCCTGCTGTTTGCGGTCCAAGACTTTGAGCCGGACTTTGGCCTCCCTGGCGATTTTTTTGGCTTCGGTGACGACTCGGGAAGGGGTCATCACGTTAGCGGGGTGGTTGCATAAATCCCGGACGAAACAGGTCGCTTCACCAAGGATTTGCCCACGTTTGGCGCCATCTTTGGCCCCATTCAGGTGAGCCTGTGAGGGGGTGAGTAGGGTGCAGGTTTGCAAGGAGTGGGTGTCGTCCGTGCGGTCCGTGCGGTATTCATTAAACCGATATTCCCCAAGAACGACTCCTTCCACCATGGCTTGAGCCACATCATCCACAGGGCCAATGCCCTTTGGCACGTCCGGCATCACGCAGACGATCCCTTTGGCTTTGGCGGTGCGAGCGCGTTTGGCAGCGGTCCCCATCGCTTGACGAATTCGTTCCAAGGTCACCTTCTCCCGTGTTCCCAGGCCGACAAGAAGCACGCGTTTTGCGGGCAGTTTCCCATCGATATGCAGTAAGGCGGAGTTATTCGGTTTGCCGGAAAACTCTCCGCTTTTGCGCAAGCTGCTCAATTGTCCACCGAGTTTCTGGTCGACCGACTTGACGGCTTTGCTCCAGGTTTTGTCCTGTTCATATTCCAAACATACCAACACATCCGTTGTCGTAGCGGTGGCTTCACCACTCTTCACAAGAATATTCATACGCCTCCTCAATAAATAAATCGCCCCTACCCTAAAACGACCCTCTTCCGTTGCGTTACACGCCGCGTGTTTGAGGATCCCAGATCACTTTATGCAATTGGAGTTGAAAGCGAACAGGCAGTCGATCTTCCAGAATCCATTCAGCCAGGGTTTGAAAATGAAGGACTCCGAAGACCGGGCTCATATGGACGGGACAGCGGTCTCCCAAAGCATACTGTTTCACAATATCGCGCGCCCACTCGTAATCCGTCCGGTCCCTCAAAACAAACTTCACTTCGTCTTTCCCAGAAAGATGCGCGAGGGTATCCCATCGCATCCGGTCCGTCATTCCACTACCCGGGCATTTCACATCCAGGATAATTGAGACCCGCTCATCCACATTGGCAATATCAAATGCCCCGCTGGTTTCCAGCATCACCTGAAATCCGGCCTCGCATAATTGTGTTAACAATACCAGAGAGCCAGGTTGATGCAATGGTTCACCGCCCGTCACCTCCACGAGCGGACAACGATATGATCGTACCTGCGCCAGAATTGTCTCAATCGGCATAGTCTTTCCACCATAAAAGGCATACTCCGTGTCACACCAGGTACAACGAAGCGGACAACCCGTTAACCGGACAAACACGCACGGTTGCCCGACACGGGTGGATTCTCCTTGAAGGCTATGAAAGATTTCGGTGATCTTTAATGAAGGTAAAGTGGGCATAAATACTCAAAACTCCCGCACGCATCAGATCGCATTGTACTCAATGTGTGGGGGTAATGGGGAGGGGACAGAGAAAAGTGCGGGAGGTGGCCGCCGGAGATGAGTGCTCCACACAAGGTTGAACCGGCTTGAGTTTTACTTTCAAACATGTGGGGCGTATAGGGGAGCTATTCAGATGAAAAGGACATGAGAAGCTGTCAAATTGGCGCAAACAAGCAGGGGATTTCATCCCGGATGGCCGCCTCCTAAGCCCATTGTGTAATTGGCCAACCTCGCTGACGGGCAATGCGGGCCATGCCGCGAATGGGATTCACAACAAAGGGATGACCAACCAGTTGGAGTGCGTGGAAATCTCCAGGGCTATCGCCATAGGCATAGCTACGCGTCAGGTCCAGATTGAACCGGGCGGCCAGGCGCTCCACATACCGGCCTTTTCCCTCACCATAGGGCAATGGAGCAAACACCTTTCCCGTAAAGAGTCCTTCCTGGGATTCCGGTCTTGCGCCAAATACCAATGAAACTCCAAGTGCCTCGGCCAGTGGTTTCACCAAGAATTCAGGTGATCCGCTGACGAATGCCACGACATGTCCCGCATCCCGATGACGGGATAAACGCTTCAAAGCCCTCGCTGAGACTCGTGGCACAACATATAACTCCACGTACTCACTGGCCAACTGTTCAATAAGGGAGACGTCATGCCCCATCAGATACAGCTTCCTTCGTCGTAGAGGGTTGAACGAAATGGGCGGCATGTGTCGAATGGCATATTCCAGGCTGTGCCATAATTCCGGCCAACCTACGACACCGTCCTGCCAGAGGTACCGGAAAAATCCGATTTCAATCGACGCGCCGGGAACCAACGTGTTATCCACATCGAAAAAGGCCCCGATCCAATGCTGAGAATAAGTCAGGGGTGCAGGCGAAGAGGTCGAGCGGGTCATGGTGAGATATAATCCGGGCGGTCAATTGATTAATGAGAATGGCCAGGATTCTACTCCGCGCCCCCCGCGTTGACAAGGACATCTAGAGGTTTCATAATCTGCCTACTTCGTGCCGAAGTGGTGGAATGGCAGACACGCACGTTTGAGGGGCGTGTGGGGAAACCCATGCGGGTTCAAGTCCCGCCTTCGGCACCAAAAAAATCCTTCCGATCTCTAAAACTTTTCTC